>JBQTGV010000200.1:0-3422 GCA_052390515.1 Candidatus Eiseniibacteriota bacterium | reverse complement strand
ACACCGGGACGGCGGTGGCGCCGCAAGCGTTCTAGCTGCGCCCAGGTGCGAAGGCGCCGAGCACCTTCGCTCAATCTCGCTCGGCGTCCTGCCTCGCTCGGATCGGCGCCGCCGGCCTTCGCCGTCCGTGGCTACGGCGCGGCGGCGACGACGCGAAGGTCCTCGGCGCCTTCTTCCCGGGCGTCCGATCACTGCCGCACCTCGAGCGCCTCCGCCGATCCCCCTTCGCCCACGCCGCCGTCCGAGAGGATCCGGTAGCGCACCGCCTCGGCCAGGTGCGCCAGCAGGACGCGCTCTGCCCCCTCCAGATCGGCGATCGTCCGCGACACGCGCAGCACGCGGTGGATCGCGCGGGCGGAGAGACCGCGCCGGCGGAGCGCCGCGGCGAGCAGCTGTCTGCCGCCGGGCGGCAGCGCGCACACGTCGCGCAGTGCCCGGGCCGGGAGCTCGGCGTTGCGGGAGACGCCGGCGCGTCCGGCCCGCCCTTCCTGAGCTGCTCGCGCCTGCTCCACGCGGGCCAGCACCGAGGCGGAGCTCTCCTCGCCGGCCTCGCCGGTGAGCCGCTCCAGCTCGATCGGCGCCACCCCGACATGCAGGTCGATGCGGTCGAGCAGCGGCCCGGACACGCGCGCGCGGTAGCGGCGCACGTCGGTCGAGCTGCAGGTGCACGGCCGCTCCGGGTTCCCCGAGTTGCCGCAGGGACACGGATTCATGGACGCGACGAGCTGGAAGCGCGCCGGGAACGCGGCGGCACGACGCGCGCGCACCACCACGACGCGGCCGTCCTCCAGCGGTTGGCGGAGCGCCTCGAGCGCGGAGCGGCGGAACTCGGGCAGCTCGTCGAGGACCAGCACGCCGCGGTGCGCCAGGCTCACCTCGCCGGGGCGCGGCGGATTGCCGCCGCCGACGAGCCCCACGTCGGACACGGTGTGATGCGGCGCGCGGAACGGCGCGCGGCGAAGCGCTCGACCTCCCAGTCCCAGCGTCCCCGCGACGGAGTGGATCATCGTCGCTTCCATGGACTCGCTTCGTCCGAGCCGCGGCAGGATCGTCGGCAGGCGCCGCGCCAGCATCGTCTTGCCCGTTCCCGGCGGGCCGATCAGGAGCAGGTTGTGGCTCCCGGCCGCGGCGATCTCGAGCGCTCTCCGGCCGACGCCCTGGCCCCGCACCTCGGCGAGATCGACGCCGTCCGCGCAGCCGGAGTCCCCCTCCGGTCCGGTGCCGGTCTCGAAGAACGAGGGATCCGCGACGCGCTCGGCCACTTCGCGGATCGTCCCCGCGGAGCCGACGCGGAGCCCGTCGACGGACATCGCCTCCGCGCGGTTGGCCTCGGGGACGACCACGCCCCTCGCGCCCCGGTCCCGCGCCGCCAGCGCGGCGACGAGCACGCCGCGCACCGGGCGAAGCGTGCCGTCGAGAGACAGCTCGCCCACGAACACGAGCCCCGCGAGGCTCTTCGCGTCGACGTGCCCGACGGCCGCCAGCAGGGCGAGCGCGATGGGCAGATCGAATCCGCTCCCCTCCTTGGGCAGCTCCGCGGGAGCGAGGTTCAGCGTGATGCGCGCGGGTGGGAGGGCGTAGCCGGAGTTGCGCAATGCCGCCTGCACGCGCTCCTTGGACTCACGCACGGAAGCGTCGGGCAGGCCCACGATCTGCGTGTGCGGCAGCCCCGGCGACACGTCCGCCTCGACGTGGACGGTGTGCGCCTCGACGCCCACGAGCGCGCACGTGGAGACCGTGGCGAGCATGCGAAACCTTCCCCGGGGAGCATCTCGGGGAGAGTGCGGGTCAGCTGGACGCGCTGACCGTCGAGGAGTCGGGCGGAGTGTAGCCGATCTCCTCGAAGTACGCCTTCACTTGGCGGTGCACCGCGTCGTGCGCGGGCACGGCGGCGGTCATCCGATACACCTTGTCGAACTCGCGCACCGCCTCCTCCTGCCGCCCCTGGCTGGCGAGTGCCACACCCAGACTGTACAGCCCGTCGACGTACTGCGGATCGATCCCGACCGCGGCGCGGAACTCCTTCTCGGCAAGCTCCGCCGCGTCTTCCTTGGCCGAGCCGAGAAGCGCGTTGCCCAGGTGCACGCGGACTTCCTTGAACCGCGGCGCGAGCTCCAGCACGCGGGTGAAGGCCGCGATGCCGACGTCGGTGTCTCCCGCGGCCATCTCGTGGAGCCCGATCTCCAGGAAGGCCGGATAGAACTGCGGATCGATCTCGACCACGGCGCGGAACTGCTCGAGGGCGGGTGCGGGCCGGCCGCTGTTCTTGTAGATCATCCCCAGGTTGTACCGGGCCAGCGTGAACTTCTTCTGATGCCGAACGGCCTTCACGAAAGCCGACTCCGCCTCCGCCGTGTTGCGCAGCAGGTTGTGGGAATTGCCCAGGTTGAACCAGGCCTCGGCGAGCTTCGAGTCGTCCTCCAGCGCCTCCAGGTACTGCCGGATGGAGCCTTCAGTATCCCCCGACTTGTACAGCGCGAGGCCGAGCACGTTGCGGACCTGCGCGTTGTCCGGCTCGTCGGCGAGGACGGCGTTGACGAACGCCATGGCTTCGCCGATCCGGCCCTCCACGACGAGGTCGTAGCCCTCCTGCGCCCGCGGATCGAGCCGCTGTCCGCAGCCCGCGGCGAGCACCGCCGCTGCCAGCGCGGCCAGGGTCAGCAGCTCAAGCCTTCGCATGTGCGTCCTCTTCCCGGGCGGCCGCCGCGGCGGCGCGGCGCTTCGCCTTGCGGTGATCGAACAGCAGGATACACGCGACGCCCACGATGACCAGGGCGTTCAGCGCCAGGATCACCAGGAGGGAGAGCACCACGAATCTCATCGGCTCTCCTCTAGATCGCCCAGCGCTCGGGCGTCTCGAACGCTCCGCGCACGTGCTGGAGCGAACAGTCCGAACCCCGGCCCTCGACCGTCACGACGTCGAAGCGGAGCCCACCCCGCGGCAGCCCCCGGCGCGCCGCCCACGCGGCCGCGGCCCGCGAGAGGCGTCGCCGCTTGTCCGCCGAGACGGCTCCCGCGGCCGTCCCGCGCGCGCCCCGCGCCTTCACTTCCACGAAGACCAGGGTCTCCCCTTCGCGGAGGACGAGGTCGACCTCTCCTCCGGCGAGCCTCACGTTGCGGGCCTCGAGTCGGAAGCCCAGGCTCAGCAGATGGCGGCAAGCCACGTCCTCGGCCCAGCGGCCGCGCTCCGGCGCCGTCTTCACGACCAGCCCAGCTCCAGCTGCAGCGCATCCCGGACCGGGGCGAAGGTCATGCGATGATGCGAGCAGGGTCCGGACTTCGCAAGGGCCTCGAAGTGCTCCGGCGTGGGGTAGCCCATGTTGCGCTCGAACCCGTAGGCCGGGTAGCGCCGCGACAGCCGGATCATCAGGCGGTCGCGGAGCACCTTGGCCACGATCGAGGCCGCGGAGATGCAGGCGCAG
>JBQTGV010000199.1:0-1621 GCA_052390515.1 Candidatus Eiseniibacteriota bacterium | reverse complement strand
CTTGTGGGGTGCGGCGACGGCGGCGTACCAGATTGAGGGTGCGCACCGCGAGGATGACCGCGGCGTCTCGATCTGGGACACGTTCTCCCACCAGCCGGGGAAGATCCGGGATGGGGACACGGGGGACGTGGCGGTGGACCACTACCACCGCTGGCGCGAGGACGTGGAGCTGATGGCCTCGTTGGGTCTACAGAGCTACCGCTTCTCGCTCTCGTGGTCGCGCATCCTCCCGTTCGGCACGGGCGCGGTCAACGAGAAGGGTCTACGGTTCTACGACAACCTCATCGATGCGCTCCTCGACAGGAGCATCGAGCCCATGATCACGCTCTACCACTGGGACCTGCCGCAGGCGCTCCAGGACCTCGGCGGCTGGGCCAACCGCGAGATCGTCGACTGGTTCGCCGAGTACGCGCGGCTCGTCTTCCGGCAGTACGGCGACCGCGTGAAGAAGTGGTGCACCCTCAACGAGCCGTGGGTGTGGACCATCTTCGGCCACCGCACCGGCACCATGGCGCCCGGCATCCGCAGCGCGGCGATCACCGCACGTGCCATTCACCACGGCATGCTCGCTCACGGCCGGGCCGTGCAGGTATTCCGCGAGGCGGGCAACGGCGGCCAGATCGGGCTCACCAACGCCGACACCTGGTTCGAACCCGCCGATGACTCGCCGGAGGCCACCGGGGCGGTCGAGAGCGCGCTCGATTTCGAGACGCGCCTCTACCATGACCCCGTCTACGGCCGTGGCTACCCGGACCGGGTGCTCGCGTACTACTCCGCTCGCGAGGCGCCCTTTCCCATCGAGCCCGGTGACATGGACGTCATCGCCGCGCCGACGGACTTCATGGGCGTCCAGCTCTACACCCGCCGCGTGGTGGCGCCCGGTTCCGACGGTGGCATGGGCTTCCAGGGTGTGGCGCCGACACTCCCGCTGCTCGGCATGGGCTACGAGCAGGCGCCACATTCGCTCGGCGACTTCGTCCGCTGGGTCACGAAGGAGTACGACCGGCCCAAGCTCTACATCACCGAGAACGGCGTCAACGACGACACGGAGATCGCGAACGGCGTCATCGATGACAAGCTCCGCGTCGACCTGCTCCGCGGGTTCCTCGCCGGGCTGCACGGGGCCATCCAGGACGGCGCGGACGTGCGCGGCTACTACCAGTGGTCGCTCCTGGACAACTTCGAGTGGGCGCACGGCTTCAGCCGCCGCTTCGGGATGGTGTACACGGATTACGAGACGCTGGCGCGGGTGCCCAAGAAGAGCGCGGCGTGGTATTCGCAAGTCATGCGGGAGAACGCGATTGAGGTGTAGTGGTGTCCCCGGGACCTTTGAGTGGCTGGACCATCGCACGCTTGCTGACGCGCGCGCTGGGACGCGCGCGTCGCTGATTCGTCACGGATGGGCGGTGGCGCGGGCGCGGCGGATCTGGTCGGCGTGGTCGTGCGCGTGGGCGGCGTAGATTTCGAGCCAGGTTTCGACGCCGTAGGAGCCACTCTCGGAATGGGTGCCGGTGCGCTCCCACTGCTCGTCGGTGAGATGCT
This sequence comes from Candidatus Eiseniibacteriota bacterium, assembly GCA_052390515.1. GTDB lineage: Bacteria > ARS69 > ARS69 > ARS69 > ARS69 > JBQTGV01. The sequence continues at coordinate 79 of JBQTGV010000199.1, read as the reverse complement.
CGAGGATGCTCACCGTGGTCTCGCGGGCGGCTTTGAGCGCGGCGAGGGAGGGCTCGATGGGCCGGCCGTCGTAGTAGAG
>JBQTGV010000198.1:0-16143 GCA_052390515.1 Candidatus Eiseniibacteriota bacterium | reverse complement strand
GGAGCGGGCCTCGGGCACGTCGCGCTGGCGCCTCACCACCGGTCTGGTCGGCTCCTACACCGAGAACGTCGTCAACCGCGAGAACGTCATCGTACAGGCGCGCTACAGCGGCGAACGGCTCTTCCTGTCCGCGATCCAGGACGTCGATCTGAACCGCGGCTGGAAGCAGGACGCCGGCGAGAGCCCGGTGCAGCTCACCAGCTCCTTCGTCTCCACGAGATGGCGATTCGCCCCGCGCGCTTCCCTGGACGCGGGCCTCGACACGCGGCGCACCGTTCGCCTGTATCGTGACCGCGAGACGCCGGAAACGGAGTTCGACGACAGCTACCGCCAGGGTTACTGGACGGGGCTCGACTACGAGCCGCTACGCAACACGCGCGTCGGCGTGAACGTCCGGCGCACCACGGGCGGGGCGGCGGGCGCCGCGCACACCGCGACGGCCACGGCCAGCACCGGCATCCCGAGCTTCCACGGGATCAGCGCACGCGTGCGCTCCACGTTCTACGAGAACGACATGGTCGAGGGCTGGCTGCACTCCGCCGGCACGGGCGCGAGCCTGGGCAGCCGCATGCACGTCGAGTTCGGTGGCGGCCTGCGGGAGGATACGACTTTGATGGCCGTCTCCACGCGCAACACCGTCCGCTGGTACTCGCTCGACGCGGACTTCCGGGTCACCCGGGGCTGGGCGCTGCTGATGTCCGTGGAGCGGAGCCGCGGCGACGACCAGCGCACCGACCAAGTCTACGCGAGCGCGCTCTACCGGTTCTAGGTCGGCTCGACGCGTTCCTTCGCCTCACGCCGCGCGGGATCGGGCGAACACGACCGCCGCCCCTTGCGGCGACTTCTCGCCGCCGGCCGTGGCGAAGGACAGGACGTCCATCGGACATACGTCGATGCAGATCCCGCAGTGGATGCACGAGGAGTTGCGGTTGTCGAAGCTCTGCTGGTTCTTCGCGAAGGCCATCACGTCGACGCCCACCTGACAGTGCTTGGAGCACTGCGTGCAGGAGATGCATTTGTCGTTGGAGCGGATCTCCAGCTTCCCGTACCACTTCGCCAGGACCTGATTCCACGCGGCGAGCGGACACCAGTACCGGCACCACACCTTGCCGCCGAAGAACGGGTACAGCGTGACAGGAATGACGGCGACGAGCCAGAAGTCGACGAGATAACTGTAGATCCTCCACCACGGGTTGCTCCCGTCGGTCTCGTAGATGCCGACGACGACCAGGGCGATGATGGCGGCGGCGAGCAGGACCACGTAGCTCTGGAACTCCCACGCGCGTGAGCGCTCGCCCTTGGCGGAGAGGTGGCGCCAGCGGTCCCCGAGGGTCTCCGCCAGGCCGCCGCAGCCGCAGATCCACGTGCAGAACCGCTTGCCGTGCCAGCGCGCGAGCAGCGGGATGGCCACCAGGGTCCCGGCGAGCCCGGCGATCACGAAGAACCACTTGATCGTCGCGGGATCGCCGTCGTACCACCAGAAGAACACGTTGAAGAAGAGCGGGAACGGCTGATAGAGACCCCACGCGCGCCACGCGTACTTGGTGGTCAGCGCCTGCACGGCCACGATGTTCACGAGCAGGAAGAAGCCTACCTGGAACGCCAGGAGCGTGACGTAGCGCCAGGTCTGATAGCTCTTCCTGCGCGCCATGCCGCGCCAGCGGATCATCGCCTCCCAGCCGAAGACGACCATCACCACGGTGTAGAGCAGGCTGTACAGGTATCCCTGCTGGTAGCCGCGGTCCGCGAGGATGTCGGCGAGCGCGCCCTCCCGGAAGAGACCGGCGAAGGGGGCGAACGCCGGCCGGAAGACGGCGCGCAGCGCCGCGTCGTACGTCTCCGGCGAGATCAGCCCCTCGAACGGCCAGGCGGAGATTCCCTTGCCGTAGGACTTGAGCGCGTACAGGGAGTACACGGCGACGAACAGCGCGGCGAGGCCGAGCCATCGCCCCGGGGTCCAGGCGCTCTCGAGCTGGACCCCGATCCGCTCGAAGAACGTGAGCGGCAGGTCCGCGCCGATCATCTCGAAAACGTGATCGTTCGGAATCGTGCGACGCTCGCCGCCCTTCCCGCCGACGGAGAGCGTCACTTCCCGGGCGCCCACCGCATGCAGCCACGTGTCGAAGAGCAGGGTGATCCTGCCCTCGGCCACCTTGGTCTGCACCGCGTCGACGTTCCGCTTCTTGGGATAGATGAACTCGGGATCGATCGTGGCGAGCGTGACGCGGTTCGTTCCGCACAGCGCCAGAGCGGCCTCCAGCGCCACGTCGCCTCCGCCGTAGACCAGCACGTCCTGGCCGGCGTGCCGCGCCGCATCGATCAGCCGGTGGTCGATCTTCGCCGCGTGTTCCAGCTCGCCCGGTACACCGGCCTTGCGCGGGTTCCCGGCCTTCCCCGCGGCAAGGACGACGCGACGCGCGCGGTACTCGCCCCGACTGGAGCGCACGGCGAGCACGCCGTTCTCGCGCCGAATGTCTTCCACCTTCTCGAACGTGCGCACGTCGAGGCCCAACTCGCGGACCTGCGCCTCCCACTTCGCGAGCAGCTCCTCCTTGGTGCACTCCTCGAACCAGAGCCGACCTTTCGTCTCCACGCCCTCCGGCTCGGCGAAGATGATCTTGCCCTGGGTCATCGTGTAGACGGTCTCGGCCAGGTGGTCGGACTCGAGCACGACCGCGCGAAGCCCGAGCTCCTGCGCGGTGGCGGCCGCGGAGAGGCCGGCCGCGCCCGACCCGATGATCACGAGATCGTGGACTCCGTCAGCGGGGGGACCCTCCGCCTCGAGCTCCGCGGCGAGGCGGACGGCCAGGTCGTACCCCTCGTTCAATCCGTACTTGATGAGCGGCGTCCCGGCGATCTCCCCCACGGCGTACAGGCCGGGGAGCGTGGTCTCGCCGCCGGGCTTCACGCGGGGGAGGCTCGGGTACGAGGGTTCCGGGCGCTTCGGCCCGACGAGCAGCTTCCATCTCGGCATCGCGGCCTCGGTGGCGGTCGGTGACTGGAATGGTAGGGGAGTACGGGGGCGATGGCCAGCCCGCGAGTGACGCGCGTGTCGCCCCACGGCATACTAGCGATACCGCGCCTTCACGAGCCCCCACGAGAACGACTGCAGTCCGGCGTTCGACACCGCGGTCGCGAGCGTGACCGGGACGACGGCGATGTCCAGGTTTCCGTTCCGGTAGGTGCTGCCGGTGACGCGCGTCGCGGCACCGCAGGCTGCCGGCATGGTCCAGATGTCGAAGTTCCCGGATCGCGCCGAATCGAAGGCGATCATCTCGCCGTCCGGCGACCAGCACGGGTGATTGTCCGCCGCCGGATCCGTGGTGAGCTGCACGGCCGCTTTAGCCCGTTTCCGGCGATCGGTGGAAGCCCCGCCCTTCGCGCCGTTACTTCGCCGCCGTTTCTTCCGCCGGAATCCCAAGAGCTGCAAGGATCTTCTCGGTCAGGTTGCGCTCCTCGACGCCCCACAGCAGTACCGAAGTACCTGTCCCGTCGAGCATGTTCAGCACGTGCGTGTAGCCCTCGGCCTCGGCCACCTGCTTCACCGTCCCCTGCAGCTTCTCGATCACCGGCGCCATGAGCTCGTTGCGACGATCCATGAGCTTCTCATCCGAGTCCCGCGCGGAGTCCTTGATCTCCCGGTCGAGCCGGCGAAGCTCCGTCTCGTACTCGCCCAGCTTCTCGTCCGAGACGATCCCGGCGGCCTCGGCGTCCCGGGCCTCGACCAGCTTCTGCTGCGCGTACGCCCGCTTCGTTTCTAGCGCCTTCACGAGCTCCTCCTGATAGGCCTCGAGCTGATCGGACACCTGCCGGTACTCGGGCATCTTCGCCACGATCAGGTCGAGGTTGGCGTAGCCGATCCGGTCCTGCGCGGCGGCGGCCGGGACGAGGACGAGAATCAGCAGCGCTACGAATCGAATCATGAACGTCTCCCTGGAGTCTGGAAGCGGCGGGTCGGAAACTCCGGTCATGCTGCGGCGGATCGGGGCTTCTGGCAAGGGGGCATCCCCCCTCACACCTGCCGGTAGCGGAAGCAGCCGGTGACGTGGTCGTTCACCATGCCGGTGGCCTGCATGAACGCATAGCAGATGGTGGGACCGACGAAGGTGAACCCGCGGCGCTTCAGCCCCTTGCTCAGGTTGCGTGCCTCCGGCGTCTCCGAAGGTACCTCGCGGAGAGATTTCCAGCGGTTCCGGACGGGCTTCCCCCCGACGAAGCCCCACAGGAACTCGTCAAAGGAGCCCATCTCTTCTACGAGATCCAGGAACGCCCGAGCGTTCCTCACGGTTCCCTCCACCTTGAGCCGATTGCGCACGATTCCAGGGTCGCGGAGGAGCGCGGCGACCTTCCGGCGGTCGTACCTCGCGATCCGCTCCGGGTCGAACCCGTCGAACGCCGCCCGGTAGCCCTCGCGCTTGCGCAGGATGGTGATCCAGGCGAGCCCGGCCTGGGCCCCCTCCAGGATTAGGAACTCGAAGAGCCTGCGGTCGTCGTGCAGCGGGACTCCCCACTCCTCGTCGTGATACGAGCCGAGCAGGGGATCCGAGCCGCACCACTCGCAGCGGACGAGCTTTCTCGCGCTCACTTCGCCCTTCCCTTCAGATGCGCAGGAGCAGCGGCGTCGCCGGTTCCGCCGTCGCCCGCGCGATGATCGAAGCGTAGAGGCTCACCTGCCGGCGATACGCCTCCAGATCCGCCTCGGCCTCCCGATCGGTCTTGAAGTCCACGACCGTCCAGCGTCCGTTCTCGCGGAATGCGAGATCCACGACTCCCTCGACGAGCACGCCGTCGCCCAGCCGATCCGTGACCGGCGTCTCGCGGCGGCAGTCGCCGCGCTCCTCGGCCAGCCGCGCGCGAGCGAGCAGCGGGTGCTTCAGCACCTCGGCCACGACGCGCGTGGCCGCCGCCGTCTCCTGTGGCGGAGCCCCGAGAATGCGCGCCTGGAGCTCGGCGATCTGGCGGATCCGGTCTGCGTCGGCATCGAGCGGAACCGTGGCCAGCGCGGCGTGCACGAGCGCGCCGAAGCGAGGCCCCGACGGCCGGCCCGCAGCGCGGGGAAGGTCGATCGTCTCGACGTTGGCCGCTTCCCGGGAGGTCTGCGCCCACGTCCGCGCGGTGCGCACGTCGAGGTCCGGCACAGACGCGGCCGCCAGCAGCTCCTCGCGGCGCTTCGCCCAGGCGTCGTGCCGGTGCGCATCCTTCTGCACGACCGTCTCGTCCACGTCCTTGCTCAGCAGCTCCTCGCGGCGAATGCCGAACGGCGGGGTCGCCCCGAGGGCGAGCAGCGCGGGATCCCACCACACGACCGAATGGCCTCCGATGCGGTGCCGGCCCGGCCGGACGCTCGCCTGCGCCGCGCCCACGTCGAACGGCCGATCCAGCACGCTGTCGCTGCCGAAGGGTGGAAGTCCCTTCGCCGCCTCGCCCTCGCCCCAGGAATCTCGCGGCGGGTAGATGGCGTCGTAGAGCGGCGAGAGCCAGCCGCCGCGCGCGGGATTGTCTTGGCCGCGAACATCCTGGAAGCGCTCGTCGCCGACCGCGGGGACGACGAGGAGATCACGCGCACGCGTGGCGGCCACGTACGCCAGGCGAACGCCCTCGGCGGCGTCCCGCTTCACCTCGCGCTCCCGCGATTCACCGAGCTCCACCGGCGCGCAGCCCGCCAGGCGGACCGCGGCCAGCCCGCCCGCAGCGTCGACGGCGCGGTCGGGGTTCTCGAACGCCAGCGTCGCCGTCGGATCGGCGAGCACGACGACCGGAAACTCCAGACCTTTCGCCCGATGAACGGTCATGAGGCGCACGCCTTCGCTGCCTTCCTCGAGGATCGGCGCCTCCTCCGACTTGCGGCCCTCGGCGTCGTCGTCGAGGCGCTCCACGAATCCGCGGAACGAGATGCCGCCGGCGCGCTCGTAGTTCCGGGCCTGCTCGGCGACGTGCAGCACGTTGGCGAGAGCCTGCTCTCCGGAGGGGCGAAGGGCGAAACCGGCGTGCGCTCGCGTGGCTTCCAGCAGCCGGCTGACCGTCTCCGCGATCGGGCGCCGGTTCCGCCCGCGTGAGAGGTCCGCGACGACGCGGAGCGCCTGACCCACGGACTCGAGCCGCTCCGGGAGGTCCTCGGGAACGCGGAAGGGGTGCAGCCGTTTCCAGCGGTGTCTGTATTCGAGGAGCTCCTCGTCTCCGATGGCGAAGAGCGAGCCGCGCAGCGTGGCGAAGACGGAGAGCTCGTCCTCCGGCCACTCCACGGCGGTGAGGGCGGTTCGCAGCGTCTCCACCTCCTCGCGGTCGTGGAACGAGCGCCCGCCGACGAGCAGGTGGCGAACGCCGCGCGCCTCGAGCGCCTCCACGTACGGGCGCGTGAGATCACCGGCGAACAGGCTGTCGAAGCGACGGAACAGGAGACAGACGTGGCGCGCCGCGACCGGAACCCGCCCGCCCTCCCCGTCCCGTTCGGTCACCTCCCAGCCGCTCTCGTCCAGCAGCCACTGCACGAACGCGCCGACCGCGTCGGGATAGGACTTCTCGATGGCGACCTTCGCCAGATGCCCCCCGCGGCCGTACGGCCTCGGCACGGGCAGCACCACGACTGCGGGCTGATCGGGCGGGTCCTCGCGGTGGGTGGAGAGCTCCACCCAGGCCGCCTGCTGCGCGTCCGCGTCACCGTCGAGGAACTCCGGGAAGGCCGCGTTCACCAGGTCCTGGATCCCGCGCACCGAGCGGAAGCTCGTCGTCAAATGCAGCAGCTCCGCGTCGCGCCGGACCAGGAGATCGCGGATCTCGTGGTAGAGGCCGACGTCCGCGCGGCGGAAGCGATAGATGGACTGCTTCGGATCGGCGACGAGGAAGAGCTTCCCCGGCTTCGGTCTCGCTTCTCGCCAGTTCGAGACGCTGGGATCGTCCGCGGCGAGCAGCAGCAGCACCTCGGCCTGCAGGGGATCCGTGTCCTGGAACTCGTCGACGAAGAGGTGCGTGAAGCGTTGCTGGAACTCCGCCCGAACGGTCGGGTCGTCGCGGACGAGATCGCGGGCGCGCAGCAGCAGGTCGAGGAAGTCCACGCGACCCGTGCGGCTCTTGAGCGTCTCGTAGCGGCCGATCGTCTCGGCCAGCTCCCGCCGCAGCACCGCCGCGAGGTCGGCGTCGGCCGCCCGCTGGAACTCCCGCAGCCGGCCCAAGATCTTCTGGTGGGCGTCGTGCACGTCGGCGCGCGGGAGATCCGGCCCGTACGCCGCGCCCGCGCCCCGCCGCACCCTCGGGAAGTTCCGGTCGTGCGCCAGGTCCACGAGCGCGGCCTCGAGCCCGTCGTGGTCCCGGGACCGCACCTCCTCGGCCATCTGCACTTCCCGCACGAGACGCCTCGCCGGTTCGGTGTCGAGGTAGAGGTAGTCCTTCTCCTTCTTCGAGCAGCGCGCGCTGAGCTCGGCGAACTCGACGACGGAAGAGAACAGCGCGTCGACCTCCGCGTCCCGGTCGAACGGGTCGCGGCGCCACGGAGCGGGGTGATCCCGCCACTGCAGCAGGGCCCATCCCGCGCGGCGCAGCCGCTCGACGGGACCGTCGCGGGAGTCGGCTCCGCCACGAACGGCGCGGCGCAGCGATCTTCGCACCCCTTCCGGAGGGTCGGTAAGCTGCTGCTGGAGCCAGAGGTGGAAGGCTTCGCCGTAGACGCGCTCCGCTTCCGGCTCGGGGAGAACCTCGAACCTCGGGTCCACTCCGGCCTCCACCGAGCGCTCGCGGAGCAGATCACGGCAGAACGCGTGGATCGTGTCGACGCGGGCCTCCTCCAGGCGAGCCAGCGCCGCGACCAGGTTGCGGCGCCGTTCGCTGTCCGCCTGCGCGTCGCGGCGCGCCCGCTCCAGGCCCGCGCGCAGGCGCAGCTTCATCTCCCCCGCGGCCTTCTCCGTGAACGTGACCGCCACGACCCGTCCCACGTGCGCGCCGGTGGCGAGCGCCTCGACGATCCGCCGCACCAGCTCGGTCGTCTTGCCCGTGCCGGCCGCGGCCTCCACCACGAACGTCGTCCCGAGATCGGAGCGGATGCGTGCCCTCTCGACCGCGTCGACCAGCTCGCCCGAGGCCACCTTCATGGCAGCTCCCGGAGGTCGTGCAGTTCCTCCAGCATCGCCTGGTCCTTCCCCTGGATGCGCCGTTCCTCGTTCGGCCCGCAGACTCGCCGGAAGTCGCACACCGAGCACGCGCCCGGCGCGGTGCGCGTCTTCCCGCGCGGCGCGGGAACGAGGACACCCCGCTCGATGGCGCGCCCGATCAGCTCGAGCGCCTGCTTCCCCTGGAGCCTGGACCAGTCGCTGATCTGCACGCGGCGGTCGGCGAAGCTTCCGCGGCTCGTGCAGAACGAGAGCCGCGCCTCGGACACGGTCTCGCCGAGCGCGCGCTCCACCGCCAGGCTGTACAACACGGGCTGCAGCGTCTCGCCCCCGCCGACGACGAATCCCGGGTTCGTGCGGTCCGCGCCGGTCTTGTGGTCGGTCACGCGCAGCGCGCCGTCCTCGCGGCGTTCCAGCAGATCGACGGCACCTCGCAGCTTCCAACCGCCGGGCAGCTCGACGGGCTCGCGAACGCTGCGCGGCTCCGCCGGACCGTCCGCGGGCAGTCCGAACGTCCATTCGAAGTGCACCGGCGTCCACTCCGGCGCCTCGTGCGCGAGCCGGCGCAGCCAGATGCGCAGATCCGCGCGGATCGCGGCGATCTCATCCTGCCAGACGCGAGGGATGGCCGGAGCGATGTCCTCGTCGTACCGCTGGGCCACGTCGTCGAGCACGGAGTCGAGCGCCGCAGTGGCATCCCGCAAGGTCTCGGGCAGCACGGGAAGCGCGCCGGCATCGCGCAGGCGGCGGAGAGCGCGCGCCTGCACTTCGTGCACGAGCTTGCCCTTGGTCAGGGGATCGAGCTGCACCGGCGCCTGCGCCTCCTCGCGCGGCTCGAGCCGGTGGACGGCCGAAAGGAAGAAGCGATAAGGACAGGCCGCGAAGCGCTCCAGCGCCGTCGCCGAGTAGACGTGCTCACGGGGCGAGTAGGCCGCGAGCGCCTCGCGGGTGTGCTCGGCGACGCGCATGATCCCGTCTTGCGGCGCCCAGCGCGGGCGCCAGCGCACCCAGCGCGAGCGCAGCGATCGACCGAGATGCGGATTCAAGCTCAGCAGGTAGCGCGCACGTCCGCGCAGATCGGCCCGGGCCGGGGAGCGGAGCAGCTCCCCGAGCACGGCGAGATCGTGCTCGACGGCGTCGATCGCCGCATCCGGCTCCCCCGGGCTCGGCCACGCCAGTCTCGCTCCGCCTTCCCGCTCCGCCTCCCGCGCGAGCTCCTCGTGGGCGGGGAGCGCACCGTGGATCGCGCGGGCGACGTCGAGCATGTAGAACGAGGGCACGCGCGGCCTCGCCTCGGCGACGTCGAGCCGCGGGTAGGAGAGCACCAGCCGCTCGCCGGCCGCCCCGGCGGCGAGCTGCAGCAGCAGGCGCTCGTCGTCGTCGCGTTGCTTCTGCAGGCGCAGCTTTCCGCCGAGGGTCTCCCGCGCGTCGTCGAGGAGCAGCGGATCCTCGCGCGGGCGCCTCGGGAACAGGCGCTCGGCCAGTCCGGGGGCGAAGACGACACGGAAGACGCGACCTCGCGCGGACTCCGGCGTGCCGACGAACACGCGTCCCCAGCGCGACGGCGGCGGCTCCTCCTCGAGCGTGGAGAGTCTCTCCGCGAGCACGGCGCGAACTTCGTCGAGCGTCGCCGGGCCGACGGTGGACATCGGGCGCATCTCGGCGAGCACCTCGAGGACGCGCTCGGGGTGCCGGAGCGCGCGCGGCACGAGCAGCTCGAAGATGCGGAGCCATTCGCCCCAGTCGGCCTCGCGGGGGAACGCGGCGAGCTGCTCGATCAACGGAAGCGCGAACCGCTCCAGGTGCCCGAGCTCCGCGAGGCTACGCTCGAGCGCGAAGAGCCTCGCCGACTCCGGCTCCTCCGCGGAGAGCCGCTCGATCTTGAGAACGAGCTCGCGCTCGAGGCCGCGCAGGCGCCGGCGCCACCGATCCTGACCACCGATCACTGCGGCCTCGACCAGGAACCTCTCCCACCGCCACGGAGCACGCAGGGCCCCGCGCTGCACCGGGGCGTCGGCGGCCGGCGGCGGCGGCGGCGGCGATGCCGGCTCACCGAACGGCAGCGCGAGCTGCAACCCGTCCGATCCCGGCGAGTCCGTTCCGGCGCCCGCGGGACCGAGCGTCTCCTCCATCGCCCCGACCCACACTTCCCGGGAGGGAGGCGCTCCGGCCGCGTCCGCGTCGGGCACCTCCGCGAAGGACAGGTACTCGGCGAAGCGATTCGCGGAGAGGCGCTCCGCGGCGCACGCGAGCAGCGCCAGGAACGCGCGCCCCGAGGGATCCGGCCGCCGCGCCCCGCGCGAGAAGAAAGCGGCGATCCCGGCCCGCCGGAACGCGGTCTCCACGTGCGCGGAGTAGGTCTCCGGTGCGCGCAGCAGGACCGCCATCTCGTCGAGGCGGACGCCGCGGGCAGCCTCGCGGAGGACGTGCCGGGCGATCTCCACGCACTCGCGCGCTTCGCCGGGGGCGGAGAGGAACCGGACGGAGTCGTCCTTGTCCGCGACGGGCGGCTCGTCGGCCGCGAACACCCAGGAGCGGAGTCGGGCGAGCGCGGGTTCGGCGGCGGTCGCGCGGCGGGGCGCCGGCGCCTCCACCGCTCCGAGCCGACGGAGCGCGTCGAGGGTGCGCTCGTCTCCGGCCGGAACCGTGGCCAGCGCCGACGGCCCGCCGGCGAGCGGCGGCGCGAGGAACCCCTCCTCCAGCCGACCCGCCACGGGCAGGTCGAGCAGCAGCAGCGGCGCCCCGCGCAGACGCACGTGTTGCGGCCGGTGCCACGCCCACGTCGCGAGCTTCAGGAGCGCCGCCCGGTCCGCAGTCCTCGTCCGCGCGCTCTCCTTCTCGAAGAGGTCGGCGAGCTCGGCGAGATCGGTCAGCTCCGGGTAATGACGGAGGTCGCGGGCGGGGATCTCCTCGCGGCGCAGCTCGTCGAGCGTGGCGGCCAGCGCCGCCGGGAATCCCGGGAAGGCGGCGACCCGATCCAGCCGCGCGAGCTTGCCGGCGCGCATCGCCTGGAACGCCGCGCGCGCCGCGACCGACTGCATGCCCAGCGGCGTGGCCGGGGCGAGACCTTCGGTGGCGATCTCCGCTGCGGCCACGGTGGAGACGAGCTGCCAGAAGCTGAAGCGATGCAGTCCGAACGCGGCGCCGTCGCGCGCCACCTCGCGCACGAAGTCGTCCACCGCGGCGCGGCTCGGACCGACGATCACGACTTCGGTGCCGGCGGGGAACGAGCGGACGAAGTCCCGCGCCCGGGTCAACCTCTCCCGAGCGGACGGTGCGGCGAAAACCTCGAAGGGGGATCGAGCGGCCATGGGGGCGCGAGTGTACGCGCCGGCCGCGCCCCTCACAAGCGACGGAGCTAGCGGAGCAGGACCACCTTGACGGCATCCAGCCGGCCGTCCGCCTCCAGCTTCGCGAAGTACACGCCCGTCGCGACGCGGCGGCCGCTCTCGTCGCAGCCATCCCAGGCGGTCTCGTGCACTCCGGCGTCCTTCCGCCCGGAGACGAGGCTCCGCACCCGCCGGCCCGTCGTGTCGTACAACGCCAGCTCCACGTGTCCGGGCTTCCCGAGGTTCCAGCGGATTCCCGGCGCCGTCGAGGGATTCGGAGCGACCATCTCGATCCAGGTCGCGGTCGGGCGCTCGGGGAGCGGGATCCCTGCGCCCGTCGGGACCTGCGTGAGCGTGAAGAGATCGCGCACGGTGCCGAGGCCGGCGGACGGATACGTCTGGATGTACGAGTACGTCGCCAGCGTGTCGTCGACGACGACGGAGTAGAATCCGGAGCTCTCCCGGAACACCGATCCAGGGGCGTAGTAGAAGGTGTTGAACCACCAGCCCCAGAGATTCCCGGTCTGCTCCTCGGTCGCGTCGGGCTTCGCCAGCGTCAGGTACACCATCCCGTCCAGCGACTGACGCGCGTGGAAGTGATCGTGCCCCTTGATCACGACTTGGTTCCCGTAAGCGGCCAGCATGTCGTGGGTAGCGCCATGGGCGAAGCCGGAGCGCTGCGTCTCGTAGACGTGGGCGCCGGTCGAGTCCTCGCCCCCCCACTCGAAGCTCGGACGGCCGTCGACCGCGAACTTCGCCACCTCGATACCGCCGCGCCCGTACCAGTCGCCGGGCAGCGGGTAGCAGGAGGTGAGGTGGTGCACGGCCAGCAGACTGAAGTCGGCGATGTTCGACGAGAGGTCCTCCTGCAGCCAGTCGTACTGCTGCTGCCCGAGAGTCCAGTCCCAGCAGTCCTTGGTGCCGCCGACCTCGCCGTGCCCGTTGTGGGGGCGGTCCTGCGAGAAGAGGTACGGATCCACCGCGCGGATCCGGAGCGCCCCCGCGTCGAAGGCGAAGTAGTTGCCCGGCAGCCCGAGGTTCGGATAAGGCACGTCGTTCCCGGAGTAGAACTCGTCGGGCAGAGGCGGCGGGAAGTACTTGAGCAGCATCTGCCCGGACCACACTGCCGTGGTGTTCGGGGTCCCGTCGTCGTCCCAGCCGTTCACTTCCTCGTGGTTGCCGCGCACCAGCACGAAAGGCAAGGAGTGCGCGACGCGGTCGACGTACTCCCGCGCCGTGCGATAGCGTTGCTCGACCTCTTCGGGGTCGAAGCAGATGCGCTGCGCGCGAATGACGACCAGGTCCCCCAGATCCATCCACAGGTGGTAGGACTCCGGCGCCAGGTACCCGGACATGTACGCGAGCGTCGTGTCCAGCAGGTCCATCATCGTGGTCAGGTTCAGCGAGAGCTGGTTGGTCACGTGGATGTCGCTCGTCACGCAGACCCGGGCCTGCTGCCCGGCGACCGGCATGGTCATGAATGAGCGGACCGGCCCCGCCTCGAACGAGCCTGCTCCGGCGGGCTTCGCGTTGAGCCGGTACCAGATGCGCGTGTCCGGCGAGAGGCCCCCGATGACGAAATGGTGCGCCGCGCCGGCCGTGATGCTGTCCGTCGCGGAGGAGCTCGGGAAAGTGATCCCGTCCGTGCCCCACTCCACGAACGCCTCGGTGTCGACCCGCGGAATGACGTTCACCTCCATGGACGTGGGCTTCGGCCGGCAGAGCAACTCCTTGCCGTGGAATCCGTCGCGGAAGGTCTCGTTCACGATCAGCGTCGCGGGGCGGATGCCCGCGTTGCCGAGCTCCCAGTACGCGGCGTGCGTGTCGTCGTGGCGGACCACGTTGTCCCCGACGGCGGACAGGACCTCCAGGAACAGCACGATGTCCTTCGGTCCCGCGCCCCAGCCCGGCTGAGCCACGACCTCGTTGATCAGCGCGGCGAGATCGGGGGTCTCCTCGTACTTGGAAATGATCTGACTCGAGGAGTCCCACGGCGCCGCGATGTTCCAGATGACGGCGCTGGTGGTGCGCGGCAGGGCGAAGCGATCCGGCGCCGTGATGGCCACGGGGTCGATGTCCAGGGCGGCGGTGATCTGCACGGACAGACCGCTGGTGATCGTGCCCCCCTGCTGGTTCATCCGGATCCACGCGGAACTGACGGTCTGACCCTCGGAGAGGTCCGAGAGGTCGAAGGCGAAGGCGTTGTCGAAGGTGAAGGCGCCTTCCCGGCCCAGGTTGATCAGGATGTCGCCCTGGGTGATCTCGAGCGGCTTCCAGTCCCAGGACACGCCGTCGATGAACTCGCCGTCGTCCACGTCCGAGATGGGCTCGTAGGCGAAGCGGTCGGCCGAAGCCGGACCGGCAACGAGAAGCCCTCCCACCGCGATCGCGAGGCTACGCAGCACGTCGATTCCGTCCATTGGGGGGGATGGGCTCCGGCGGCGTCGATAATAGCAAGGCGGGAAACCCGCCCGCAACCGGCGCCTCGCGCCGCCGGGGAAGGGGTGGACAAGCCCGCCGCCCGGACCGAACAATGCGCCCCGCCATGACCCGACCGGCGCCCGAACCGAACCCGCTTCTCGACACCCTCCGCGCCGGGGCTCTCGCGTGGACCGCCTTCGCCGTGGGCGAGTGCTGGTTCTTCTCGATCCTCCCTCGACTGCTTCGCCCCGACTACGCCCTCTCCCCCGTGCACGGCGGGTTCTCCGCGCTCACCTTCGCCTTCTATCCGGTGCTCGGCGCCACGCTCTCGGCCGCCGTGGCGGTGGCCGCCCGGGCGGCCCGCTGGCGGGTGGCCGCCGATCCTTCCGCCGTCGCGGTGCTCTGCCTCGTCCTCGCCCTCGACGCGAACCTCGTCCACCTCCTGTTCCAAGGGGTCGACTCGCCCTTCTCGTTCCGCCAGTCGCGCGTGCACCTCGCCCTTCCCCTGGCGGCGTCCCTGGTGCTCGCCTTCGCCGCCGTCCGCCGGGGGAAGCTCGCCTTCCTGGCGAATCCATGGACCGTCTCGCTGCTGCTCGTCGGGCTTCCCTGGATGACCGTGGGTCAGCTGGCTCAGGCGCGTCCGTGGGCGAAGGGCCTGGCCGCGGCGGCCTGGCCGGTCGCGGTCGTCCTCGGGTCGTGGCTCGCCGCGCGGCTGGCGGGCCGCGCTCGTCGCCCTCGGCACGGCCTCGCGTGGCTCGGCGGGTTCGCGGTGGTCACGCTGGCTCTCTCCGCGACCGGCGAGCAGACCGTCCGCGAGACCGGCGAGCCGCCCGCGCCGCGCGCCGGCGCCCCGAAGCCGCCCAACGTCGTCCTGATCACGATGGACACGGTGCGTGCGGATCATCTCTCGCTCTACGGATACGAACGCGACACCACGCCGGAGCTGCGCGCGCTGGCCGCCGAGGCCACGCTCTACGCTCGCGCGGTCGCTTCGGGCGACATGACCCTGACCACGCACGGATCGCTCTTCACCGGGCTCTACGGACGGCAGCATGGCGCGCATCGCTCCGAGTCCATTCCGACCGGGCGTCCGCTGGCGACGAAGTTCGTGACGGCGGCAGAGATCCTGACCGAGGCCGGCTACTGGACCGGGGCGGTCGTGGCGAACACCGCGTACCTGTCGAACGCGTTCGGCTTCGATCAGGGGTTCCAGTACTACGACGTGCGCACCCCGGTGCTCCTGCTGGGCAAGTCGCCGCCGTGGTCGCCGCGCCGATGGCTGCACGCCCTCTGCGCGAAGTTCGCGCCTCTCCCCTCGGTCGAGAGGAAGTACCGGGACGCCCGCGACATCAACGCGGCCGTCCTCCCGCTGCTGGACCGCTTCGCCGAGCGGGGCGCGCCGTTCTTCCTCTTCGTGAACTACATGGACGCGCACCTTCCGCTGATCCCGCCGGAGCCCTTCGACACGCTCTGGCCCGGGAAGGACGAGACGTTCACCACGGATCGGTACTACGAGATCCTGCGCTCGGTCATCCGCGGCGACGGCGCCCTCCCCGACGCCGTTCGCGACCATCTCGTGTCGCAGTACGACGGGGCCATCGCCTACGTCGACTCCGAGATCGGCGCGCTGATCCGCGAGCTCGGACGCCGCGGCCTCTGGGACGACACGCTCTTCATCGTCACCTCGGACCACGGCGAGGCGTTCGGGGAAAACTCGCTGCTGAACCACGGCGTCTCCGTGTACCAGGATCAGGTGGCTGTGCCGCTGCTCGTCCGCTACCCCGGAGCGCCGGGCGGACTTCGCGTCGAAGAGCTGGCCAGCTCCGTGGACGTGCTGCCCACGATCCTGGACGTGACCGGGATCTCCCTGCCCCGGGCGGTCCCCGGCCGGACGCTGCGCGAGATCGCCGGCGCCGGCGATCGGCTCGTCGCCGCGGAGTCCTTCCCGTTCCTGTTCGACGTGAATCCCGCCTTCCGCCGCATCGAGCGCGCCGTGTTCGCCGGGCCGCACAAGCTCATCACCTCGACGACCGGCAAGCGCGAGCTTTATGATCTCTCCCGCGATGCGTCAGAGACCGAAGATCTCTATCAGCCGGGGGATTCGCTCACCGCCGATCTGGAAGCGCGGCTCGGGGAGCGTGGCAGTCTCGCTCGGCTCGCTCCAGAAGGAAGTCGTCGAGGTGCCCCTGTTCACGCTCGACGCCATAGACGTGCGCCTCGAACGCAAGCCCGAGAGCGCCAACTACCAGACCATCCTCGACAACCTCAAGAAAGTCTCGGGCGCCGGCGGCGAG
>JBQTGV010000197.1:0-5478 GCA_052390515.1 Candidatus Eiseniibacteriota bacterium | reverse complement strand
CATGTCGATGTTGTCCACGCCGATCCCGGCGCGACCGATCACCTTGAGCCGCTTGGCCGCGTCCAGCACCTCCCGCGTCAGCTTCGTCGAGCTGCGGACGATGAGCACGTCCGCGTTCTCGACGGCCTGCAGTAGCTCCGCCGGGCCGAGCCCCACGTGCTGCTCCACCTTCCACCCGGTCTCCTGCTCCAGGCGCCGGGCGGCATCTTCGGAAATCGGGTCGAGTATGACGATTCGCTTCATCAGCCCAGTCCCAGGATCTCGTCGATCCAGCCTAGTAGCTCTTCGATTTGGTCACGCCGGATCTCGCCCATGTGCGCGATCCGGAAGGTCTCGTTCTTCAGCTTACCGTATCCGTTCCCGATCACGGCTCCGCGCTGGGCGAGCTCGCGATTCAGACCCGGCACGTCGATGCCGCGCGTGTTCCGAACGGCGGTGAGCGTGATCGACTCGAATCCCGCTTCCGGATACAGCGCGAACCGCTCGCCCGCCCATGCCCGGGTACGTTCCGCCATGTCCCGGTGGCGGGCTTCGCGGACGGGCATGGTCTCCTCCAGGATCCGATCGAGCTGGAGGTCGAGCGCGTACAGATGCGACGTCGAAGGCGTCGTCAACCCCTGCTTCTTTTCGTACGCCGCGTAGTGTCTCACAAAATCGAAATAAAATCCTCGGTTCTCGATCGTCTTCGCCCGGTCGATGGCCCGCGGGGTCACGGCCATGAAAGCGAACCCCGGCGGCACGGCGACCGCCTTCTGGACGCCGGCCAGCAGGCCGTCCACCCCGAGGGCGTCGAAATCGAGGCTCACCGCTCCCAGCGAGCTGACCGCATCCACGAACAGGAACACGTCCGGGAACTCTCGGACCGCCGCGGAGATCTCGGGCAGCGGGTTCATGACTCCCGTGGCGGTCTCGTTGTGCGTCAGGAGAACCGCGTCGTAGCTGCCACTCGAGAGCGCCTCCCGCACCCGCTGCGGTCGCACCGCACGGCCCCACTCGGTCGGCAGCACATCGTAGGCCTTGCCGTTGTCCCGCGCGATCTCCGCCCAGCGGTCCCCGAACGCGCCGCACGACGCTGCCAGGATCCTCTTCCGCGACCCGTTGCGCACGACCGCTTCCATCAGCCCGGTCGAGGACGAGGTCGACAGGAAGATCGGCGCGCGCGTGTGCAGCAGCCGCTGGATCTTCTCGATGATCCTTCGCCCGAGCTCGGTCGCCTCTTCGGAACGGTGGCCGACCGGCGGGCTCGCCATGGCCAAGCGGACGTCCTCCAGGACCTCCGTCGGGCCGGGAATGAACAGCCTCCGGTGCATCTTTCCGTCGCCCCCCAAACCGCAGGAAGCTACCAGGGGTCGCGTGAAAGAGAAAGGGCGAACGCGCCGGAGCCTGACCGCGGCGCCAGGGGCGGGCAGCTGCGACGGTGGCGACAACGGTGTCGATCCCGACGCGCCATTGCGGGGGTTGACGACCCGAGCGGCCGTTCTCTACTCTGGATGGCCGCCGCGGTGTTCCGTCCCCCGGAGAGTCCCGGACCGACCCATGATTCATTCCTCCGTCCTCGAGCTCATCGGCAACACGCCGCTCGTGCGTCTGAACCGCATCCCGGAGCGGGAGTGCTCCGAGGTCGTGGTCAAGATCGAGTCGTTCAATCCCGGCGGCAGCGTCAAGGATCGCATCGGCATCCGCATCATCGAGGACGCGGAGCGGTCCGGCCGCCTGAAGCCCGGCGGGATCGTCGTCGAGGCCACCAGCGGCAACACCGGTGCGGGACTCGCGCTCGCCGCGATCCAGAAGGGCTACCGGGCGATCTTCGTGATGCCCGACAAGATGTCCGAGGAGAAGGTCCGCTACCTGAAGGCACTCGGCGCGCAGGTCCTGTCCTGCCCGACCGCGGTCGACCCCGAGGATCCGCGCAGCTACTACTCGGTCTCGCGGCGAATCGCCGAGGAGACGCCCAACGCGGTGCTCGCGAACCAGTACTACAACCCGGTGAACCCGCAGACGCACTACGAGACCACCGGACCGGAGATCTGGGAGCAGACCGAGGGCAAGCTCGACTTCTTCGTCGCCGGGATGGGCACCGGCGGCACGATCTCCGGAATCGGCCGGTTCCTGAAGGAGAAGAACCCACGAATCCGGGTCGTCGGGGTCGACGTCGAGGGCTCCATCCTCCGGCACTTCTTCGAGACCGGCGAGATGTCCCCGGCCCACACCTATCTGGTGGAGGGCATCGGCGAGGACTTCATCCCCGGGACCACCGACTTCTCCGTCGTCGACGAGATCGTCACCGTCGGCGACCGGGACTCGTTCGTGATGGCGCGGCGGCTGAGCCGCGAGGAGGGCATCTTCGTCGGAGGCTCCTGCGGGTCCGCAGTGGCCGGTGCGATGCAGATCGCCCGCCGCGAGGGACCGGGCAAGCGGCTCGTCGTCCTGCTCCCGGACCACGGCAACCGGTACCTATCCACGTTCCACAGCGACGAGTGGATGCTGGAGCGCGGTCTCCTGGACCCAGCCTCGGTCACGGTCGGGGACGTCCTGCGGCGCAAGCCGCCGGGACCGGCCACGCTCGTCGCCGCCGCTCCGACGGAGACCGTTCGCGCGGCGCTCGAACGGATGCGGGAGCGCGACGTGTCGCAGATGCCGGTGCTCGACGGAACCCGCAGCGTGGGTTCGCTGGAGGACGGGCCGGTCATGTCGCGGGTGCTGGAGAACGCGGCCCTCCTCGACGCGAGCGTGGAGAGCGTGATGGGCGCGCCCTACCCGGTGGTTCGCCCCGACGAGCCGATGAACGCAGCGCTCTCGCCGCTGTCGCAGCGTCGCGCGGCCGTACTCGTGGCCGACAACGGAGACATCCGCGGCATCCTCACGCGCTTCGACTTCCTGCGGTTCCTGCGCGTCTGACCCGCGCTCACTCCCGTCGCGCCGACAACGCGTACCAGACCGGTCCCGCGGCGCCCTGCGTTTTCTCGATGCCGGCGAAGATCCGGTAGCCTTGCCCGTACTCGTCGGTGCGTCCGGCGATGACGGCGCGCTCGGCGTCGCTGCCCGGCACGCCTTCGAGCAGCTTCCACGCGACCCATTCCGCGAATCCCTCGCGGACGCGTCGGCCCTGATCCGCCGGACAGTTCTCCGCTTGCCACGCGTGCGCCAGCTCGTGCGCCAGCACCGCCGTCGTGCGCACCACCGACAGGTGCGAGAGGAGATGGATGGTGGTCCGCCCGGACTCGTCGCGGAGATAGAGCCCGCAGACGTCCGCTCCCGGCGCGGCGTCGATGCCGCGCATCGCCAGGGCCTCGCCGTCCTGCTCGATCACCAGCTCCGGAACGCGCTCGATCTCCAGGCCGAGGAGATCGCGCGCGCGCGCGGTGACCTCCCGGTAGATGGCGTGGGAGTCGCTCTCGTCGACCCATGCGGCCCGGCAGTCCCGGCAGAAGATGCGTTCGCCGACGCGACGGCCGTCGCGCGTGGGTGCTCCGCAGGACGCGCACTCCGGAGCTTCCGTGCGGCAGCGCGGGCAGAACCGACCCTGCACGCCCTCGACCGTCCAGAAGGTCTCCAGCATCGGCCGCCCGCACGACGTGCACCGCTCCGCGGAGCTCACGCACCGCGCGCACCAGCCGTCCTCGCCTTGCAGGCCTCCCGCGAGCGGCAGGGTGCAGCCGCGGCAGCGTTCGGCGGCGTTGCAGTCCGCGCAGACGCTCCAGCCGAGATCGTCGTAGTACGCGTACTCCCCGAGGATCTCCTCGCCGCAGCAGGCGCAGTCCAGCCGGTCCCCCGGCGCGGCGATCGCCGACGCGACGGCGAGCAGAAGCGCGATGCCGGCGGCCGGAAAGTGTCTCATGCTCGTTTTCGCCTCGCCCGGGTACCGATCCCGGACATCGGCAAACCGGGCACGCCGATCAACCCCGGGCGAGCGGCGAGATCTCCCCGCGCAGACGTGGGGCGAGCGTCGTCCGCCGGCCTCTCGACCGCCCGGGCCGGAGCGCGAGCGCCAGCGCCCGCCGGCTCCCCACCAGCACCACGCCCTTCTTCGCCCGGGTCACCGCGGTGTAGAAGAGCGGGCGGTCCAGCAGGATCGCGTGCTGGGTGCTGAGCGGGAACACGACCCAGTCGTACTCGCTGCCCTGGGACTTGTGCACGGTGATCGCGTAGGCGAGCGAGATCTGGTCCCAGTCCGCCGCCGGCAGGGACACGAGCGAGTCGAAGCGGATGCGCATCTCGCCGTTCTGACGATCGACGGAGTCCACCTGTCCGATCTCGCCGTTGAACACGTTCCGTGCGTAGTCGTTGCGGAGCTGGATGACGCGGTCGCCCTGCCGGAAGCGACGGCCGCCAGAAGTCACCTCATCGCCCCGCGGGTTCAGGTCGCTCTGGAGACTCGTGTTCAGCGCATCCGCTCCGGCTTCTCCCTTGTACATGGGAATGAGCACCTGGACGTCGCGGAGCGGATCGACTCCCTCTTCGGCCGGGAGCTCCCGCCCGACGATGCGGCGGATCTCCGCGGCCACCTCCTCGGGACGGTCGCGCTCCACGAACACGAAGTCGCCCTCGCCGAGCCGGACGGCTTCGGGAGGCTCCCCCGCCAGGATGCGGTGCGCGTTGCGCACGATGCCGCTCCGATCCCCGTGACGAAAGACCTGGGTCAGTCGTGCGGTCGGCACCCGCCTGCTTTCGATGAGATCGCGGAGCACCTCGCCCGGACCCACCGACGGGAGCTGGTCGGCGTCACCGACGAGGATCAGGCGGGACCGCGGGCCGAGCGCGCCGAGCAGCGTCTCGAAGAGGCGAAGATCGATCATGGACGACTCGTCCACCAGCAGTACGTCCGCGTCCACCGGGTTGGAGGCGTCGCGGGCGAACTCCGCGGTCGATGGATCGAAGCCGAGCAGGCGATGGAGCGTCGAGGCTTCGCGTCCTGTCGCTTCCGCGAGTCGTCGCGCGGCACGCCCGGTGGGGGCCGCGAGTGCGAGACGGAGCTGCTGCGCCTCGAACAGGTCCAGCAGGAAGCGGGTCAGCGTGGTCTTGCCGGTACCCGGTCCCCCGGTCATGACGAGCACGTGGTGCGTGTGTGCCAGTCGCAACGCCTCCACCTGTCCGGGGGAGAGCTCGATCCCTCGGATCCTCTGCAGTTCTGCGCACGCCGCCTCGTGGAACGGCAACCGAACGTCATCGTCGATCCCCAGGAGCTGCAAGAGGAGCTCCGTGGCGGCGACCTCCGCACGGTGAAGGCTGACGGAGTAGATCCGGTCGTCCTCCTTCACGACCATGCCAGCGATCACCGCTTCGCGGAGGCCCTGCTCCACGTCGACGACGTCCACGGCGAGCAGCTCCGTGGCGATGCGCACCAGCTCCTCGGCGGGCAGGTAGACGTCGCCGAGCTCCGAGCTGCGCCGCAGCGAGTGGACGATCCCCGCCTCGATCCGCGCCGGATCGTCCGCGGCGATGCCGAGCCCCCGCGCGAGCGCGTCGGCGCGGACGAAC
>JBQTGV010000196.1:0-2481 GCA_052390515.1 Candidatus Eiseniibacteriota bacterium | reverse complement strand
TTCGGCATGGGCGAAGCGGATGAGGCCGCGCAGCGCGGCGAGGCGCCGGCTCACTGTCGCCGCGCTCCGGCCGCGGCTCCGCTCCCGGCGCAGGAAGGAAGTGACGTCTTCCGCCGACACCCGGGCGAGCTCGCCGATTCCGGCGGCCTCCAGGTACGCCGTCCACGCGGCGAGATCGCGACGATACGCGTCCAGGGTGTTGCGGGACGCCCCCCGTTCCACCGCCAGCTCATCGAGGAAGCGCCCGACGACGCCTTGCACGCTCACCGGACGGCCTCGGGAAGCGGCAGCTCCGTCTGGCCGGCCTCGAGCTCCAGCAGGCGCAGCTTCGCCTCCGCGCCGCAGGCGTAGCCGCCGAGCTTGCCGCCCTCGCGGAGCACGCGGTGGCAGGGCACGACGATCGGGAACGGATTGCGCGAGAGCGCCGCCCCGACCGCGCGCATCGCCGGCGGCCGCCCCAACTCCCGGGCCACCTGACCGTATGTGCGCGTCTCGCCGAAGGGGATGCGCCGGACCGCCTCGAGCACCTGCAGGTGGAAGGCCGGGATCCCCCTCCAGTCGAGCGGTCCCGACCACTCCAGCGGGCGTCCGCCCAGGTACCTCTCGAGCGCGCGGGCCAGGTCGACGAGCTCGGGCCCCGGCTCCCCGAGCTCGATTCCGTCCACCGGTACCGGGCCCTTCGACGCCGCGCCCGGCACCGCGCCAACGCGCACCGCGGCGAGTCCCGCGGCCGACGCCCAGGCGTGCACCGCGATCCCGGCTCCGTGCACCTCGACGTGGCCGAGCTTCATCGGTCCTCCGCGCCGCCGAGGTGGGTCCACAGGGACCGCGCGAGCTCTCGGCCGATGCCGGGGACTTCGGCGATGTCCTCCAGCGCGGCCGCGCGCAGTCCTTCGACGGAGCCGAAGCGCGACAGCAACAGCCGCCGTCGGCCCGGGCCGATGCCGGGGATCTCGTCCAGCACGCTCCCGGCGACACGGCCTCCGCGCCGGCGCCGGTGGGCGCGGAGCGCGAAGCGGTGCGCCTCGTCGCGCACGCGCTGCAGCAGCCGCAGCGCGGCCGAGTCTCGTGGGAGGCGAAGCGGCTCGCGGCGGCCGGGCACGTGCACCAGCTCCTCGCGCTTCGCCAGCGAGACGACCGGCACGTCGAGCCCGGCCTGCCCGAGGGCACGTCCCGCGGCCGCGAGCTGCGTCGGGCCTCCGTCGATGAGCACGAGGTCCGGAGCGGCGCCCCCCGCCGCCACCCGCGCGGCGCGTCGAGACACCGCCTCCTCGATGGAGCGCGGATCGTCGCGGCGGGGAGCTTCGCGGATCCGGAACGTGCGGTACTCGGCCTTCGCCGGGGACCCGTCCACGAACACGACCAGCGAGGCGTACGTGTCCGTGCCCTGGATCGTGGAGATGTCGAAGCCCTCGATCCGCCGCGGAGCCGCCGCGAGCCCCAACGCCTCGCCGAGCTCCCGGACCTCGTTCCCGCGGGTCCGCTCGGGACCCTCTCCCGCACCGGCCAGGACCACGCGCGCGTTCTGCTCGGCCATCTCCAGCAGACGGACGCCGTCCCCGCGTTGCACCGGACGGAGACGAACGGCGCGCCCGGCGCGCGAGCCGAGCCACTCGGCGAGCAGAGCGGCGTCGTCGGGCAGAGCGCGCAGCAGCACCTCGCCGGGGACATGGTCCCGGTTCTGGTAGAAGGCGAGCAGGAGGCTCCGAGCGATCTCTCCCTCCTCGGTCTGCGGCGTGCAGCCGATCTCCAGCCGGTCCCGGCCCAGGACACGACCGTCGCGGACTTCGAGCAGGACTCCCACCGCCGATCGACCGAGCCTGGCGACGCCCAGAGCGTCCGCGTTGCGCTTGCCGCCGAGCGTGACGTGCTGCCTGGCCACCGTCGTCCGCAAGGAGTCCAGCCGATCCCGGAGCCGAGCGGCGTCCTCGAAGCGCAGCTCGCGGGCGGCGTCGGTCATGCGCCGCTCGAGCTCGCGGACGACGTCGCTCTTCTTCCCTTCCAGGAAGAGAACCACGTCGTCGACGATCTTGCGGTACTCGGTCGGGTCCACTTCGCCGCGGCACGGCCCCACGCAGCGCCCCAGGTACCAGTCCAGGCAGCCGCGCTCGGACATTCCCTCGCTCAGCCGGATCGTGCAGGTCGGCAGCGGGAAGACCGTGCCCAGCACGCGCAGCGTCCGGCGCATCGCGCCGACATCCGCGTAGGGTCCGAAGTAGCGCGCGCCGTCGCCCTCCACGGAGCGCGTGGCGAAGACGCGCGGGAACGTCTCGCCGAGCGTGACCTTGACGTACGGGTACTTCTTGTCGTCGCGGTAGACCACGTTGTAGCGCGGCCCGTGCTCCTTGATGAGGTTGAACTCGAGGAGCAGCGCCTCGAGCTCCGTGCGGGTGACGAGGAAGTCGATGTCGTGCGTCGCCTCCACCGTCCGGCGCACCTTCGGCGAGACGTCGCCGGCGGCGGCGAAGTACGAGCGTACGC
>JBQTGV010000195.1:0-2872 GCA_052390515.1 Candidatus Eiseniibacteriota bacterium | reverse complement strand
GATCACCCAGGTCACCCTCCTGTGACGCGAGGAGCGCGGCCAGGGGCCTCTGCGACCGGCATGCCGCGGGACCGCAAAGCCCCTGTCGCCTCGGCCCGGCCGCAACTATTGAGAGCGGCCGCTGATGCCCTTATGGGGGAAACCCCTTCGGGGGTGGGGCCGCCGAAGGCGGGCGGGGAGGGCGTGAGCTTCGCTCCCCGTGCCGCGATCTCCTCGCAAATCCGCTGGTGAAGACCTTGCCTTTGTGATCCCTTGCGTCCGGTTCGGCGCACCCCCGCGCCGACCGGAGCGGGGAACACCGTGGCGCGACACCAGACGCCGGGTCTGGCCCCCGGCGACAAGATCCTGCACCCCTACAATCGGGAGCTCGGACCCGGCCGAGTGGAGCGGGTCCAGGCCGGGCGGCTCGTCGTTCACTTCCCGCGCACCGGGGAGACCCTGCAGTTCTCCGCGGCGAACCATCCCCTCGTCCCGCTCCAGCTCCACCCCGGCGCGGATCCCGACGGGTGGCTCGAGGACTACCACGAGGACATGGTCGAGCGCCTGGCCCGCCTCGACGTCGACGGGCCGGCGGCGTTCCGCAACCGGATGGATGCGCTCGAGCTCCTCCGCCTCCGCGAGGCGCGCGGGCTCGGCTCGTTCCTGGGCGGGCGGATCGAGCTGTATCCGCACCAGCTGCACGTCGCCGAGGCGGCGACCCGCACGTTACCGGCCCGGTGGCTCCTGGCCGACGAGGTCGGCCTCGGCAAGACCGTGGAGGCCTGCCTCGTCCTGAACCACCTGGTCCGCACCGGCGAAGCCGAGCGCGTCCTGATCGTCGCGCCGCGGTCGCTCGTCGTGCAGTGGCTGGGCGAGCTTTGGCGCAAGTTCCACCACGTCTTCGTCCTCGTGGACCGGGATCGCGTCGACGACGTGCGCCGCGAGAAGGGCCCCGGCTTCAATCCCTTCGACGTTTACGACAAAAGCCTCGTCGCGCTGGAAGACCTGGTCGAGGACGTGGACCTGGCGCGCTTCGCTTCCCAGGCCTCACCCGACCTGCTCGTCGTCGACGAGGCACATCGCCTCCGTCGGCGCGAGGGCGCTGCGGGAAGTCCCGAGTACCGGGCCGTTGCTCCGCTCTGTGTCCGGAGCGAGCACGTGCTGCTGCTCTCGGCGACGCCGCTGGAGGCGGACGCTCACGGCTTCTTCCGGCTGCTCGAGCTGCTTCGGCCGGAGGAGTTCTCCTCCTGGGACCGTTTCCGCGAAGCACTGCACGCGGGCCGGCCGCTTCCTCCCTGCACCAGCGCGACGACGCGCAACGACATCGGCGGGCTGCCCCCGCGCGTCGCGCACGCCGTGGATCTGCCTCCCTGCCCGGAGCGTGAGGCGCTGGAGCTGGCCACGCTGTCGCGCGGCGCCGGCAACGCCGTGGAGCGCGCCGAGCGGCTCCGCGAGTTCGCCCGCGTCCTGGCCGAGCCGCTCGGTCGGGATGATCCCCGTCTGGTCGCGCTCGCACGGCTGGCCAAGGCCTGGACGCGTTCCGGCGAGAAGACGCTCATCTTCGTGGCCGGACGTCCAGCGCTCACGTTCGTCAAGGCCGAGCTCGAGTACCACACCAGCCGCCGCGTGGCGGTCTTCCACGAGGATCTCTCGCCCGCCCAGCGGGACCTCGAGGTGGCCCGCTTCTCCGAAGAGGGCGGCCCGCACCTGCTCATCGCCACGGAGTCGGGGGGCGAAGGACGCAACTTCCAGTTCGCCAGGCGCCTCGTGCTGTTCGACCTGCCGTGGGATCCGGTGCTCGTCGAGCAGCGCATCGGGCGGCTGGACCGCATCAACCGCAAGCTCCCCGTGGAGATCGTCTACTTCCGGCCGGCCGACGGCTTCGGTGCCGAGATCGCCAGGCTCTACGAGGCGCTCGGCATCTTCGAGCAGCCCCTTGGCGGCCTGGACCGCGCTCTCGGCAACGTCGTGCAGGCCATCCATCAGGCGCTGGACGGACCCGGCGGCAACCTGGATGTGGACGCCGTCGTCGCCGAGACGCGCGAGGCGAGACTACGTGTCTCGCGGGCCGTCTACCACCACCTGCACGCCGGACGTTACCGGCCGGAGCTCGGGGCCGGCATCCTCGCGCGGGTCCCCGAGGATCTGGAGCGGCGCACCCAGGGCGTCGTCCTGGAAGCCTGCCGCCAGTTCGGATTCGAGATGGAGCCCAAAGCCGGACGCGACGTCTGGTACCTCGAATTCGGAGGCGAAGCCACGGTGGAAGCGCTCCACGGCGTGCCGAGCGGGAGCCGCTTTCTCGGGACGTTCGATCGGCGCGAGGCGGTGGAGCGCGAATCGCTCGACTTCTTCGCCTCGGGACATCCGCTCGTCGAGGGGATCCTCGGCGAGTACATCGACGGCACGCGCGGCCAGACCGCGCTGCTCGAGCTTCCCGGCGACGACGACTTCAGCGGACCCGGGATCCTGGCCGTCGCCAGGGAGGGGCCGGAGATCCGGGCCACGTTCGTGGACCTGAACGGCCGGGAGCGGCCGGCCCTCGCCGCGCGGGTGCTCGCAGCACGGGAGGCTCGCGAGGTCCCGGCGGGGCTGTGGCCCGTCCCGAACTGGGGCGAACACGTGCGCCGCCTCGTCGCCGGACTGGATCTCGGCGGGCGCTACACGGCCGTCGCCGGCGTGCTGTTCCACTCCGCTCAATCGTACCGGTAGAACCCCTCGCCGCTCTTCCGTCCGAGCTTCCCGGCCGCGACCAGATTGCGCAGCAGCGGGCACGGCCTGTACTTGGGATCTCCGAACCCCTCGTGCAGCACCTCCAGGATGCTGAGGCACACGTCGAGGCCGATCAGGTCGGCGAGCGCGAGCGGCCCCATGGGGTGCGCCATGCCGAGCTTCA
>JBQTGV010000194.1:0-2054 GCA_052390515.1 Candidatus Eiseniibacteriota bacterium | reverse complement strand
GCGGCGCGCACCGCCATCGGCAAGTTCAACGGTACGCTGTCCACGACGCCGGCTCCGCGGCTGGGTGCTGCGGCGATCCGGGCGGCGGTGCAGCGTGCGGGAATCTCGTCGGACCGCGTCGAGGACGTGATCATGGGCAACGTGCTCACCGCGGGCGTCGGACAGGCGCCCGCGCGGCAGGCGGCGATCCACGCGGGGATTCCCGACACGGTCGGGGCCATGACCATCAACAAGGTGTGCGGCTCGGGACTGAAGGCGGTCGCGCTGGCGGCACAGGCCGTCCGCGCCGGCGACGCCTCCTGCGTCGTGGCCGGCGGGATGGAGAACATGAGTCTCGCGCCGTACCTCGCCCCGGGCGCCCGCACCGGCTATCGCTTGGGCGACGCGAAATTCGTGGACTCCATGGTGCACGACGGCCTGTGGGACTCCTTCAACGACTTCCACATGGGGAACACCGGGGAGCTCGTCGCGCGGAAGTACGGCATCTCCCGGGAAGAGCAGGACCGTTTCGCCTTCGAGAGCCATCGTAAGGCTGCCCGAGCCCAGTCCGAGGGCGCCTTCGCGGCGGAGATCGTCCCGTTTCCGGTCCCCCAGCCCAAGGGCGAAGCGATCGCCTTCGCCAAGGACGAGGGGGTCCGGCCGGACACATCGATGGAGGCGCTCGCCAAGCTTCGTCCCGCGTTCCAGAAGGACGGCAGCGTGACCGCGGGCAACGCCCCGGGCGTGAACGACGGAGGCGCGGCGCTCGTGGTCATGTCCGCCGCCGCGGCGGAGCGCGAGGGCGCGGCCCCGCTCGCCCGGATCGTGGATTACGCGGTGGGCGGAACGGAACCGCAGTGGGTGATGATGGCGCCGGTGCGCGCCGTGGAGAAGCTCCTGGCGAAGACCGGCTGGTCCATTGGCGACTTCGACCTGATCGAGCTCAACGAAGCGTTCTCGGTGCAGGCGCTCGCGGTGATCCGCGAGATCGGTGCGGATCCCGCGCGCGTCAACGTGAACGGGGGAGCGGTCGCGCTGGGACACCCCATCGGGTGCTCGGGTGCGCGCATCCTGGTCACCCTGCTCGCGGCCATGAAGGCCCACGGCGCGAGGAAGGGCCTGGCGGCGCTCTGCCTGGGCGGCGGGAACGCGGTGGCCTTGGCCGTCGAGAGGTGAGCCCGGGGACACGACTCGGCGCGGCGGTCACGGGAGCCGTCGCCCTCCAGACCGCCTGCCTGGCCGGGCTCCGGCCGCCCGGGCAGAGGCTCCGCGCCGTCGTCGACGTGCTCGCCGTGGAGGGACTCGTCCTGGCGCTCGTCGGTGCCTTGCTTCTGGCCGACCGTCCCTTCCTGGCGACGCGGCGCCTCCTGGGCCTCGGGGGCGAGAGCCGCCCGGGGGCCGGGGTCCGCGGCGCGGGACGGCTCTCGTTGATCACGGGTGGTGCACTGTTCGCGGCTGCGGCGCTCGCCTGGTCGCTCGCGGGAACGCGTTGACGCGAAGGGGGAGACGATGAGCTTCGACAGGACCGGAGTGGTGGGCGCCGGGACGATGGGTCACGGGATCGCGCAGGTCCTGGCCGCGTCCGGGCGGCGCGTGCGGCTGGTGGACGTGAGCCCCGTGGCGCTGGACAAGGGGATCGCCGCGATCGTGGCGAGCCTCGGCAAGTTCGTGGAGAAGGGGAAGCTCTCCGCGGAGGAGCGCGACGCGGTGCTCGGACGCATCGCCGCCGCCTCGGATCTCGACGCCCTGGCGGACGCGGACATCGTGGTGGAGGCGGCCGTCGAGGACGTCGCCGCGAAGCAGGATATCTTCCGGCGCCTCGGGCGGGTCGTCTCCGAGCGCGGGATCCTCGCCAGCAACACTTCCTCCATCTCGATCACTCGTCTCGCCGGCGCGGTTCCCCATCCCGAGCGCGTCATCGGCATGCACTTCATGAATCCGGTGCCGATCATGAAGCTCGTCGAGGTGGTCCGTGGCGTGCAGACCTCGGACGCGACCGTCGACTCGGTGAACGCGCTCGCCGCCGCGCTGGGCAAGACACCGGTGGTGGTGCGCGACTACCCCGGATTCGTGTC
>JBQTGV010000193.1:0-2704 GCA_052390515.1 Candidatus Eiseniibacteriota bacterium | reverse complement strand
GTGCCCGAGCTGACCTTCCGGATTTCGCGGACCTGGGAAAGGATCGGCGCGAGGTTGAGGACGACCTCGTCCTGGACGATGCGGGCGGTGAGGGGCAGGATCACGCCGTCCTGGACCGAGCCGAGCTTGAGACTGAACGTGGAGGTTCCCGCCGTGCCCGTGACTGTCTGCGAAGCCTCCGCCACGAAGGCTCGGACGCGCCCCGCCTGGATGACGGCGGGGTGGCCATTGAGAAGCCGGATCGACGGCTGGCTCAGCACCTTCACCTTGCCCTGCGTGGAGAGGGCGCGGATGAAGAGGCTGAACCCGCTCGGATCGTTGAGGCTGACGGCGATCGGCAACGTGAGAGGCGTCGCGAACGATCCGGCGATGCTCAGGGCGGTGCTGCCCACGAGCGACTTCCACACGCGCGACCAGTCGATGCCGTAGCTGTCCGACTCGCTGAGGGTGACCTCGAAGGCGCGCACCTCGACCGCGATCTGCCGGGCGGCTTCGGCCTCGAGGCGCGCCAGGAACGAGTCGACCTGGCTGAGCCGGTCCGGACGGTCGCGGACGGTGATCAGCCCGAGCGCGGGGTTGATCATGACCGTCGCGTCCTTGGACGCGATCGCCTTGACCGCGCTCTCGATCTCGGCCCAGGTCGAGAGACTGGGGACCTTCGTGGTCACCTCGGCCCGCGCGCCGAGGTTGACGCCGTCGCGCGCCGTCGTCGTCGTCGCGTCCCTCGCCTGGCTCGTGATCCCGACGGTCCCACCGGTCTCGTTCGTGATTGACGTGCTGGCGGACAGCGCGACGACCGGCAAGGAGATCGTCCAGCCGCGAGTCTCGAAGGCGTAGACGACGAGCGACTCTCCATCGACCTTCGAGAACAGGCCCTGCGACGTCAGCGCCGTCTTGAGGGCTTCCCGGAGGGGCAAGTCCTGGAAGGCGACGGACACGGGCGCGGTGGCGACCACCTCCCGATCGATCACCAGCCGCAGCCCCGCCTGGTCGGCGAGGCGCGAGAGCAGGAGGTTCAGCGGAATCCCGACCGCGGTGAGCGTGACCCGCCGGTCGAGAGGATCGGGCGCCTTCGGTGCTTCGATCACCCGTTGCGGCTTCGGAGGCTGTCGCTTCGCGGCTCCGACCTGTGCCAGTTCCTCGGAGAGGATCCTCGCCTTGTCCTCCTCGCTGAGGCCCGGCGTGTTGACTGCGGTGGCGCAGGCGCTCAGGACCGTCACCGCGAGCGCGAGCAGGAGCGATCTCGGGAGCTTCATATTGGCCAATCTAGTCGGGCGGTGTCGGTCGGAACGGCAGGGTGTCGGCTCAGGGCGCCACGCGGCCTGACCTTCGTGCTCGAGGCCGCAGGCGAGAGCGGCTTACTCCCTCTTGCTCGCGCAGCTGTGACACTTCCGCGAGGCGCGCGACTGGCTCACGAACGTCGTGTCGCAGCCGACACAGACCCGGAGCCACCACTTGTCCGGAGCCACGCTCTGGGCGATGAAGCAATACGCGTCCCATGGCCGCACCCGGCTGAGCTGCACGAGCGCGGCGAAGCGCGCGGCGCTGCTCGCGCACGGGTTCGCACCGGCCAGGCAGGCGGCGGTGCCCCTGAGGATGGCGTCCTCCAGGCTCTGAGGGACGACGACCCGAGTCGGTGGCGCGCCGGCGATCTGGAGTTCGCCGTCTGTCTCGGACTCGACGTCATCGCAGGCCGCGGGCGGGCGGTGGCCGTTGGTCGACGATGGCCGTGTCAGGCAGATGGGGCAGAAGAAGTCGAGGAAGCGCCGCTGCGGCACCGGCGGGGCGAGCGGTCGGTTCTCGGCGATGATCCGAACCCAGAAGTCCGTGAGCACCTGTCGGTGCTGGTAACTGACCGGCGTCAACGCGGCCGTCATCATGCGGAACTCCGGAATGACGATCCTGGTGTACCGCTTGATCGTGGCAACCGATTGCGGCGACATCTCGGCGAGCTCCGTGATGCGCAGGCCGAGTGATCGCAGCGCCTGGATCCCGACGCGCTGGCAGGCGTTGTCCACGCCAGGCTCCCCTATTGACGCCGTGCCGCAATCATCGCGCTGAGCAAGGAGAATGGCGCGGCGCTCGCGCGCTCCTCGCGCCCGACGAGCTTGGCCGCGCGGCGGATCTCCTGGTGATCGAAGGGCTCCCGGATCAGGAGCATCACCTGGTTCAGCTGCGCCGGGTTCAGGCTGAGGTACTTGAACTGCTCGCCCGTGGCCACGAAGTCGCCGAGGGTCGGACGGTAGACCGTGAGCTTCTCGCGGATCTCGGCCGGAACCTTCTCGACGGCGAGGCAGTAGTCGAGAATGCTTCGCACCATCGTCACCCAGGCCCCGGCCTCCGCTACCAGCACGTCCGAAATCGGCTCTCTGAACTGGTCCATCGACTCCTCCGATCAGACGCAAGCCTCGGTCACGGAGTCCGCCTGCCCTCGAAGGCCTCGAGCAGGGCTTGGCCTCGCGCGAGCGCCTGCGGCAGATCCTGGAACGCGAGCGCCTGGACCTCCTGCGTCCAGTGCTGGAACTGCTGGAGCGCCCGTAGCCGGCGTGCATCCTCCGCGGCACGGAGCAGGTGGGCTTCAACGGCGGTGATCTTGATTCCCAGAGCGAGAGCGACGCTCGTGGCGATCGAGGCGAGCACCAGCGGCGGCGCGCACGCCGCGGTCCGTCGGGCCTCGGTGAGAATCCGGACCGCCCGGTCCGCG
>JBQTGV010000192.1:0-13657 GCA_052390515.1 Candidatus Eiseniibacteriota bacterium | reverse complement strand
GGAGCGTGTGCTGCGGGGCCTCGAACCGCGCGATGCTGTCGAGGATGTTTGCCGCGGTACGCACCACCTCGCCGGTAAGCGCCTTGTCCATCTCGGCCCAAGCGAGGTGGAAGAGCTTGAGTCGGAGCTGCTTCGAGCCAACCGGCAGGATTCGTTTGCCTTCCTGCGTCTCGATGCGTGCGTAGGGTTCGCCGCGCTCGTCCCGGAAGAGCTCCGCCCCCGAAGCGAGGAAGAGCGACACGAGCTGCTTCGCCACGGAGTCTCGTTCCCTGTTGTCGTCGGACTCCGAGGTGTCGGGCTCTTCGCCTTCGGGCGGCGTCCATCCAGCGCCTTCGGCGACGCGCTGCAGGAGCTCTTCCCTCGTATGACCGGAGTTCAACCAGTCCGAGACATCGCCTTTAGCGGGGAGACCGGGTAGCTCGACTACCTTGATGGAGCGGGCGACGCCACGAAGAGACGTGGCGACCGTGTCGCCGTGCTTTCGTCCCGGCTCGTCGTTGTCGGGGAGGATGACGACGTCGCGGCCCTCCAGGGTGTGTGAGTACTCCGTCCTCCACTTGCCGGCGCCGCCGGAGTTGGTCGTGGCCACGAGGCCGAGAGCGGCGAGTCGGTCGGCGTCCTTCTCGCCCTCGACGACGTAGACGGGCTCGTCGGGACGGGCGAGCAGGTCAGGAAGCAGGTAGAGGACACGGCGAACGCCCTTGAGGTTCCAGAGCCACTGGCCCTGACCGTCCGTCTGGCGCTGCCTGAACCTCTTCCCGGGCTTCCGCACCACCTGGAAGAGGAGCGCGCCCTTCTCGTCGAGATAGTCGTAGACCGCATCGAGTCGCTCCTCGCGCGGCGGTAGCTCGACGCCGAGGTGCTCTGCGAGACCTCGCAGGCTGCCCTTCTCGCCGCAAGCGTGGCAGATGAACCCCCTCTCCGAGACGTAGAGGTTCGGCGTGTGGGGAGGGGCACCCTCGCCATCGGCGTGGAAGGGGCACCAGCAGATCAGCCGGCCGTCCGGGGCACTCCTCATCTCGCGGAGGTGGGGTCGGATCGCCTCCAGCAGAGCCGCGCTCATTGCGCCACCCCGACGTGAGTAGGGGTGACACCCTCAGCCCTGGGCTTCGCGAGCGTCGAACCGTCCAAGAACGAAACGCCTCCATCGGTCGGCGAGCGGAGGGTTGCGATGTCGCCCCGTCGGAGCTTCGAGGGCCCCGCCGTGCCCTCATCTGCCTTGCGGCCCACGGTAACGGGAGGGGCTGAGAGCCGGGGAGATGTGAAACCGCTCGGCATGTGGATTCGCAGGGGTGTGAAACGACCTGCCCTGTCACTTCCCATCTCCCTGCGTGCCGCGGCGTCTCCTACGTTTCCCCGGTGTCTTGGCGTTCGCGAGGGCGACCGACTCGGAGAGATACTTTGGGAGTCCGACGTAGGAGGCTGTGCGCTCTTCAACGAACTCCGGAAGGAGATAGGGAGCGATCTTCCTGTACCCCTCGGTCGCGATCACGCGTTTCAGTGCCTGGCGAAGAGCCGGAACGTGGCGGACTGAGATGCTCAGCTCCCTGGCGATCTCCCGGTTGGTCTTCCTACTCTTCCACTCGCGGGCGCGCAGCATGTTCTCGTACTTCCTGGCCTCATCCCGGAGCTTTGGCCAAACGACTCCTCCTGCTGCGGCCCACTCCTCCTGACCTCGTTCAAGTCGCTCACGAATCACCTTCATCACGGTCGCGATGGGATAGCGAAGGTCCACTTCCAGGAAGACGATCGGAGGCCGACGCCCGACCGGCTCGTAAACCGCGGCAGCCGTGCCCTCGATCCACGGCGACCTCGAGAACGGGTACTCGAAGAGGTACGAGGGGTCGGTTACCCAGAGTCCAGGGTAGTAAGGAAGGTCCCACTTCGCGGCGAATCTCTGCGCGACCCTCGTGTTGTGCATCAGGAGCTTCTCCGCCGCACGAGCCTCTTTGGCGGGCAAGCGGTCGCGACGCAAGAGCACGTCAGGCGAGAACGGCTTCAACCGCGAGCGTGCCTTCGCCGCGTCTTCCAGAAACCCCGGCGTCATGCGGAGAATCTCGTCCTTGCAGCGGGCCACTCGAAGGAGAAGCGCCCTCTCCTCGTCGTCGACTGCGCCGACATACTGTCGCTCCATCAGCGGCTCTCCTTGCGAGTGACAGGTGTGGAGGACCGGCGTCCTCGAAAGCGGCCGGGGGGACTTCTGGCGAACCGAGGGACCCTAGCACTACTTCGTCGATGGGCCGTGCTCGCATGGAACCGGGCCGCGGGCCCACCTCCCCTACCTGTGAGCCACAGAGGCGAAGCGTGCCGCAACAGCGTGGCCAAGAAGTCGCGCCGGTGACTCCTCCTCGCTTGATTGGGGGGCTGGGCCGAGCGGTGATGGTTGGCGGCGGGTGGCGCAACGGAGCCCGAGCGGAAGGCGGCGTGGCGGAGGCCCGGCATGTCCGAGGCTGAAGCCTTCCCGCCCCTCCTGACCGCGAAGGACGCGGCGCGGCTCCTGCGCACCTCGCCCAAGGCGATCTACGCGATGGCTGAGCGCGCGCAACTCCCCGGTGTCGTGAGGATTGGGCGCCGCCTGCTGCTCCGGAGAGACGACGTCTTGGACTGGCTCGGCCTCGGCGAAGCTGGGGGACGCACGTGAGTCTCAAGGTCCGACCCTTCCGCGGGAAGTTCGAAGTGGACATCCACTTCTACCTCCCTGACGGAACGCGTGTGCGCGAGCGACGCGTCGCGCCGGGCCGCACCCGCTCCGCGGCTTTGCGTTGGGGGGAGGCCCTGCAGCGAGAACTCCTGCTCCGGGCTGTGGCCTCGGACGCTCTGGAGGCGGCGCCCGAGCCGGAGGCGCCGGACGTGCCGACGCTCGCCGAGTTCGCGCCGCGCTTCATCGACGGCTACGCGCGAGCCAACCGTCTCAAACCGAGCGGCATCTCGAGCAAGCAGAGCGTCCTCCGCAACCACCTGATCCCGCTGCTCGGCAGGAAGCGACTCGAAGAGATCGGCAACGAGGACGTGCAAGGGATCAAGATGAAGCTCGCAAAGGCCCAGCCCGCGACCGTGAACAACATTCTCTGCGTGCTCTCGAAGCTGCTCAAGGTGGCGATAGAGTGGGGTGTCATCGAGAAGATGCCGTGCACGATCAAGCTGCTGAAGCGCGTGCACCCCGAGATGCGCTTCCACGACTTCCACGAGTACGAGCGGCTGGTGGCCGCCGCGAGACGCGTTGACCCTCGGGCCTACGTGATCGTGCTGCTCGGCGGCGAGGCCGGGCTCCGCTGCGGCGAGATGATCGGGCTGGAGTGGACCGACATCGATCAGGAGCGCCGCCAGCTACGCGTGGCCCGTTCCGTCTGGAACCGGCACGTCTCGACGCCGAAGAGCGGGAAGCCGCGGATCATCCCCATGACGACGCGGCTGGCGGCGGCGCTTGCCGCGCACCGTCACCTGCGGAGCAGGCGGGTGCTGTGTCACCGCACGGGCCGTTTTCTGAACCAGCATGACGTGCAACGGCAAGTGGAGCGGGCCGAGCGGCTCGCCAACCTCGATCACCTGGGCGTGCACGCGCTGAGGCACACGTTCTGCTCGCACTTGGCGATGCGGGGTGCGCCTGCGAAGGCGGTTCAAGAGCTGGCCGGGCACTCGGAGCTGATCACCACGCAGAGGTACATGCACCTGAGTCCGGCGGCGAAGGAGTCGGCGATTCGGCTGCTGGAGCCGGACCAGCCGCCCGCCCCTGCCGTGGCGTTGGTGGATGCCGTCGAGCTTTATCCCACGATCGCGCGCCGGACGTCCGAGTCCGCGACGAGCGCGTAGACTTCCGTGGTGCCAAGCTGTCGGTGTCCGAGCGCGGCCTGAACCACTCGCAAGTCGCCGGTCTCCTCTCTCAACCTCGTGGCGAATGTGTGCCGAAGCGCGTGGACGGTGACCGGCCGATCGATTCCCGCGAGCTCCACCGCGGCCCCAAACCGGTACTGCGCCTGCCTCGCTGAGAGCTGGCAGCCCCGTGAACTCCGGAAGACGGCGCCGGACGTGCGGGCGCCCTCGTCCCGAAAGTGTCGCCGCAGCAGGAGAACGACGCCCTTGGGGAAGTACACGGTCTGCACGCGCGCATGCTTCCCGTGGCTGACCGCGCTGCCCTCGCCGAGATTGAGGTCCGCGACGTCGAGTGCCAGCGCCGCGGCGAGCCTCATCCCTGACTTTGAGCAGCAGAGTGAACAGCACGCGGTCACGGCGGCCGACGTCGCTCTCCTCTGCCGCAACATCCAGCGCGCGCAGCAGCCTGCGTTCCTCGTTCTTGCTGAGCACGGTCGGCACCGGACGGTCCCGTCCTCCCGTTCCGCAGCAGCCTCGCCGGCGAGTGCCGGAGCGTTCCCCGCTCCACGAGGTAGCCGAAGAAGAGCCGGAGCACCGTCCTCGTGCGGTTCACGGTTCTCGTGGAACGCGCGGTTCCATCCGGCGAAACGCGAGTAGCCGGCGACGTCAGGTAGTTGGCGATGGCCTCGGGTCGGACAACTCTCGGCGTGGCTCCGGCCGCCTGCGAAGCGCAGGAAGCGGTCCAGCTCCCCGCGGTACACGCGCAGCGTCAGCGGGCTCTTCCCCGTCGGCCTCGAGCTGGGTGAGGAAGCGGCGGGCGGCGGTGGCGAGCCTCATGAGGACACCTCGATCTCGGCCTGGAGGCGTCCCTCGCGGTCGAAGAGCTGGGCCTTCCGGACGTGGGAGAGGTCGTGTGGTGTGGCGGCGATGCCGCGGGCGAGCTTGGCTGCGAGGAGCCGTGCGGTGGCGTCGCGGCGTGCCGCTTCTTCGGTGTCGTAGAGGGTGGGCTCGGCGTCGAGTGAGAGGCCGCCGTCGAACTGGAGCTTGAGTCCGGCAAGGCTGGACTCGAAGACGACGTCGGAAAGGATCGAGTTGGGGGTCGGGTTGACGACGCCCCAGAAGCGGTCGTGGGTTCGGAAGCGCATGGGATTCCTCCCTGGGTTGAGGGGGAGGACCATGCACGCTCTGGTGGGGGGCTGAGATGAAGCGAAATCGGAAGGGCCTCCGGGCTTCCGGCCGGGACACGGGCCTCGCGCCCGGTGTCGATGCAGATGGGGGACGGCAGGTCTCCGGCCAGAGCCCGGGAGGCGGACCGTCCCACGGGCCGTCGGTTCAGTTCAAGGAGCGGGGAGCTAAGGATGGACGGAGGCCGGGGGTGGTTCTAGACTACCAGACAGGCGCCTAGTGATCGGCCCAGAAGGGCCCCTGTGGCAGCGAGAGAGGCGTTGTGGCGGGCGATCGCGGGCGGGGGCAGGCGGACCCGTTGCCTCGGGGCGCTCGCCAAGCCGGAGAGCGCCGGCCGCCCCGGGGACTCGGCCCCCGCCTCGCCGATCTCACGGTGCATCGCCTCGCGGCGAGTCTTGGCGAGGCGCGTGCGGCGGTCACTTCCCTTCCCTCCCTTCCTCCCCGCGTCCGGCCCAGCCGCACATGCCCGGCCGCGAGCCCGGCGACCTCGCCGAGTCCCCGAGCGGAGATCCCAATGGCGGGCTATGGTGGGCGGACAGAAACCGGCGACTCCGATGAGCAGCACTCGCGCGGCAATCCTGCTTGCTGTTTGGTCCGTGAGCGCTCCCGCGCACTCGGCATTCGCCCAGATCCCCGCGGACAGTCCAGTCTCCTGGGAGCCCTTGGCTGGCCCGACCGAGATCGATTCGCTGGAAGCACGGCTCCTCGCGACGGAGCACCTGGGGCTGCTGGGCAGCTCCGACATGACTCTCACTTTGGCCACGGTGTCCGATCGCCATCCGTTCGGGGAGTCGAAGGAGCGCGGCGCGTGGCTCGCGACTGCACCGTCCGTCTGCGTGGAGCCCCTTCGCGGCGCGGCGACGTGGTACGCCACCCTGCACGTCGTGATCGACGCGACGGACGGACGCCTGATCCTCGCGTTCACGAGTCCGAAGGCGGAGTGGGTCAAGCCAGGGATTGCGGCACGGGATCCCGAGGAGCAGGCCCGCGAGTTCGGGTGGAGCTACCACCGCCTTGACACCTTGTCGCTCAGGTCGAGCATCCCGCAGGTCCTGGGCAGCTACTGGTCCCACATAGGCGATCCGGCGAAGGCAGGGCAGATCGTGTTGCGACCGCGCTGGGTGTCGTGGAGTGCCGTTCCAAGACGTGCCGGTGATCTCACGGGTGAAGCGCCTGCACGCATCGGGTGGATCGTCCAGGTTCTCGGCACGGTGACCTGGCCGGGTGAGGGGAACGACTACTTCACAGGTCTCATCGCGCGGTTCCACGACGAGGATCTTGCGCTTGGCGGCGCGGTGATGATGCCGTGAGCATGCTCGCTGGCGACCAGCAAGCGGTGGCCGAGTCCCTCGCCAAGCTCCGCTCCCTCCGCCGCGAGGTGCTCCGCCGCGAGGTCCTCGATGAGGGCCGCATCGATCTCCTCGCGACTTCGATCCTCCGCTACGAGCTTCGCCCCTTCCACGCCGAGATGCTCGCCTTCCAGGAGAGCACCAAGGACGCTTGCCTGCAGCTCGCGCCCCGCGGCTACGGCAAGTCGACGATCCTGACCATCGCGCGCGCGGTCTTCGAGATCCTGCGCAACCCGAACATCCGCGTCCTCATCGCGTCCAACACGCAGCTCCAGGCCGAGGTGTTCCTGCGCGAGATCAAGTTCCACTTAGGCGTGAACGAGCGGCTGATCGCCGCCTTCGGGCGCTACGAGGACGAGTCCAAGTGGGACGCGCGCGAGATCCTGGTGAAGCCGCGCACCTCCTCCGCCAAGGAGGCGACGGTCACCTGTGTCGGCGTCGGTGGTCCGGTGGCGTCGCGCCACTACGACCTGATTATCGCGGACGACCTGGTGGACGAGGAGAACGCGCGCACCGAGGGACAGCGCGAGAAGGTGCGGACCTGGTACTACAAGACGCTGCTGCCGTGTCTCGAGCCGGAGGGCCGGCTCTTCCTCGTCGGCACGCGCTACCACTACCTCGATCTCTACGGGCACCTGATCAAGAACGAGTTCGAGGAACGGCACCAGGTGATCCGGGCCATCGACTCGGACGGTGCGACGCCCTGGCCGGAGAAGTTCAGCATCGAGTGGTTGGAGGAGCGCCGCCGGCAGATGGGCTCGGCCATCTTCGCCACCCAGTACCAGAACGACGTGGAGCTGATGAAGGGCGACATCTTCCGCGAAGCGTGGTTCCGCTACTACGAGGAGCAGCAGGAGTGGGAGCTCTTCGAGCACTGGATCGGCTGCGACCCGGCGGCGACGAAGGCCGAGGTGGTGCTCTCCGGGAGGAAGGCGGAGACCGACTGGTGGACCATCGTGGTGGGCGCGCGGCGCAAGGAGGAGGATGCCTCGGGTGGCTTGGGACGCGAGGTCTTCATCCGGGAGGTCTGGCGGGGCCGCGTGGCCAAGCAGGAGTACGTCAATCGACTGGTGGCCATGAACGAGCGCTACCAGCCGCGGCGGGTGATCGTGGAGGACGTGGCGGCGCAGGAGTACCTGGCGCAGGACCTGGAGAAGCTGATGAGCGTGAAGCGGCTCAAGCGGACGAAGGACAAGGTGTCGCGCGCCTACGACCTGCAGGGCTACTTCGAGAACGGGCAGATCCTCTTCCCGGCGCCGCACCTGCAGCTCGACCGGGAGGCGTACACGGCGCTGCAGGACGAGCTGATCCTGTTCCCGAATGCGGATCACGACGACCTGATCGACGGACTTCAGACGGCGGTGGAGGGAGCCTTCGACCGGTCGGGTGAGTGCGGGGTGTGGATCTTCGGTGCGGACCCCGTGGAGGAATACGATCCCTACCCGTGGGCTCGCCACCGCATCACGTGGCCGTTCTGGGGGCGGTAGGCGGCTACTTGTAGCCCGCCTTGATCGCGCCGAAGCTGGATGCCCCCACGGGGACGGTACCATCGGGGACTTGCCAACGAGCGGTAGGATTCAAGCCCAGTCACTTCGACGCGTACATGGCGCTGCAGGACGAGCTGGTGCTGTTCCCGAACGCGGACCACGACGATCTCTTCGACGCGCTTCAGACCATGGTCGAGGGCGCCATCGAGCGGCCGGGGTCCTGCGGGTTCATCTTCATCGACGCCCCAGCCCCCGACGCGATGCCGTGGGCGTGGCGGTGGTGGGGTCGCTTCTAGCCCGACTCTTTCAGACGGTTCCCCGTGCTTCCGACCCAGTCGGCGCTGAGCGCGGCGAGCTGCTCGATGCGCTACAGACGTGGGCGGAAGGCGCGACCGAACGGCCGGCGTGGTTCGTCGCGTGATCGGCGATTGTCAGATGGGCCAGGGGAACTGTGGAAACCGGGTATCCTCTTGACAGGTTACCGGTTTCGGGCCACTCTACGCCCGCCTTGGTTAGCGGGCCGCTTCTCGTCATAAGGGAAGCCGTCTGTGTATGAAGCAAGAACCCCCATCCTCCGGGAAAGGGTCTGCGGCGCACTCAGCGGCGTATGGCCCTGTCCAACGGGGTTCGTCGGCGCGTGATCGGACGCGTACCGTTTCCTTGTCGGTAATGCGGGTTCCAGCTTTGAAACCCGGTCAACCTCATTGGTTGCGGGTTTTGGACGTTGGTTTCGCCGAGGAGAGGTGTCATGCGAGGCACAGGAGAGAGGCCCCACGAAGAGAGACCCGAGCATCGCAAGGACCGGGTCGACGCAGAGCGCATTCGTGAGCTACTCGCGGAAGGCCGCCAATTGCGTCGCGTCGTCAGCAAGACCCTCGATCCGCTTCTTCGCATCGAGGAGCGCGACGTGAAGGTCCGACTTAGATGAGGGGGGCGCGGTGACGGTGCGGCAGGAAGTCCTCGCGCAACAAAAGAGGAACAATGTCCGGTGCATCCCGTTCTCGGCAGATGCGTTCCGACGCGTCGTTCAACACGCCAGGGGCGCGGAGACGGAGTCGGGTGCTGACATTGGGGTTCAGACGCAGTACCTCGGAGCGTACCTTGAGGATCTTGATGCGGCCTCACTCGTCGTAGAAGACCACTACATCGACAGGCACTTCATCGAGGAGGTCGCGCTCTACTACTCACGGTGCTTGAGTAGCTATCCGAACTGGTGCACGCGCATCCATGTGTTTACCGAGATGCTCGACGACGAGGAACTGGCCTCGTTGATTCGGTCGGCCGCGACGGGTTCGTTCGATGAAGTCCAGAGTCGGTTGCAGCAGAACTATTTGGGATTCATAGTGGTTCGACCGATCCCCTCGGTTCCGATCGGTCGCACCATTCTCCGACCGCGCGGCGACAGCGGGAATCGACAGTTTCCCACCACACTAGCGAGCCACGCCCATTTGATGGGGTTCGAACTGTCCGTCGATGGCGTCCCATTCCAGCAGCAGGATCGCGCCGTCGGTGCTTGCGCGACGACGGCCATCTGGACGGCGCTGCAGCGTGTTTGCAGGCGGGACGGCGGCCGCGCGCCGACACCGTCAGCGATTACAGAAGCTGCCGTTCGCCACTATCTCCCGGAAGGGAGACCCTTCCCGTCGTCAGGGCTGACAATCGAGCAGATCTGTGAGGCATTCAGGGGATTCGGGTTCCCTCCTGCGCTGTTTCGCGTCGGGGATGCTCCCGTCTGGTTCCTCTTGCTACTTCAGTGCTACGTGCGATCCGGGATTCCAGTACTGCTCGCCATCTCTTCCGGCCAGCGGGACGGACACGCCGTTACCGTCGTGGGCTTCCGTGAGGCGGCATCCGACCTGCCTCGAATCCCGCTTCACTTGGAGGAGGAGGGTTCAGTCGAGTTCAGAGCCGGGAACCTCGGCTTCGACCAGGTCTATGTCCACGACGACCGCCTCGGGCCGTACGCTCGTGCGCGCCTCGACGTCGACGGCGCTAAGCTACGCATCAGCATCGAGTTCCCGGATGGGACCGTCGACACTCAGGATGTGACACATGGTCTTGCGCCGCTATATCCGAAACTCCGCACTACAGCAGATGAGGTGTTCTCTGCGTCAATGGACTTGGCTCCGATCGTCAGTCGGCTCTTCGGGTGGAAGGGGGAGGACAGGTCGATTGAGGTCTTCTTTGACCGATCCGGCACATACGCGGCCTCACTTTTCCAGGCGGGCGCCGAGCCCGCGCGGTTGGAGAGGTTCCTTCGCCAAGCGTCACTTAGCAGGTATGTTGGCATCTCACGCTGGTCGGTGGGACGCACGCCGTTGCTCGACGCAGTGTGGGACACAACGGATACGCTCCGCGAAGGTCGATACGGTGACCATCTTATCGGACTCGTTGCGCGCACGCCGGAAATCGGAACCGCCGTGGATCGGATTGGCGAAGAACTCGGGGTGGCAACGGGGTAGCCAGTGGGAGTCGGGACTTCGCCAATGCGGCCTGCCGCGCGTTCGGCTGGCCATTTGGGCTTGTCTCGCGGACCGGGGCGGGTCCCTACGCACTTCTGCGGAGTTGCAGACCTCGGCCAATGTCGGCCGAGGTGTCGCCAGCTCTCCTTCTTGCCTTGCCGGGGTGCAGTCCCCCATCAGCACCGAGTTAGTGGAGACATTGTGGAGACGGCCGTTTTTGCGCCCCCGCGCCGGCGTCGCCCCGGACGCGCAAAGGCCCGGAAGTACGCGACTTCCGGGCCCTCCGAGATTGGTAGCGGGGGCGGGATTTGAACCCGCGACCTTTGGGTTATGAGCCCAACGAGCTACCAGGCTGCTCCACCCCGCAATGTGCGAGGGAACCTACCGGCCGCGTGGTCGAACGTCAAGAACACTCCTGGGAGCCGGACCCGAGAGGCATCCCGGCGGCTGCCACTACGCGAGCCTAGACCCCCCGGAATCGGCGGGGAGAACCCGTCCGCTCGCACCTCGGCTTCGCCCGGGTCTCCTGGACTCCAGCCCGAGCCTCGCCCTGCCGACCGATGGGCATGCCCGAGACCCCCCGCCGGCCCGCGCCTGGCCCGGCGCCGACCGCCATGCTCTTCGCCCCGCCGCGGCCCCCGCTGCGGCTGGACGGCCGGCGCGGCATCGTCATCGGCCGCGCTCCGAGCTGCGATGTCCCGGTGGACTCCGCCCGCGCCTCCCGCAGCCACGCCGCCGTCCACGGCGACGGCGAGCGGTTCTGGATCCGAGACCTCGGCAGCACCAACGGCACCTTCGTCAACGGTGAGAAGATCACCGGGAAGTACCGGCTCTCTCCTGGTGACCGCATCGGCATCGGTGACGCCACCGTGACCTTCTGCCACGTGGAGGCCGCCATGGCCGAGTCGGTGAGCCGCGGCAGCGTCGACCGCACCATGATCATCGGGCCGCTGCCGCCGCGCTCCGAGGGGCTCCGCGGGAGCTTCGCCCACATCCCGCCCTTCGCGGTTCTGCAGATGCTGGAGCTCGGCTGTCACACCGGGCTGCTCACCGTCGAGGGCTCGTCCTCGCCGGGGAAGCTCTGGCTCGAAGGCG
Source organism: Candidatus Eiseniibacteriota bacterium (assembly GCA_052390515.1). Taxonomy (GTDB): domain Bacteria; phylum ARS69; class ARS69; order ARS69; family ARS69; genus JBQTGV01. Next base: position 2,269 of record JBQTGV010000192.1, on the reverse strand, counting down.
GCCGGCCCGTGCACGCGGAATCCGGCGCCGCCTCCGGCTTCGAGGCCGCCGTCGCCGTCACCCGCACGGAATCCGGGACCTTCCGCTTCGAGCCCAACGTGGCCGCCAAGACGCACACGATCGAGTCCACCGTGACCCACGTGCTGCTGGAGGCGAGCCGCCTCTCCGACGAGCGTTGACGTAGACCTTTTTTGACAGAGCCGCCGGCCGCGCCGCGCCGGTAGCGTCTCGACGCTCGCGCAATCCCTTTCTACGATCTCCCGATGAAGCGTCACGCCACCCGCATAGCGCTCGGCGCCGCCGTGCTCGTCTTCGTCGTCGCCTCGTGGCGCTTCGCCCCGTTCACGGCGGAGGACGCGTACATCACCGCGCTGCACGCCCGGAATCTCGTCGAGTCCGGCACGCTCTCGTTCAACACCGGCGAGCACGTTTCCGCGCTGACGTCACCGCTGCACGCGTTGCTCGAGGCCGCGCTGCACGCCGTCACGAAGGCGATCGTCCCGGCGAACAAGGCGCTCTCCCTGGCGGCGATGCTGGTGGCCGCGTGGATCGCCCTGCGGCGAACCACTCCGACGTCGGGCGCGCGCCTCGGCTGGGCCACCGTCGTGATCGCGTCGCCGGCGGTGATCCTCTGGACGTGGGGCGGCCTCGAGACGCCGTACCTCTTCCTTCTCGCCACCCTGCTTGCGGAGCGCACGCTGGCGCCCGAGCCATGGAACGCGCGGCGGATGGCGGTTGTTCACCTCACGGCCGGACTCATGTTCCTGACCCGCCATGACGCCGCCTTCTTCGCCGCGCCGCTCGTCGTCCACTCCTGGTCGCGGGTCCGGCGCATCGTTCCGATCCTCGGCACCGTCCTCCTGGGCGCCGCCGCGCCGGCCGCCTGGCTGCTCTTCGCGAAGCACACCTACGGCGAGATCCTGCCGACGTCGGCGTACTTGAAGGCGCCGGTCTACTCGGTGCCGATGCTCACCAAGAACGGCCTGTATGTCGCGGCCTGGCTCGTGGCGTCCGGGGTCATCCCGCTCGCCGTGGCGGCGCTCGTCGGGAAGCTGCGCCGGCGCAATGGCGCTGCGGATGCCCCGGTGCTCGCGCGCCCTTCGCTGGAAGCCGTGGCCGTGCTCGCCGGGCTGCTCGCGACGCTCGTCTACTCGATGGGCATGGCGACGACCCACATGATGTTCGGCTTCCGGTTCTTCGTGCCCTTCCTCGGTGTGATGGTCCTGCTCCTCACGCGTCTCTCCGGCGCCGACCGGTCCTTGCCGCGGCCCGCCTTCCTGGGGACGGCGGTGGCGCTGCTGCTCTTCCAGGTCGTGCACGTGATCGAGTTCGACCGGCGGTCCCTGAACGGCCTCGTCCCGATCGGGGAGTACCGCGCCGTGGGTGTCCGCTCGTACTCGCGGCAGTTCGTGCCGGCGCTGCTGCAGGCGGGGGAGGCGCTGCGGCTCCACTGGGCCGCGCGGGATCCGCGCCCGAGCCGGCCGCCGCGGCTCGTCTCCTTCGCCGGCGGCGCTCCGCCCTTCGCCGCGCATGCCTACGTCTACGAGCAGCTCGCGTCCTATCGCCACAACTGGTCGGTCTCGCTCGGCTGGATGCGGGTCCACGGCAAGTCGAACGCCGGGCCGGACGGCCTGATCCCGGAGCGGCGCGTGTTCGATGCCGCCAGCGCCGCCGACTACCTGCTCGTGCTGACCCCGCGCCACGGACCGGTCGAGGCGCAGATCCCCGGCCCGCCCGAGGCGTTTGAGCTCGTCTGGCGGGCCGACCTCGAGTTCGAGGGACAGCGCGAGGTGTTGCTCCTCCTCCACTCGCCGCACCCCGCGCCGCAAGGGCTTCCCCCGTACGTGTCGGGGCTCTTCGAGGCCCCGTGACGGTCGCACTGACCCCACTCCACGGCCCGTCAGCCGCCGCTTGGGGGCCTTTCGCCGAGAAAACCCTCCCCGCACTGCCCGATTCACCCTTTGTGGCGTATCCTGGCACCCGTAGGCCATCGCCCCCTCGGGGGAATCGGAAGACACCGCTCCGGCTCGGCTCCGGGGGTTCGCCGAAGTGACCGCACCGCGTCTCCTCGCGGCGTTTGCCGCCATCGCCGTCGGATCGGCCGCCGGGGCCGCGTCCGCGCAGATCTCCAACCCTGACAGCGCCCTGGCCGCGGCGCTCGAGGGGATCCGGGGCGAAGACCTGACGCTCGAAGAGGCCGTGGCCGGCTCCCTCCAGCACGCCACCGGCGTGCACGACGCGGAGGCTGCGGTACGCGCGGCGGCCGGCG
>JBQTGV010000191.1:0-5134 GCA_052390515.1 Candidatus Eiseniibacteriota bacterium | reverse complement strand
GATCAGATGGCCGAGCGTCGTAGCCGCCGTGTCCGGAGCCACGGACGGCGGAGGCTGGCGGCCACGAAGCGAGCGAGGCACGGATGCCGAGCGAGCGTAAGCGAGGCCATTTGATCATTTCTTTCGAGACGGAACACTAGTCGAGCCGCACGGTCCTGCGTGCGGCCACGAAGGGACCGGCTTCGAGACGGACGAAGTATACGCCGGGCGAGACCGTTCGCCCCGCGTCGTCGCGACCATCCCAGCCGGGCTCGTAGCGGCCGGGGGTCAGGTCCCTGTCGACGAGCGTCTTCACGAGCCGTCCGGTGACGTCGAAGAGGGAGAGGTTGACCCGGCCGCCGGCCGGAAGATCGAACCGGATGGCCGTCGTTCCGCGGAACGGATTGGGCTGGCCTCCGGAGAGGGCGTACTCGGTCGGGAGGAAGTCCGCTTGGCCGGCGCCGACGATCGTGACCACGGCGACGTCCGCCGAGTCCGCGTCGTTGCCGGGATTCCCGTCGGTTTGATCCAGAGCGATCAGCCGGCAGGTATTGGTGATCGTCGACCCTCCGGTGCCGATGTCCACCGTCGCGGCGATCGTCAACGTGTCGGACTGCGTCGCGGCGAGGGCGCCGACGGTCCAGACCCCGCTCGCGCCGCTGTATCCGGAGCTGCTGGACTGGAACGTGATTCCCGCGGGAAGCAGGTCGCTCACTTCCACGCCGGACGCGGCGGCCGGCCCCGTGTTGGTCACGGTGATCGTGTAGGTGATGGTCCCGCCCTCCGGTGGAGCGGGATCATCCACGGTCTTGGTCACCGCGAGGTCGGCGGCCGCTTCGACGGTGATGCCGGCCGACGCCGAGTCGTTCGCGCCGTTCGTGTCCATCGGGCTGGACGCTGTCCGGCTCGCCGTCGCGAGGATCGGAGTTCCGGAGGTTCCCGGGTCCACCGTCGCGGTGACGTCGAGCGTCGCAAAGGCGCTGTTCGCCAGCGCACCCACCGCCCATACCCCGGTCCCGCTGGCGTAGGTGCCCTGGCTGGCCAAGTCGGAGAGGTAGGTGACGCCGGTGGGGAGCAGATCCGTCACGACCACGCCGGACGCGCCGTCGGGACCGACGTTCGTCACCGTGACGGTGTAGACGATCGTGCCGTTCTCGGGCGGGGCCGGGTCGTCCACGACGTGGGTCACGGCCAGATCCGCGGACCGCACGGTGATGGTCTCGGAGTCGGAGTCGTTCGCCGCGTTGCCGTCTGTCGGAGTGGAAGCGGCGCGGCTCGCCGTGGCCAGGATGGTCGTCCCCGCGGTCCCCGGATCCACGGTGGCGGTGACGTCCAGCGTCGCGAAGGCGCTGCTGGCCAACGTGCCGACGGTCCATACGCCGGTACCGCTGACGTAGGAGCCCTGATCGGGAGCGTCGGAGACGTACGTGACGCCGGCCGGGAGGAGCTTCGTGACCGTCACCCCGCTGGCCGCGTCGGGGCCGGCGTTGATCACGGTGACGGTGTAGACGATCGTCTGTCCCTCGTCGGGAGCAGCGGTGCTCACGTCCAGGTCGACCGCGAGATCCGCCGCCGCGTTCTGATCGAGGACCAGCAGCTGGTTGGCCGGAACGTCCAGCAGCGTGGTGACGGAACCGTCGGTCCAGCGGATGACCAGCGAGTCCACGTCCGTGGCCGTGCCCAGGCCGAAGTGCGCCTCCGCCGGATCCTGCGACTCGAAGTTGTTGCCCGCGCGCATCTCCCACAGCTGGGAAGAGCCGGGGATCTTCGCGGTGATGCGCGCGCCGATCTGCTCGGTGTTGGGCGAAGGCCCGACCAGCTTCACGTCGAGCCAGTTGCCCGCGTTGCCGCCGTCGTTCCGGTACAGCCGCGCCGGCTGATCGCAGTTGGCGACGAAGATGTCGATGTCGCCGTCGCGGTCGTAGTCGAAACAGGCCACCCCGCGGCCCTGGTCCGTGTCCGCCACGCCCAGCGCCGCGGCCATCTCGGTGAACGTGGCGTCGCCGTCGGAGACGTAGAGGACCGAGGCGTCGAAGTCGTACTGGGGAATCTGCCACCCGTTGGTGTGGAAGATGTCCAGCCAGCCGTCGTTGTTGAAATCCTGGAACGTGGCGCCCCATCCCCACTGCCCGTCCCGCACGTTGGCGTGGTCCGTCGCGTCCTCGAAGGTCCCGTCGCCGAGGTTGCGATACATGCGGTTGCCGTTCTTCGTCATCGCCACGTCGTTCATGATGCTGGACACGAACCAGTCCAGATCGCCGTCCTTGTCGTAGTCGGCGACGCACGAGCCCATTCCGTTGTCGTCGTTGATCACCGAGGTGTTGGTGACGTCCGTGAACGTGCCGTCCCCGTCGTTCATGTAGACGTGCGAGGTGACGAAGTCCGAGGCGCAGACGAAGTCCATCCACCCGTCGCTGTTCAGGTCCGCGAAGTTGTACGCGAAGGTGTTGTCCGCCGGGTGCCCGCGGAAGTCCAGGTAGCCGATGAGCGTGTCGGCGGAGGCGAAATTCGTGGAGAAGGCGTCGCTGCCGTCGTTCCTCCAGAAGTGCTTGGGCGACTGACCTTCGCCCCAGTGGGTCAGCGCCATGTCGAGGTCGCCGTCGTTGTCGATGTCGCCGAAGGAAGCGGACATCGTGTCCAGGGCGAAGACCACCCCGGTCGAGTCGGTCACGTTCGTGAACGTGCCGTCGCCGTCGTTCTCGAACAGGTAGTACTTGCTCGGGGCGATGCTGCCGACGAAGAGGTCCAGCCACCCGTCGCCGTTCCAGTCCGCGAACGTGGCCCCGGCGCCCCACGTGCCGCTGAGCGAGACACCCGCGGCGGCAGCCACGTTCGTGAACGTTCCGTCCCCGTTGTTGCGCAGGAGGTGGTTCGATCCGAGGTTGCCGCCCAGGTGGTAGAGGTCGATCCAACCGTCGTTGTCGAAGTCGCCGCAGGCCACTCCGCTGGTCATCTTCTGTTGTTGCGTCCCGGTGCCGGAGACGTTGTGAACGACGCCCGCGCCCGACGCGGCGCTCACGTCGGTGAACGTCCAGACGGCCGCCGCCGGGGAGCCGAGGCCGCCAGCGAGGAGCCAGAGAACGACCGGAACTGTCGAGGAAAGGCGAAGACCTGGCGGCAAGGCAACCTCTCGGGACGGTGATCCGGGGCGACGCGGGCCGGCTGGTTGGGGGCCACGAGAATACCCGAAAGCGGGCATCCCGCGCCAGATGGGCGGGGCGGGACACTGTCCGGAATCGGACAGTCCGCCTGCCCACGCCTCCGGACAGCCGCCGGGCCTCAGGCTCGGCGCGGCCCGGTGAAGACTGTCTTCGAGTCGACGAAGCAGATCTTGTTGCCGAACGGGTCCAGCGCGTAGAACGAGTGTTCCCCCCAAGGCCAGCGAGCGATCGCTCCGGCCGGATCCCCGTGAACGTCACCCGCCGCGAACTCGGCGCCGGCGCGTCTCGCCGCGTCGTAGGTAGCCTCGAGATCGTCGACCGCGAAGTAGAGGTGATCCGGATTGGCGGGGAGGTCGAAGTCGTCCCCGTCGTCGCGGGGGCAGAAGCACGCGAGGATCGTTCCTCCGCAGTCGAAGTAGTGCCGGCCCTGCGAGACCCGGAACCCCGGCGTGCCCAGGACCTGAGAGTAGAACCTGGCCGCCGCGTCGACGTCCGACACGGGGAGGATGACGCGGAAGAGTCGGGCGGGCATCGGGCTGCCTCCGGGCGGGGCGCGGAAGGTTGCGCCGTGAGCCGCAGTATCCGGAGGTGCTAAGCTCGCCGCAAGAAGGCAGTTCGAAGCAGCCTCGTCACCGCGAGGAAGCCATGGGGACGAACGGACGGGCTGCCAGGGTGACCAAGAAGATGCCTCCGGAGCCCGCCTGACGTGGCATCGCGCTTCCACCTCTACGTCCACTTCCCGTTCTGTTCCTCACGGTGCCCGTACTGCGCGTTCTACTTCGTCGTCGGCCGGCGCGAGGCGCGCGCCGCCTACGTCGACGCGGTCGTCGAGGAGATCGCGCGAGCGGCCGCCGACCCGCGCTTCGCCGGAAGAGCGGTCGCGAGCATCTACTTCGGAGGCGGCACGCCCAGCCTGATGGAACCGGGCGCGGTCGCCCGGATCCTCGCCGCCGCGAGGGCGAGCTTCTCCGTCGAGCCGGATGCCGAGATGAGCCTCGAGGCGAACCCGGACGGTCTCGAGGACGCACGGCTGGCCGCGCTCCGCGAGTCCGGAGTGAACCGCCTCACTCTCGGATGGCAGGCGTTCCGCGCGGAGCACTTGCGCGCGCTCGGGCGAACGCACGCTCCCGAAGACGCGGCGCGCTCCCTGGAAGCGGCCCGGCGGGCAGGCTTCGAGAACGTGGGCGTCGATCTCATGTTCGGTCTGGTCGGACAGAGCGCGGAGGAGTGGCGTTCCGATCTCGCGCAGGTCGTGGCGCTGGGACCGGATCACGTGAGCGCGTACGAGCTGACTCTCGAGGAGGGGACACGCTTCGCCCGCCGGAACGCCGCCGGGCGGCTCGATCTGCCGGACGAGGACGCGCGCGCGGACATGTTCGAGGCGGTCGACGAGGTGCTGGAGCCGGCCGGCATCCGACGCTACGAGATCTCCAACTTCGCCCGCCAGGGACGGGAGTGCCGCCACAACGTCGCAGGCTGGAGAGGCGGCGACCTGCTCGGCGTCGGCGCCAGCGCGGCGTCCCACGTCGGGCATGCCCGCTGGACGAACGTGGCCGATCTCGACGAGTACGTGCGGCGGGTGGGTCGCGGAGAGGGGACGGCAGTCACGATGGAAGAGCTGGACGAGGAGACCTGGGCGGCGGAGGACCTCTACCTCGGCTTGCGCCTGCGCGACGGGCTCGACGCGGGCGAGCGCCTTCGCCGGGTCCCGGAGCCCGGGCGAGCCCGGCTGCAAGGAGTGCTGGACGGCTCCGCGGCGCGCGGGCTGCTCGAGTCGGAAGGGGGGCATGTCCGTCTGTCGCGTCGCGGCCGCCTTATCGCCGACGAGGTCTTCGCCGAGCTGCTGGTGCGCGACTAGGACGTGCTGTTCTCAGCACGCTCCTGGTGTTCCGTCTCGAAAGAAATGATCAGATGGCCTCGCTTACGCTCGCTCGGCATCCGTGCCTCGCTCGCTTCGTGGCCGCCGGCCTCCGCCGTCCGTGGCTCCGGACACG
>JBQTGV010000190.1:0-12821 GCA_052390515.1 Candidatus Eiseniibacteriota bacterium | reverse complement strand
GCAATCAAAGCGTACCTCGAGCTGACGAACGCGGATCCCAAGCCCTTCGCTTGGACCAAGAGTGCCGATGACATCCTCCGACGGATCGCCAAATCTTATGCTGCTAACTAACCAAACAGGACACTAGTAAGCGACACGACTGTGAGGACAGATGCAATCACGCCCGTGATCGCCGCAGCCCATCCCCAAGGAAACGACCAAGCTCTGGCAGCCTTTCCGACATCCGCCTGACTCACACTCACATTGCCGCCTGCTGTGATCGAACCTGTTCGGACAGACTGCGAATTCGAACTTGAAGAGTCGCTCCGAGTCATCGCTGAGACCTCAGCTCCCCATGCACACGGCAGCACGACGAACACCGCGCCCATCGCGGACAGCGCGGACCAGCTAGGGAATCGTCGACGTATGCCTCGTCGATCTCGGTGGAACGCTCCGCACTTCGCGTCCCTTACGAGACCCATCCCCGTCGGGCCCATCGCCCTCCCTCGCCACGCGTCTGGGTGCCAGCGGTTCCTCGAAGGTCGTCCTCTGTCCCTACGACGAAGAGCTTCGGTCCGTCCAGCAGGGAGCGGACGAATCGATTCGTCGCCCGCACCTTCGCCGCGAACTCGGAGTCGGAGTAGACCGAGTGTTCACTTCACGACCGAGCCGCAGCGAAGCGGGCGCGAAGAGCCGATGCTACCTGGGAAGGCGGCGCCTGCCCCACGATGCGAGCTCGCTGCGATACCACTCGCTCTGAGGCCGCAGGAGCAGGACCGCGAGGATCCGCTCCTGGATGGGGTCCACCAGCCGCGATCGCTTCTGACCTGCCATGCGTCAATGTTGACGCATAGTGCGTCGATTGACAAGCTGCCGGAGCAGGGGCCTTGGAACCGGACGGCCCCCTACCGGGCCGCCTGGATCCGCATCCCGTAGAACGACCGCCATACGAACACGAGCGCGCCCAGGAAGAACACGACCGCGGCCACGCGGCTCGTCCCCGTCGTCAAGGAGATGGCCAGCTCCACGGCCAGCAGTCCGAACAGGGTCGTGAACTTGATCACCGGATTGAGCGCCACCGACGAAGTGTCCTTGAACGGATCTCCCACGGTGTCGCCCACGACGGTGGCGGCGTGCAGGTCGGTGCCCTTGGCGTGCAGCTCCGTCTCCACGATCTTCTTCGCGTTGTCCCACGCGCCGCCGGCGTTCGCCATGAACAGCGCCTGGTACAGCCCAAATAGGGCGATCGAGATCAGATAGCCGATGAAGAAGAACGGCTCGAGGCAGGCGAAAGCCAGCGTCGTGAAGAAGATGGCCAGGAACAGGTTGAACATGCCGCGCTGCGCGTACTGCGTACAGATGGCCACGACCTTCTTGGAATCCTCGATGGACGCCCGCGTCACGCCCTCCAGCTTGATGTTCTCCTTGATGAACTGCACCGCGCGGTAGGCGCCGGTCGTCACCGCCTGGGTGGATCCGCCGGTGAACCAGTAGATGACCGCCCCGCCGGCCACGAGCCCCAGCAGGAACGGCGCGTGCATGATGGAGAGCTTGTCCATGCCCGCGGTGAGCCCCTCGGTGAGCGTCATGATGATGGAGAAGATCATGGTCGTAGCGCCGACCACCGCCGTGCCGATGAGCACGGGTTTGGCCGTCGCCTTGAACGTGTTGCCGGCGCCGTCGTTCTCCTCCAGGAAGGCCTTCGCCTTCTCGAACTCGGGCTGGAAGCCGAACTCCTTCTGCATCTCCTGCTTCACGTTCGGAACGCTCTCGATCAGCGAGAGCTCGTACACGGACTGCGCGTTGTCGGTGACCGGACCGTAGGAGTCCACGGCGATGGTCACCGGCCCCATCCCCAAGAAGCCGAAGGCGACGAGCCCGAAGGCGAAGACCGGCGCCGGCGTGATCCCGCCGAGCCCGGTCAGGAAGAGCGAGGAAGTGCCCTGCGTGCTGACCAGATAGGCGATGCCCATCAGACCGAGGGTCACCATTCCCAGCCAGTACGCCGCGTAGTTCCCGGCGACGAATCCCGACAGGATGTTCAGCGAGGCGCCGCCTTCCTTGGACGCGGTCACGACCTCACGCACGTGCCCCGACTCGGTCGAAGTGAACACCTTGACCACCTCGGGGATGATCGCGCCGGCGAGCGTGCCGCAGCTGATGATGGCGGAGAGCTTCCACCAGAGAGTCCCGTCGCCGAGGTCGGGGATGAGAACCCACGACACGGCGAAGGTGGCCACGATCGAGACGATGGAGGTCAGCCACACCAGGAACGTGAGCGGGTGCTCGAAGTTCATCTTGTCGGCGTTCTTGTAGCGCCCGCCCTGGATGGCCTCGTTGAGCAGGTACGAGCCGCCGCTGGACAGCACCATCATGAGCCGCATCACGAAGATCCACACCAGGAGCTGCACCTGCACCACCGGCTCGGTCACTGCGATCATGATGAAGGTGATCAGCGCGACGCCGGTGACGCCGTAGGTCTCGAACCCGTCGGCGGACGGCCCCACCGAGTCCCCCGCGTTGTCTCCGGTGCAGTCCGCGATCACGCCGGGGTTCCGCGCGTCGTCCTCCTTGATCTTGAAGACGATCTTCATGAGGTCCGCGCCGATGTCCGCGATCTTCGTGAAGATGCCGCCCGCGATACGCAGCGCGGCCGCGCCCAGCGATTCGCCGATGGCGAAGCCGATGAAGCACGGCCCGGCGTAGTCCGCGGGGACGCCGAGGAGGATCAGCAGCATGATGGCTAGCTCGACGACGATGAGCAGCATGCCGATGGACATGCCCGCCTGCAGCGGGATCGCGTAGCACGGGTGCGGTTTACCCTTGAGCGCGGCGAACGCGGTGCGCGAGTTCGCGAAGGTGTTCACGCGGATGCCGAACCACGCCACCCCGCAGCTTCCGGCGATTCCGATCAGGCTGAAGAGGAGAATCGTGAGCACCTTGATCCAGGGCAGGTGCGCGCCGTGGTGGTCGACGGCCAGGAACTTGAAGTACACCACCATGATCGCGGAGATGAAGATCCAGAGAATGCCGACGAAGCGGAGCTGCGTGAAGAGGTACGTCTTGCACGTCTCGTAGATCATCTCCGAGATCTCGCGCATGGCGCGGTGCACGGGCATCCCCGACAGCGAGCGGAACTGTACGATGCCGAACACGAGGCCGAGGCCGCAGACGATCAGCCCCATCCAGAAGAGCAGGGTCCACCCCGGAACCCCGGCGAAGGACACCGAGCCGAGGTCGGGGAGAACGAGGCTCGCCTCGCCCGCCAGAGCGAGGGACGGCGCGAGCGCCAGGATGGCGGCCGCCAGCGCAGCCGCCGGAAGGGGGAGTCGCATTACGGCACCTCTCTGAGCGAAGGGGCCCGGTCGGAGACGACGGCGGCCCTGGGTCTCGAGTGGTTGGCCGCCCGGGGGGGCCCAGCGGACGCTTCATCGCACTCTTCGGACCGGTAGGTCTATCGCAGGGCGGGAAGAAACGCAAGGCTCGCCGGGGGCGCCGGGGGCGCCTCGGCCCCCTTCCCGCTGCCGGCGACCCCGACGACCGCTCCGCGCGGAGACATCCATGGAGGTACGGGGCACCGGGAATCCCCTAGAATCGCCGCCCCATGGGAATCGCCCGGGCCCTCCTGGCCGCCGCCGTCCGGTTCGCCGTCGTCCCCTTCCCCGCCGTCGTCCTCGCCGCCTCCGGGCCGGCACGGGCGGCCGGCGCCCCCGCCCTCCCCGACCCGATCACCGTGCACGTCTTCCACGACGACGTCCTGCACTTCACGCCCGACGATCCGGGGCGCTGGAGCCGACCGCAGGTGACGCCATCGGAGAGCGGCCGGGGCGTCTCGCGGACCGTCACCCTCGCCCCGCCGCCTTCGCCTTTCCGGATCGTCGCGCGCGTCGCCACGCGCCCGATCCCCGCCGACGCGCAGTCCGTGCACGACAAGTGGGACCGCGCCGGCAACGTTCGCCTGATCGTGCCGGGCGGAGCCGACGTCGAGATCGTGAAGTTCGTGACCGCGTACGGCGGCGCCACGACGCACGAGGTCGAGGTCACGCACCTCGCGGCGCTGCTGACCGGCAGCGTCACGTTCGCCGGTTTCGTGGACACCTGGACGTCGCCCGGCTGGCGGATGGACTTCGCGCTGGAGTTCCTCCCGCAGAGCCCCGAGCCGGCGCCGGACTGGATGGCGGAGTGGACCGAGGGCGAAGAGCCCGCGCCTCCCGACTGGGTGCACGGCGTGCTGTACGAGCCCGAAGTGACGGCAGCGCTCATGGCCGCCGGCGACCGCGAGGCCGAGGTGAACATCCCGGCCGGGACGCGCCGCGTGATGCTGCACGTGCTCTCCAGCGGCCACTGCACGGACGGTCGCGGAGCCGACGAGTTCGAGACGAAGGAGCACGTGGTGCTCGTCGACGGGGTCGAGGTCCGCCGCTTCGCCCCGTGGCGGACGGACTGCGCACGCTTCCGCGACCGCAACCCGCACTGCCGGCGCTGGTTCGACGGCAGTTGGTCGTCCGACTTCGACCGCAGCGGCTGGTGTCCCGGAGACGTGGTCGAGCCGATCGTCGTCGACCTCACGGCGGCGCTTCGCCCCGGAGATCACCGCATGGCGTTCCGCGTCGAGGGCGTTCGCCCCAAGGACGACGCCGGCCACGGCTACTGGCGCGTCTCCGCCTCCCTGCTCGGCTGGACGGACTGACGAGGGACCAGACGCGCCACGGCGAGCGTCACCAGGACCGCGACGTGCGGCCCCAGCTTGAAGCGGAAGCGGTAGTTCTCGCCCACGTCGACCAGCGTGCCGACGAGCGTGACGTACACGAGGTTCGCGCACAGGTAGAGCACGGTCACGTCGGCGGCGTCCAGCCGGCCGCCGCGCAGCGCACGCAACGAGCGCACGGCCGCATAGCCGAGCGCCGCCGCGAACACGACCGGAACGAGCCAACCGCCGAGCGTCACGATGCGCCAGACCCCCTCGGCGCCGGCCAGCCGCGCGCGGTTCTCCGCCAGGAACGAATCGGACGTGGCCGGCTGGAAGAACGTGAGCACCGCGTTGCGGATCCCCTTCAGGTACCACTCGGGGCGTTCGCGCACGATGCACAGCGCGTCACTCAGGTACTGCCGGGAGATCTCCACGTACTCGATGTGGTTGAAGTTCCGCTCTCCGGTGGACTTCATCTCCTCGTCGAGCGCCGGCACGCCCGTCGAGTCCCCCGCGTCCCGCAGGTGGCGGTACACGAGCATGGGCTGGAACGGGGCGATGACCGCATAGCGTGACAGGAGTCCGTCGCGCACCATGTACATCCGCTCGACCGGAGACGCCTGCTCCAGCGTGATCTCGGCGAAGTTCATCCCGAACCACGAGCTGGCCGCGAACGAGCCGAACAGGATCCAGGTGCGCGTGTACCACGCCACCACCACCGCGACGGGTACCGCCGCGCAGGCGATGACGCGCCGCCGATCCCCACGACGCACGATCACGAAGAGCAGCACCACGGCGACGAGCCACGCCAGGTGGAAGAGCGCGCGCGTGAGCGTGACCACGGCGAGAAGAGCGAAAAGCGCGACGCCGTCCGCGGCCCTGCCCCGCTCGGCGAAGCGGTGCGCGAGCCAGGCGGAGACGGAGAGCATCGCGGTGACGAGGTGCGTATAGAAGAGATGGTTCTCGTAGAGCACCACCGCGGGCGACAGGGCGAAGAGCAACGCCGCCGCGAAGGCGAGCCGGCCGCCGACGCCGAGGCGAATCATCGTGGCGTGCAGCGCCAGCACCGACGCCGCTCCGACGGCGGCCCACAGCGGCGCGAAAAGCGTCTCGGGATGCTCGGGCACGATCTTCAGCACGACCCCGAGGAGCAGGTTGAAGAGCGGCGGCTGCATGTGCAGGTGCGCGATGCTGCGCACGAGGTCGTCGCGAAGCAGCACGGGATCCAGGAACTGGTAGAACGTGCCGAGCGGAGCCATGTCGAAACGCACGCCGGCCGCAGGCAGCGCCAGCCGCGACGCCACGAACGCGGCGAGCAACCAGAGCGACGGAGGGATGCGCTTCACGGGGCGGCCGTCACCAGATGGGAGTGACCCGCAGAGACTCGAAGTCGCGGGCGATCCGCACGATCCCGGCGATGTTCCAGGCCACGGCACCGGCCAGCACGGCACGGATCGGGACCCGCGCGCGCCGCGGCGCCGCGCACAGCAAGCCGGCCACGAGCACGGTCGCCGCGGGAACGATCAGGGCGAGGTGCTTGGTCTGGCGCCAGTCGATCACGGTGAAGACCGCGGCACCGAGCAGCGTCCACGGGACGAGGATCTCCGCGGCCTCCGTGAGCGGGTCGGGATCCGGCGCGCGTCTCGCCGCCCGCGTGATCCCCCAGAGCAGTCCGGCGGCCGCGGCAGCAATCCACGGCCAGCCGTGATTCGTGGCGAACTCGAGCCACACCCCTGCCCGCGAAGGGTAGATCGGCGCGCCCGTGCGGGTCGTGACCTCGCCCAGCGTGAAGCGCCTCAGGCCGTGGTCGAGCAGGTGTTCGCCCACGAAGTCGCCCGGCGCGATGGCGAGGCCCCAGATCCAGAACGCCGCCGTCCCGGCCGCGACACCGAGCAGCACGACGGCAGCCGCGGAGCGACGCCGGAGCGCCGCGGTGACGAAGGCGGCGCCGCCCACCACCACGGCCTTGTGGTTCGCCAGCGCGGCGAGCGCCCCCGCGAGGCCGGCCAGGCTCCCGCGGTGACGGCGTTCGGAAGCCAACCATGCCGCCGACACGAACGTCGCCGCCGAGAGCGCGTAGTACCCGCCGTAGCTCGAGCGCACCACGATCTCCGGGAGGGTGGCGTAGGCGGCGGCCACGAGGACCGCGTCCGGCGTCCCGGTCCCGAGGCGCCTCGCCCAGGCGAAAACGAGAACCACGGCGAACGCGCCGAGCACGAAGTTCGGCGCGCGCGTGGCCAGCAGTGCCGGGGCCTCGCGGAACGCACGGAACACGCGCGAATGCCACAGGAAGCTGCGGTCGGTCGCACCGGGCGGGTGGCGCAGCGCGCGGATCACGGCGCCGAGCCCGCGCTCCCGGTCGGCCGCGGGGACCTTCGCCAGCTCCTCCCGCGCCACGTCGTACGCCGGGCGCACGGTGTCGAGCTCGCCGGCCAGCGTGATGGTCGCGGCGCTGAAGACGTGCAGCAGCGGCGGGTGGGCGAAGAAGTGGAGACGACCGCGGTTCATGAGCGACACCGGCGCGAGTTCGCGCACGATGCCGTTCGCCGTACCCTGCACCTCGGAGTCCTGGTCCTCGAGCGCGGGCACGACGCTCGTCCCGGACCAGGCGAAGAGCAGGAACGCCGCGCCGCCCACACACCACGGCACGAAGTCCCTCGGCAGGCGAAGTCCCGGCGCTCTCCAGGCGGCGGCGGCGCCGGCGAGCGCGGTGAGCGAGGCCAGCGCGGCGGCGAAGGCGGCGGGCGTCGGTTCCGCGCGGAGCGCACGCAGCACGACGACGGCGCCGAGGTGCAGCAAAGTCACGGAGAGGAGTGCAGCGACCGCGCGCGTCGGGGCGAGACGGCCTGCGGAGAGCATCCAGCCCGGAACCGCCGGTGCGAGCATCGCCGAGGCGGCGAGCAGGACGGCGCCGGGCACTCCGTCGCCGATCCGGCGGCCGGCCAGGAACGGCACGAACGCCGCGGCGAGCAGAACCCCGGTGACTGCCCCGGACAGCGCCTTGCCGCGGCCCGGCTCGTCTCTCTCGGTCAGGATCGAACCTCCCGCGGCATCCGAGGGCAATGTCCCGACTCAGTCACGGCACGACCCATCCGAGGGCGACATGGAACCACCGCGATCGGGTGTGGTAAAGTCATCATCTCGCCATGCAGCAGACAACCAGGAGACAGGCTGCCCTCGCCGGGCTCGGGGTCCTCGCGCTGGCGGGCGCCGCTCTCCTGGCACCTGCCGGACCCGGGCGCGCCGCCGACCTCACGCTGCTGCCCGTCCGTCAGGACTCCATCCTGATCAACGTGATCTCCGACACGCAGTGGCCGCTGGTCTGCGAGAGCACGCCCTGCTCCACCATCTTCGTCAACAACGTCCAGCACATGAACACCCGCGTGCCGGACCTCACCATGCACTGCGGGGACCTCGGCTTCAACAGCCTGAACCCCGAGCTGTTCGTCCCCGACTTCCTGAGCATCTGGAACCAGCTTCTGGGAGAGAAGCACTGGCTTCTCGGCAACCACGACGCGGACTCCGACGCGAGCTTGATGTGGGTCGACCCGAGCGACCATTACGTCCCGGCAGTGGTCCACGAGCCCCTCTTCCAGCACGGCACGCCGGAGTACCAGCGGTACTACTCGATCCACGTCGGCAACCCGCCGCGGCTCGCCATCCTGACCATGAACAACAACTCGGACAGCTACTTCCCCGACGACGAGATCCACTACGTCTACTGCACCACGCCGGACGACGAGCTGAACCACTTCGAGTCCGCGCACCGGGTGTGGCTGAACGCCGAGATCGACGCGCTGCCGCCCACGGTCGAGGTCGTCTTCGTCATGGCGCACCGGACGTACTACGGCGTGGAGAACTTCTTCGGGCGAGGCAACATCCTGTACTCTGGCGAGGAGTTTCCGGAGGCGCCCGCGGAAACGCTGCGGACCGGAGCCGTGTCCCTGCTGCGGGACCTGGAGAGCATCCCCGAGCGCAGCAACGCGCAGCGGGTCTTCATGATCAGCGGCGATCAGCACTGCTTCGCCGTGACTCATCCCATCCACGAGAACGCCCGCGACGACGAGCGCGGCATCCCCTATCTCACCGTGGGCGGCGGCGGGGCGCGGATCAACCGCTCCGCCGTCTTCCCCAACCCGAGCAAGATCCCGCCGGGTACGCTCGACACCGCGTTCGACGACCAGCACTTCAACGTCCAGTTCCACGTCACGCTCGACGAGGTGCGAATGCGCGCGTTCGAGGCGTACACGGACAGCCTGCTCGTCGAGCGGACGTGGCCGATGACGCGCACCGTGCCCGTGCCCGAGACCTGTCCCGTGGCCGTCGAGTCCTTCCTTCGCGCCTCCCCCAATCCGGCGACCGGATCCGTGCAGATCGAGTTCGCCGGTCCCGCGGAGATGAACCGCGTCGACGACTTCGCCGTGTACGACGTGCAGGGGCGGCGGGTGCGGAGCCTCTACCAGGGATCGTGGTGCGGCGGCGTCTACGGCCGGAACTGGGATCTCACCGACGACGAAAAGCGTCGCGTTCCCGCGGGCGCGTACTTCATTCGTGTGCGCTCGGGCTCGGAGACCTACGCCCGCGCGGTCACGGTCCTGCACTGATCAGCGGACGAGCGTGACCTTCCCGCGCTGCTCGACTCCCGCGGCCGAGCGCAGCCGGACCAGATAGACGCCGGGAGCGGCGGGTTCGCCCGAGGCGGTGCGTCCGTTCCACGCCCAGGTGCGCATCTCGCCGTCGCCGAGACCTTCGCCCAGCGAACGAACCAGCCGGCCGGCCGCGTCGTAGATGCCCAGTCGAACTGCGCTCTCCGGGTCGACCTGGGCGCGGATCGTCGCGCCGAGGTACACCGGCGCGGGGTTGGGGAACACGGTGAGACCCTGGGCTCCGCCCGCCACCTGCGGCGTGAGCGTCACCCCGGGCGCCACCGAGACCCGGTGAAGGCCCGGCGTGAGGTTGACGCCGGGAAGCCCCGCGTTCATCGCCACGAAGTAGAGCGCGCCGTCGGGACCCAGCGCGGCATCGGCCACGCCGCCGAGGCCGAACCCCCAGCTCAGCGGGTCGAACTGTCCGGGCTCCATGGGAGCGACGTCCCAGTTCCCTGCGGTCTCGGTGAGACGGATCAGGGACCCGGAGAAGAACTCGAAGAAGAAGTAGTCGCCGTCGTAGGTCGGCGGGAAGCCCAGCGCCTGCTGCGAGTCCGTGCGGACCATCGGCCCGGCGGTCACCGCGGTGAAGAACGCCTCGTCGTGGAAGAACGGGAAGATCGGATCGGTGAACGTGTTGCCGGTCCCGCACGCGCCGCAGCACGTTCCGGGCGCCGTCCCTTCGCGCTGCGGCCATCCGAAGTTCTCCCCGCCACCCTGCGAGAAGATCGACAGCGAGATCTCGTCCTGCAGCTGATCGCCGACGTCGCCGACGAACAGATCCCCGGTAACGGGATCCAACGCGAACCGGAAGGGGTTCCGCAGACCGAGCGCCCAGACCAGGCGTTCGTTCTCGTTCGGTCCGGGGAAGGGATTGTCCGGCGGGGTGATGGCCGACTTGGCCGGCGGTCCGCTGCCGGCACCGGGCATCGCCGAGACGTCCAGGCGGAGGATGACGCCGGTCAGGAGCGTCGGATCCTGCGCGTCGCAGCCCGCGGCGTCGTCGCCGAGGCTCACGTAGAGCATCCCGTCGGGCCCGAACCGCACGGAGCCGCCGTTGTGCAGGCCGTTCGCGTCGGGGATGTCCCCCAGGATGTGGAACGGGCTGGAAAGCGTGAGCGCGTTGCTCATCGGATCCGTCAGCGCGCCAGAGACGGTGTACATGGTGATCTTGATGGTGCCGTCGGTGTGCGTGTAGTGGAAGTAGAGGTACGGCCGCGAAGGCCAGTCCGGGTCGACCGTCACGCCGAGAAGGCCGCGTTCCAGATGCAGTCCCTCGACGTTGGGAATGGTGTAGAGCGAATCCGCGGTCGACGAGCCGACCTTCACGATGCGCACCACGCCGGTGCTGCGCTCGGTGATGAGCACGCGCCCGTCCGGCAGTATGCCCATGCCCACCGGATCCCCGGTGAACGGCCCGGAGGAGATCATCTGGTAGGCGTAATTGTCCGGGAGGTCCACCGCGGCGCGCGCAGGGCCGGCAGACGCGCCGGCCAGCATGCCGGGGAGCACGGAAAGGAGCAGCAGGATGCCGGTCTTCAAGGAAGCTCTCCCAGGGCAGGCTCCCGCAATTGTACGCCGCTGGGGGAGGGTCGTTCAAGCAGCGACGCACCCGGGTCGGCCCGGCGTGGCCGCTGTCGCACTCGTCTGCTATGCTTTCGCGCTGCTCGCCGCTCGCCGAAGTCCGGAGCTCCGATGATCCCTCCTGCCCGCCGGATCCCCTCGCGAGCGGCCCGGGCGGCCGCCGCCGCCGTGGCGTGCACGGTCCTGGCCTCGTGCGCCGGAGAACCCCCGCCCCCGCCGGTCGACTCGGCCGTCCTCGTCACGATCGACACGCTTCGAGCGGATGCGCTCGGCACGGGGGGTCACCCGCGCGTGCGCACTCCATACCTCGACCGCTTCTTTCGCCGGAGCGTGCAGTTCTCCGCGGCCTTCTCGCCCAGCGCCACCACCCTGGCCTCGCACACCTCGATCCTGACCGGCAGCTGGCCGACCTCCCACGGTGTCCTGCGCAACCTGAGCCGCGTCCCCGACGAGCTGCGCACGCTCCCCGAGATCCTGCGCGAGAACGGCTTCGCCACCGCGGCCTTCGTCTCCAGCGCGGCCCTCGAGCCCAAGCTCAACCTCGTCCAGGGCTTCGACGTGTACGACTTCCGCCCCGTGTCGTCGCCCGAGCTCGAGCAGGCCTGGCGACCCGCGCCGCGCACGCTGCAGCGAGCCTGGTCCTGGTGGGCGGGCGGAGGAGGACGCCGCTTCCTCTGGGTGCACGTGTTCGAGCCGCACTTCCCGTACGAGCCCGTCCCCCAGCTCATCGAGCTCTACGATCCGGGCTACACCGGCGACACGACCGGGGACATGGGCACCATCTTCGACGTCTGGGCCGAGCCCGACGACTTCACGTCAGAGCAGCGCGAGCACCTGAAGGCGCTCTACTTCGCCGAGATCACCGGACTGGACCGGATCCTCGGACGCTTTCTCGCCGAGCTCGAGACCGCACCGTCGACGATCTTCGTTGTCACCGCGGATCACGGCGAGAGCCTCGGCGAACACGGGCTGCACTTCAAGCACGGGCCCTACCTCTACCCGCAGGACGTCTGCGTTCCGCTCGCCGTGAGGGCTCCCGGCGAATCGCCGGGCGTCGTCTCCGCCATGGTGCGGACGCTGGACATCGCCAGGACCCTGCTGCTGCGGCTGCGCGTCGACGCGGACCTCCCGGAGGAGTCCGCCGACCTGCTGCAGTGGCGGCGCGGCGGCGAAGGGTTGCCGGTGTTCGGACTGGCCAGCATGCCGTGGCACCGGTTCGACGGTCCCGCCGACTCGCAGCTGCAGCGAGTCCTCCGAACTCCGCGCGCGTCCTACGTCGATACGCCGTGGGAGAAGCGAAGAGAGCTGTTCCTGCGCGACGCCGATCCCGGAGAGCTCCAGCCGATCGCCCCCGAGGGCGAAGAAGCGGAGGCGCTCCGCGCCGCGCTCGATGCGTGGGTCTCGGGATCGACTTCGCCGGCCGCGGACCTGGGCGATCCCGAGGTGAAGGAGCGCCTGCGAAGCCTGGGCTACGTGGAGTGAGCCCGGCTCACGTGTTGCTGAGCACGAGGGACAGCGCGGAGTTCGCGCCGTCGGCGCCCATGATTTCGTAGATGTCGTACGCGCCGCCGGCCACGCTCTGCACCACGTTCAGGGCGACGCCGCCCGCGGAATCCGTGATCGGGGCCGAGCCCAGCGCATTCGACCAGTCCAGCGTCGTCGGCGCGGCGGTGAACGGGTTCGTCGGCATGCTGGCGCCGGGCAGCAGGCTGCCGAGCGTGAGCGCGCCGTCCGTCGTCACGCTCGCCGCGGTCTGCGGGTAGACGCCGTTGTTGCGGGAGGCGAAGTCCTCCACGGTGACCTGCACCGTGTGCATATTGCTCTTCACCTGCGCGACCCGGGCCTGGGTGGTCATGTTGTTGTACATGGGCAGCGCGATCGAAACGAGGATGCCGATGATCACGACCACGATCATCAGCTCG
>JBQTGV010000189.1:0-22271 GCA_052390515.1 Candidatus Eiseniibacteriota bacterium | reverse complement strand
CGCTGGCCGACCTCGAACACCTCTCGATCGACCTCGACCACCTGCGCCGCAAGCGCGACCGGATGACCAACGCCCTGAGCGCGATCGGCTACGATGTCCACACACCAGATGGCACCTTCTATCTCTTCCCGCAATCACCCATGGCCGACGACGCGCCGGCCGGACTGGCTGCGCGCCACGACGGTCTGGTGCACGCCGGACACGTCGCCGCGCCGGAGCATCGACCTGCCGCGCTTGCGCGACTTCGCCGCGATCAGCGGCCGGATCGTCTCCTCCTCCACGAGACCCTCCAGCGGGAGGTGGTTCATCAGGAAGATCAGGGAGTCGCGCAGGCCGACGTGGCCGACGCGGTTCTCCTTGGCCAGGCGCCGGAACTCCGCGGGGCGCAGGCCCACGCCGGTCTTCTCCTGAAGCGCGAGCCGCCGCGTGGAGGTATCCACCCAGCGGGTGACGTGGACCCGCCCCACCCGGATGCACACGTTCGCCAGCGCGGACGGAAGCAGGTCCATCACGAAGCCGGGATTGACCCCGGTGGTGAGCACGGGCACGCCGGCGCGGCGCGCGGCCCGGTCGAGCGCGCCCGCCTCGGCCGGCCACCGCCAGCGCGCGGCGATCATCTCCTCGCAGGTGGTGACGACCGGGAGCCTGCGGCCGAGAAGTTCCTGAAGGTGGGGGCGGGCCGAGGCGAAGCGCGACGCGGCGAGGTGCGCCGCCACGTCGATCTTCCGCGCGGGAAGGTCGTCGAGGGAGTGGGCGACGCGCCGCCCCGAGAGCGAGCGGACACCGAGGAGCGTTCCCAGGTCCTTACCGGCCAGTGCCGGAGACGGATCGACCGCGCCGGCGAGCTCGAGGTCGGCGCTCGCCGCGATCTCCTTGCAGACGGCCTGACCGATCGGGCCGAGTCCGAGGGCGACGACGCGCAGCCGGCGACGGGACATTCGCGAGTCCCCCTCAGGAAGCGGCGCGGCTCCGAAGCGACTCGAGGATCGCCGGGATTCGCTGCCAGTCCCGAAGCTGCCGGGAGCGCGGCCTCGCGCTCCACGTCGACTGCGACGGGTGATAGAGAGGATAGACCGCAACGCCGTTTCGCTCCAGCACCGTTCCGCAGTCGTAGTTGAGGATGAAGCGGCGCAGCTCGGGCCACGAGTCGAACACCCATTGCACGGCGTGAATGGAGGTGTGCCCCAGTGGGACGATGACCTGCGGGCGGAGCAGGTCGATGAGCCTCTTGAGATGGGCGGCGCAGTTGCGCGCCTCCGGAGGCGTGGGGCGACCGGGGCGAAGCTCGCTCTTCTCCGGCACGCACAGCACGGCGGTCGTGTAGTACACGTCCCGGCGCTCGATGCCGGACTTGTCCAGGAAGCTCGTCAGCGTGGCGAGGTCGGGTGTGTCCCCGGCGAAGTCGCCGTCTCGGGTCGGCTGCTCTCCGACGACCAGAACGCGGACTCCCGCCGCGGCCGGCTTGCTGTGCGAGCCGGGGACGACGATGCTGCTGCGATCGCCGTAGCAGGACTTGCAGCAGCGGACAGCGGCGTAGTAGGCGGTGAGCTGCTTCTTCATCTCCTGCTTCATCGCGGCGACGCCCCGCTCTTCAAGGACTCGATCCGCGCGCGCAGCTCCGGGGGAGGGCCGGCGGCCAGCGCACGCTCCCACATGGCTCGCGCTTCCACGGTGCGGTCCGTCTCCGCGAGGAAGAGCCCGTAGAGGCACAGCACGTCGGCGCGGTCGCGGTCTCGGGAGATCGCCGTGAGGAAGAGCTCCTCGGCGCGCGCCCGGTGTCCGGCGGCGTGGGCCGAGTACCCGAAACGGCCGAGAAGGAGCGGCGACCCCATGCCTTCCGCGAGCACGCTCTCGTAGTGGGGAAGCGCTTCGCGCTCGCGGCCGGCCTCGAACAGCAGGTTGGCCAGCGCGACCCGCGACACGTGGTACCGCGGATTGATGCGCAGTGCGGCCGTCATCATGCCCCGGGCGTCCTCGTCGCGCGAGGCGGCGTGCAGCAGAAGGCCGTGCTGGTACAGCAGGTCCGCGTAGTACGGCTCGAGGCGCGTGGTGATCTCCGCGTGGCCGAGCGCCTCGTCCCGTGAGCCGCGTCCGGACAGCTCGTAGGCCAGCGCGGCATGCGGCGCATACCAGGTCGGGTCGACCGCGGCGGCCTCGCGCAGGTCGGCGAGAACCTCGTCGGACCGTCCCGACCTTCCGCGGATCTCGGCGCGACGCACGAGGAAGTAGGCGCGGTTCCCGCGCAGCAGAGCGGCGAGCGCACAGAGGCGGAGAGCGTCTTCCTCGCGGCCGGACGCCGCCTCGGTGGCCGCGGCGCGGGCGAAGAGGTCCGCGTAGCCCGGATTCAGCATGCGCGGGCTCCCCAGCTCGGCGAGCCGAGCCAGGTCCGGGCGCTCGCGCGTGCCGAGGCCTGCGATCATGAGCAGCTCCGGCAGTCGCGGGTCGCTGGCGCCGAGCCGGCCGATCATGCGGCGAGCGGGGATCTCCTCCCGCCGGGCGGCGAACGCGGCCGCAAGCGCGAAGCAGATCGAGGAGTTCTCCGGTGTGGACTCCGGGTCGGGAGGACGGTTGGCCAGCAGGCGCGTCACCACGTGCAGGAGGATGCCCGGCTGCGGGAGGTCGCGGGTGTCGCGACCGGCGTCGAACGCCGGCGCGTCCTTCCGACCGAGCAGCAGGTCCACCCAGGCCGCGTTCCAGCGGGCCAGCTGGTAGCGCTCCGCCCGCGACACGGCTTCGTGGAACGCGAGGCGGGCGGCCTCGAGCTCGCCCTCGAAGGCGTGCAGCAGGCCACGGGCGTTCCACAAGTCCACCCAACCCGGGTGCTCGTCGAGCGCGCGGCGGAGATCCTCGCGGAGCAGCGCGACCTGATCGGGATGCAAGAGGTTCGTGCTCATCGCCTCACGCCGCCACGGTCCACTTGCCGTGGACCTTCTTGAAGTTGTCGAGCCGGAAGACGACGTCGATGACCTGCGGGTCCCCTCGCAGCTGCTCCTCCACGCTCTCGAGGAGAGCCAGGCTCTCCGCGGCGCTTTGCTCCGGGCTCTTTCCTTTCACGCCCTCGCCGGGGCGGGGTGCCGCCCGGACCTTCTGGAACCGGCCGTGGAAGTAGACGATGCGGCCGGCGGCCCCGAAGTTCAGGACCTGCAGGTCCACCCAGTTGCTGCTCAGCACCTGTCGGACGCCGGCGTTGATCCGGAAGTCTTCGACGGACATGGGGCTCCCGCGCGCGGTGAGTCTCTCCCTCGTCTCTTTACGGATGCGCATGCGTTCGGCTTGAGCGGACGGGGAGTTGCGCATTCTTGGCGAAGCTTGCCGGCCGTGACCGGGGCCGCCGCTCTCGCCGAGCGGCCCGCAACCGCCCGTGGGACATCGCCCGGCTGTGCGAATCTGCTAGAATCTCCGTCTGGTTTCGCGCAGCCCAGTTTCTGAACAGCGAGCTCACCCGAGACCCACACGACCCTTGAGGCCGGCTAACCTCTTCGCCCCCATCGTGCTCGTACTCGGCGGACTCGGCTCCTTCGCGAGCGAGGTCGCTGCGGCGTCGGGCGCGGGTACGCCCGGCGGCACGCTCGAGCTATCCGTCGTGGATGCCGGCACCGGCCGTGGAATCCCGTTCGCCACGGTGCTCGGCGCCCCGCCGGCGGCCGCGCTGGCCACCTCCGGAGACGGCGTGCTCCGGCTCGACGGCGTGACGCCCGGCTCGTGGACGGTTCGCGCGACGCACGTGGCCTACGAGGAGTCCGCGCCCCTTCGCGTGGAGCTCCGCTCCGGCGAAACGACCCGCGTCACGATCCTGCTGCATTCGCGGCTGTACGAGGTGGCGCCGGTGGAGGTGACCGCCGAGCGAGACCTCGAGCGCGAGCGGATCGGGGAGGCGCGCAGAACGCTGCTCGCCGAGGAGGGGCGGCCCCTCCCGAACCCGGCGGACGACGCGTTCCGGATGGTCCGGGTTCTTCCGGGTGTCACCGCCGACGAGGCCGGAGCGGAGTTCCACGTCCGAGGTGGGGATACCGACGAGACGCTCGTCCGGGTCGACGGCGTCGAGCTTCGCCAGCTCTTCCACGGGCGTGACTACGGCGGCATCACCGGCGTCGTGCCGTTCGCCGCGGTCGAGCAGCTGGATGTGTACCCCGGCGGCTTCCCCGCGAGGTTCGGGGACAAGCTCTCCGGCGTCATCGACGTCCGGCTGCGGGACGGAGGTCGGCCCGGAACGCACGGCACCGTCGGCGTCGACGCCGTGTCCAGCCGCGCCTTCGTGGAGCGTCACGACGAGCGCGCTTCTTGGATGGCGTCGGTCCGGGAAGGCTACCTGGACCGCGTCCTCCGCGCGCTGCGCGACGACCTCTCCGTCGAGTCGGCCTACCGCGACCTGCTGCTGCGCGGCGTGCTCCGCGGGGATTCGGGACGGCGGCTCTCGGTCAACTACCTGCGATCCGAGGATCACGTGTTCTACGACGAGGGCATCGAGCAGCATACGGTGAACTCGGACTACGTCGACCACTACGCGTGGGCGACGGCCGGCGCTGCTGCGGCGGGAGTGCACCTCGACGGCACGCTGCACTGGGCGCGGTCGATCCAGGCGCGGGACGTGATGATCGGGGACCGCGACGATCAGGACGTCGAACGGGTCGGCGCGAGGCTGGAAGCCGCGGTGGATCCGGGCGGCGGGCACCTCCTGACGGTCGGCGGCTCCGCGGAGCGCGAGACGGGATCCTTCCGGTACCACGCGGACGAGGTCGTCGTCGTGTCGGCCACGGGCGAAGCGCGGACGCTGACGGACCACACCGAGAGCGGCCGCTTCGATCGCGTACGCTCCTCTCTGTTCGTGCAGGATGCGTGGAGGATCATGCCATCGGTGGAGGCGAGCGCGGGGCTCCGCGCAACACGGGCGACCGGCGCGGGGAAGATGACGGTCGATCCGCGGGCGTCGGCAGCGTGGCAGCTCGGTCGAGGCTTCGCCCTGCACGGGGCGTGGGGCGTGTACGGCCAGGCACCGAAGACGGAGATCGATCTCGAGGAGGAGGTGCAGGTGCGCAGCGCGCGCCACAATCGCGCGGTGCACCGGGTCGTCGGGGTCGAGCGGACGGCCGGCGCGCTGCGCGTCGGCGTCGACGGGTGGGACAAGAGCTTCACCGCGCTCGACGGGGTCGTGACCCGGACGATGGGCGCCGTCGTGGAACGGCACGTCGTGCGCGAGGGGCGGGCTCACGGGGTCGAGGCCTTCGTACACCGCAAGACGGCGTCGGAGAACTGGTGGTTCTCCTACACGCTCGGCCGGTCCGAGTGGGGCACCGACGGCGTCACCTTCTCCCGCGACTTCGACCGCCTGCACGCCTTCTCGTTGACGAACACGTTTGCCTTCTCTCCCGGCTGGGACCTGGGGATGGCGTACTCGTTCCACTCCGGCACGCCTTACACGGAGCAGTCGTGGAGCCGGGACGGTCTCTCCCGACAGTGGGTCCTGGAAGAGGGCAGCCCCAACGGTGAGCGCCTGCCCGCCTACCATCGCATCGACGTGCGGGTGCGCCGGCACTTCCGGTTCAACGGCTGGGAGATGACCGCCTACGCGGAAGGGCTCAACCTGACGAACCACGAGAACGTGCTGTGGTACGCGTGGCGCTTCGCCGACCGCGACGGAGACCGCGTTCCCGAGCGGATCACGCGCACCGGGATCCCGGGCATTCCGTCGGTGGGCGTGGAGGTCCGGTTCTAGCGTCCCCAGCTGGCTCCGCTCGCTTCGTGGCGGCGCCGCTTCGCCGTCCATGGCTCCGCGGACGCCGCGACGACGCTCGTGCGAACGGAGCGGAACCTGCCGCCGATCAGCCACGGAACGGCGCAGAGTCCCCAGCTCCCGACAACGGCGGCGTGCAGGGCCTACGGCGGCGCTCCATCCTCCCCCGCGGTGATCCAGCTCCAGAGACGACCGAGCGCGCGCCAGTCCGCGGTCTGCTCGGCCTCCGGTCTCGTGACCCGCGCGCGCGCGGAGACGTGGTAGAGCGGATGGAACCAGGCGCCTCCGGCCGCGACCGTCCGTCCCACCGAGTCCGGGAAGCGCAGGCCGGCGAGCGCCCGCTCCTCGGGAAACGCGAGCGCCACCGAGTGCAACGCCGCCGCGCCCAACGGAACGATGAGCCGCGGCTGCACCGCGCGAACCAACTCACGGACGTGCGCAGAGCACTCGAACAGACACACGCGGCGAGGCACGGCCGCTTCCAGCGCGAGCGACCGCGGGCGGCAGAGCAGCGCCGCCGCGACGAACACTTCGCCTTCGGGGATGCCGGACTCGCGCAGCAGTCCGCGGAGATAGCGTGTGGTCGCGTCCCGGCCTTCGAGCCCGAGCCGCTCCTCGGCGGCGAGCACATCCCGCGGCGGCCGCTCCCCGAGCAGCAGCACCCGTCCACGTCCCTCCGGACGCTCGAGGCGAACCGGCCAGCGCGGCTCGGCTCCGTAGCAGCGCACGCACAGCGCGATCTCCGCCTCGACCCGCGCGACTTCCTGCCTCACGAGAATCGGCAGGGGAGGGTCGGCTCGTCGTCGTCCAGCTCGTCGTCGTCCTCGGGCTCCCACGGCGGCAAGCGCTTCCCGCCGGCCAGCTCGAGATCGGCCGCGATCCAACGGTCCAGCACCGCGATCCGCTGCGGCAGCGTCTGTGTGGGACCCCCGGCCAGCCGCCGCGGCACGGACAGGCCGAGGTCCCGCGCAGCCCGCGTCCGATGCAGGAGGATGCGTCTCAGGGTCGAAGTCCTCGGAGCGAAACGTCTTCCCATGGGCGGTTCTCCGGGGGAGCGGTTCGGTTGCGATCGCCGCGCGGCGTCCCGGGTTGTCGATGGTGTCTTCCGGCGAACGCACCCGCGGGAAGCGGCGGGCAGTGGGGCCGCTGCGGCGAAGCGAGACACCGAGGCCGCAACGGCTGCACGACTCGTGCCGGAGCGCGTGACCGGCTACGTGGGGCGAAGGCCTCCCGCGTCGGCGTCAACCAGCCAGCGCGGTCTCGATCTCCCGGAGCACGTCGTCGCCGAGCTTCACGCCGGACGCGGCGGCGTTCTCGCGGACCTGCTCGGGGCGCGTCGCGCCCATGATGACGCTGGCGACGCCCGCGTCCCGCAGCGCCCAGGCCAGCGCGAGCCGCGGCAGCGTGAGGCCGGCGCCCTCGGCGATCTTCGCCAGGCGGTCCACGACTCGGAGGTTCCTCTCGGTGAGGCGCGGGCGAAGGAACTGCGACGTGCGCTCGTTCGCCGCGCGCGAACCTTCGGGGAGCTGCCCCTGCCGGTACTTGCCGGTGAGCAGCCCTTCGGCGAGCGGGCTGAACACGAGCTGCCCCAGCCCCTCCTTCTTGCAGAGCGGCAGCACGCGCTCCTCGATGCCGCGCTCGATCAGGTTGTACGGCGGCTGATTGGAGACGGGGCGAACGGCACCGGTGCGGTCGCAGATCGAGAGCGCGTCGGCGATCTGCGTCTCGTTCCAGCAGGACACTCCCCAGTACAGGGTCTTCCCCTGGCGAACGAGGTCGTCCATCGCGCGGACGGTCTCCGCGACCGGCACGTTGCCGTCGAACCGATGGCACTGGTACAGGTCGACGTAGTCGGTGCGAAGGCGTTCGAGGCTCGCCTGGATCGATTCGAAGAGATGCTTGCGCGAGAGCCCGCGGTCGTTGGGGCCCTCCGACATCGGGAAGTACGCCTTCGTGGCGATGACGAGGTCGGCACGCCGCACTCCGGCGAGCGCCCGTCCGAGAACGCGCTCCGCTTCGCCCCGGTTGTACACGTCGGCGGTGTCGAAGAAGAAGATCCCCTCGTCCAGCGCCGCGCGAACGCACTCCTTGGACCGCCGCTCGTCGACGGCCGCGCCGTAGGTCAGCCAGCTGCCGAGGGCCACCTCGCTGACGCGCAGCCCGGAGGATCCGACCCGCCGAACATTCATCCTCGCCCTCCTCGGGACAGGGTAATCGGTTTCGTGCGATGCTGCGAGGCATGGAGACTGCCACCGGACTGCTGGAGCTCGAGGTCGGAGGCGCCGTGGCCCGCGGGCGGTGCCTCGCGCGGCACGAGGGCAAGGTCGTGCTCGTCGCCGGTGCCCTGCCCGGCGAGCGGGTCCGCGTGCGGCTCACGCGCGAGGAGAAGCGCTTCGCCGAGGCCGAAGTGGTCGAAGTCCTGGCGGCGGCGTCCGGACGACGAACGGCGCCATGCCCCCACGCCGCGGATTGCGGCGGCTGCGACTACCAGCACGCCGACCGCGGCGCGCAGCTCGCGATGAAGCGGCAGATCGTCGTCGATGCGTTCCGCCGGATCGGCCGGCTCGACGTCGAGCCGATGATCGAGGGACCGGAGGCGATCGGCCCGGAGTTCGGCTGGCGCGGCCGCCTGCGCATGTCGTTCGATCCGGCGGGGCGGCCCGGCCTTCTGCGCCGCGGCTCCCACGACGTCGTGCCGATCGACGACTGTCTGCTGATGGAGGCGCCCTTCCGCGAGACGGTGCTGCCGTGGATGCGCTTCCTGCCGCCGTGGAAGAAGGCAGCGGTGCGCATCGACTCGGACGGGAACTCCGTGCTGCTCCTGGAGACGGGTGATCCGCCGATCGAGCGGGACCGCCGCCGCTTCGGCGCGCTGAGCCAGTCGATGGAGCGGCCGCCGGCCATCCTCGGATTACTGGCCGACCGCGTGCCGATCGCCGGCAAGCGGGAGCTGCGCTTCCGCGTGCGCGGCCGGGAGCTTCGCGCCGACGCGACCAGCTTCTTCCAGGTCAATGCCGCAGTGACCGAGCATCTGGTGAGCCTGGTCGAGGAGCGCCTCGGCGAAGAGCGCGGCACGTTGCTCGATCTCTACTCCGGCGTCGGTCTGTTCGCCGTGTGTCTCGGAGCAGGATTCGCCAGGGTCGTGGCCGGCGAGGCCGACGCTCGCGCGGCGCGCTACCTCAAGCGCAACCTGCGGCGGAACTCGGTGCGGGGTGAGGCGCGCGCGGAACCGGCGGAGGTCACGTTGCGTGCCGTGCCACGGGATGAGGTGGAGACCGTGATCCTCGACCCACCGCGCGCCGGCCTTTCGCCCGAGGCACGGGCCGCGCTGATCGAGCGCGCACCGCGACGCATCGTCTCGGTCTCATGCGATCCGGCGACCGGAGCGCGGGACGCGGGCGCACTGTCGGCCGCGGGGTGGAAGCTCGAGAGCCTCGCGGCCGTGGACATGTTCCCGGTCACCGCGCACGTCGAGAGCGTGGCGCTGCTCGTCCGGGAAGGAGGAACGTCATGAAGCGAAGTCTCGTCGCCTTCGCGGCAGCAGTTGCCGCCCTCGGAGCGCTGGCCACGTCCGGATGCGGCGGAATCAGCGCGGTGACGGCGGATCTGTCGAATACGGACCGTGAGGAGGAAGACTACTTGGCCAGCGGGCCCGATGCATTCGTCGAGCGACTGGGCGAGCCGGACGAGTGGAAGAACCGCGAGGAGAAGAAGGACTTGTTGATGACCGCGGTATGGCGGTGTGTGGAAGGCGAGTACCGAGAGGTGACCTGGCGGTCCCGCGTGCGGGAGTCCGGCGGGCAATACTGGGCGGTCGTGGAGGACGTCTCCCGCGAGTGTCCTTGAACCCGAGACGTGTGGCTTTGCTGGCGGCTGCAGTCCTTGCGGGATGTGAAGGCACGGGTCGAGAGGTCGGCCAGGAGCTCGAAGCAGTTCGATCGCTTCCTTACGCTTCGGGCTCGGTAGTAGAAGATCCGCGCGCCGGCACAACCGTCTTCGACGAATCCCGAGCGTGCCCAGGTTACCGGTTCTACGTCGTTCAAGCTCTGAGTCGGGCGGATCTCATCGATCTTTTCGGGGTCGCCATCCACTCGTGGAGTCACGAGCCGAGCGCGCTGTGGGAGCACGCCGAGCTGGTCGAGGGTGGGGGTCTCCTTGTCATCGGCGCAGACCCCGTGAGTGGCGACTCCGTGTTTACCCACCACATTCCGGACAGCTGCCGCTACGTCGCTCGACTGGACTCGGAGAGTCGTGTTCTCTGGAAGCGAACGATGACCGCTCACCACGACGCGGAGATTCGGCCTGACGGCAGGATCGCGCTTCTTACGTTCCGGCGCCGGATCGTCGCGGGCATCCACCCGAGCGTCGAGACACGGGACGACCGGGTGACGATCCTCGACGCTGACACCGGTGCGGAGGTCGGCTCCTTCGGGTTTCTGGACGCGCTGGCCGGCAGAGAGGACGTGTTTCCTCCGCAGCTCGTGGGCGTGGGGGATCAAGCTGGAGGGCACTGGGTCGATCTCTTCCATGCGAACGCATTGGAGTGGATGCGGGAGGGCCATCTCTTCGGCACGCATCTGCTGTACCGACCTCAGCACGTGGTGATCACGTTCCGAAATCAAGATCGGGTGGCGATCTTCGATGCGGACTTCGGCAAGGTGATCTGGTCAGCTGGACAGCCTGAGCTTTTCGAACATCGAGAGCAATCGGCACATCTACCTGAACAACACGGACGTGGCCATCAGCCGGGACGCCCACGGGGTGGCGAGCGGGTCGGAGGACTACTGGAATCTGGTGGGCGGCACGCAGGTGGTGACGTCCAACTCCGAGACCAACAATCTGCCTTTCGGGGAGACCGGCAAGGTGGACCTGATGGTCTACGGCAAGCTGAACACGTTCAAGGGTCAGGGCAGCGACAGCATGGCGGTGTTCCGCTCGGTGGCCATGGACTCGGTGAACGGGGACGACTGGCACGGGGTGACGGTGGACCACGAGGGGTCGGGCAGCGTGATCAGCTCGGTGGACATCGGCTTCGCGAAGTTCCCGCTGACTGTCTACTACGTGGATTCGCTGACCACGATCCGGAACTCCCGGATCCATCACTTCGAGGACACCGGGATCTGGGTCAAGGGGTCGCTGGGGCAGGGTGCCGTGGTGGAGAGCGTGCGGGTGGAGCGGGGCAGCAAGCTGGACTTCCCGAAGGGATCCACCGGGATCTTCGCCGACGGGGCCGATGAGCTGGACCTGAGGGGAAACGACATTCGCATGGACGGCTTCAACAACGCCGCTGGAGCCGAGGGTATCCACTTCCACTGGGGCAAGACGTTTTGCCTCGCTCCTGCCCCGAGTCCGCGCTCGGTTCTCATCACCAAGAACTACGTTCGAGGGCCGGGGAATGCGATCCAGACGCCGGCCGACTATCGAGGGGTGTGGCTGAACTGGCTCTGCGGTTCAACGAATCGAGCGGTGACGGTTTCCCAGAACTACATCGAGGAGTGGCAAACTGCGGGGCTGGATGTTCTGCAGACCCAGGACATCCAGGTGAGCTGCAACTACTGCCGGGAGATGCGGGATGCGGCGGTGGAGGTGTACCGGGACTTGCAGATCACGGGACCGGCGGTCCGCTTCACGGACAACAAACTGGAGGCGCTTCAGGATGATGAAGCCTTTCACTCGGTGGGAGCTAATGACGTCGCGGGTCTCTCGATGGGTCCGTATACCGCAGGTCAGAAGGGGAAGAACCGGCTCATGGTGGACGACACCGATACGCGCTTGGTGGACACCAATACCAGCACCGGCAGCTTACCAGCGAAGGACAACTACTGGTTCCTGGAGCGTTCGAGCCAGGTGCCACAAGACACAGTCCAGATCCGCACACCGTCGTTCCCCAGCGACGGTTCCGCGATCTCCAGCAGGCTGACTGGCTCGGCGTCGGTAGATTTCGCCAACTGGGACCAGGACGCCGGCGCGCTGCCGAGCTGCTTCCCGGTGAGGCCGTCCGGCGCGCCGCAACTAGCGACGTGGGCGCCACCAGGCGTGGCGGTGCTCCCCGAGGAGGAGGAGGAGCCCGTGCGCAGTGCGGGGGTGGGATCCGCCGTGGCCCTGGGATGGCCCTACCCCAACCCCTCCCGCGGCACCATCGAGCTGGGGTTGGTCGTTCGCCAGGAGGTGGTCGGCGAGTGCCGAATGGAGGTCTTCGACGTGCGGGGACGACGAGTTCTCGAGTCCGTGAGGCAGTTGAGCCCGGGTGCCTTGACCGTTGGCTGGGCGGGTCACGACGGCCAGGGCCGGCCGGTCGGGCCAGGGATCTACTTCCTGCGCCTCACCGCGCCTGGAATCCGGGAGGTCCGCAAGGTTACCATCGTGAGGTGAGCAACCGAAGATGACCAGCAGGGTCTTGCAACTTCTTGCGGCCGTGGTGCTCGGAGGGGTTCCGCTCCGAGCATGCGCTGCAGTAATACGTGTGCCCAGCGAATACCCGAGAGTCCAGGATGGGCTGGATGCCGCGACGGCCGGGGACACAGTGCTGGTAGCTCCGGGAGTGTACTCGGACATCCAGACGAGAACGATCGCCGGATCGACGCGGACGGCGGTGGCCTTCCTGACAGACGGGGTGGTGCTGCGGTCGGAGGCGGGTGCGGCGATGACCAGTCTGGACATGATGGGTCAGACCGGCTTCCAGCCGGAGGTTGTGGTCGCGCGCAGTCTAGTGACGGACCAGACGATCATCGACGGCTTCACGATCACCGGTGGGCCGGTGGGCGCAAGCGGAGTCAACGCGGTGTCTTCGTTGAAA
Source organism: Candidatus Eiseniibacteriota bacterium (assembly GCA_052390515.1). Classification (GTDB taxonomy): domain Bacteria; phylum ARS69; class ARS69; order ARS69; family ARS69; genus JBQTGV01. The sequence goes on along the minus strand of JBQTGV010000189.1, from coordinate 9,744 downwards.
GTCACAGTCAAGAACTGCGTACTGCTTGGCTTGATCCAGACCGGCGCAGGCGGAGGCATTCACTCCTCGGGGAGCACCAGCATCGAAGTGGTGAGCAGCGAGTTCGTCGACTGCACATCGTCTGCTGGGGGAGGAATCCGGCAGTCCAGTGCGCTTCTGACCGTCACCGGCTGCACGTTTTCGGGGTGCTCCGACCAGGCGATAGCCCTGATCGGCGTGGGCCTGCCCGCGCAAGCCATCATCACGGACTGCGAGTTTATCGGGAACTCGTCTCCGGCGAACGGGGGTGGAGCGATCGGTGGAGGTGGCTACAGCGGCGGCGTAACGATCCGCGGCTGCTACTTCGAGGGCAACATCAACGGAAGCACGGGAGGGGGTGCGGTGGCCATCGCGGTGAACGGTCCGACGGTGGTGGAGGACTGCGTCTTTGTGGGCAACAGCGTCACGGGCTCGAATGGGAATGGCGGTGGTCTGTTCATCGACAAGGGAGTAGTCCAGCGGAACACGTTCTACGGAAACTCACAGATTGCCTCCACAGGCGGCGCTGCGGTCGTCTTCACGGCAGGCGGCGGTCAGCTCCTCAACAACATCATCGCTAGCTCCACCGGTGCTGCGGCCGTGCGGGTGCTTTCAGGTTTCACTATTTCCAGCGGTTGTAATCTCTTCTGGCAGAACGCTCAGGGCATCGGAGCGAACTACGCGCCCGGCTCCACCGACATGGAGGTGGATCCTTTGCTCTGCGATCCCTCCCAGAAAGACTTCACGGTTTCGCAAAGCTCGCCGGCGCTGCCGGCCAATTCGGGATCCTGCGGCCAGATCGGAGCGTTGGGTGTGGGCTGCGGCGCGGTGTCGGTGAACGTGGAGTCCTGGGGAAAGACGAAGTCGCGGTATCGGTAGAGGAGGAGGGCCATGACGAAACTGCTGATCACGGCGCTGGCGTGCCTCCTGGCTACGGCGACCTCCGCGGAGCAGCTCACCCGTAGGGTGGCGGGCCTCACGGCCATCGCCGATGTGAGCGGTGACAGCCGCGTGCTGTTCAAGATGGACTCCCCGGTGGAGCTCGAGAACATCGCCATTCGCCGCGCGGTTCTTCGTTTCGACGCCACCGGGATGGTCGTGGACCGGGTGCTGACGCTGCGCGTTCATCCGGTGACGACGCCGTGGGTGGCGGGAGCGGTGACCTGGGATGCGGGGTGGTCGCGGCCTGGCAGCGACTACGACTCGGAGCTTTTTGCGCTTCGGGAGGTGGACCTGAGGAGCCCGTCGGTGGAGCTGCGCTTCGATCTGACGACGGTGTTCAAGGAGATGGTGGAGGAGGGGATGGTGACGGACGGGTTCATGCTGACGGTGGATCCGGGAGAGGGAGCGGGGATCGCCGCGGCGGACGTCGCGCGTTTCGCCTCTTTGGCGGCGGGGACCTTCGAGGTGACCTACGTGGCGATGGCTCCGCCTCCCGGGAGGCGCGGCGCGAGAGCAGGGCTCCGACGCGGCTGACACGGAGCTCGGTGTCCGGCGCCCGCCGGGCGCACCCCGGCCAGCCTTGACGTACGTCGGACGCGCGCCTACCTTGCGCCCATGACTCCGGACAGCCCGAGCTTCGCCTGTTCCTGTTCCATTTCGGGGCCGCGGGGGCTCGCGCGCCGGTCCGCCTGAGATCCCGGACATTCGGCGGTTTGCGGCCCACCGGCTCCCGGACCGGTGGGCTTCTTCATTCCGGAGCGGAGATTCGATGAACCGCGAGACCGCGGTCTACGACGACGTGCTGCAGATGCTGCCCGGGCCGGAGAACCCGACGCCGCTCGTGCGCCTCCGCCGACTGAACCCCGTAGCGGACTTCGCCCTGTTCGCCAAGCTCGAGTGGGCGAACCCCTTCGGCTCGGTGAAGGACCGCGCGGCCGGAGCGCTGGTGCGGGACCTGGAGGAGCGGGGTCTCCTGACCGGCGGCCGCGGCATCGTCGAGCCCACCTCGGGAAACACCGGGATCTCGCTCGCCGCCATCGCCGCGGCGCGCGGCTACCGGATGCGCGCCGTCGTGCCGAACAAAGTGCCGCTGGAGAAGAAGGTGCTCTTGAAGATCGCCGGCGCGGACCTCGACGTGATGAACGACGACGTCTGCCCGACGCCCGGCGCCTCCGACGGTTCGATCAACATGGCCAAGACGAGGGCGAAGGCCGAACCGGAGCGTTACGCGCTGCCCAACCAGTACGAGAACGAGCGCAACGTGGCCGTGCACTACGAGACGACCGGCCCGGAGATCTGGCGGCAGACGGAAGGGCGCATCACCCACTTGTTCGTCTCCCTCGGCACGTGCGGTACGGTCACCGGCTGCGGCCGCTTCCTGAAGGAGCGCAACCCGGCCGTGAAGGTGGTCGCGGTGCAGCCGACGGAGGGGCACGACGTTCCGGGCCTGCGCAACGTCTCGCAGCTATCGGTCTCAGCGCTCTACGATCCCTCGCTGATCGACGAACTGCTGGAGATCGACTTCGAGCTGGCGTACACCCGCGCGCTGGATCTGGCGCGGAACGAAGGACTGCTCGCCGGGCCGAGCTCCGGGCTGATCCTCGAGGGCGCGCGACGCGTCGTCGAGCGCGACCGCCAGGGGCTCGGCGTCATGATCTTCCCCGACAACGTCTTCAAGTACGTCTCCGCCATGATCAAGCACATTCCGGAGCTGGCGGAAGGCACCTCGGTTTGACCCATGGACGAAAGGAGCAGGACATGAACGAAGCGAGAAGTTCCACACAGGGGAGTTCGACCATGAGCACGCACGCCCATCCCGAGGTGCTCGTCTCGACCGAATGGGTGAAGCAGAACCTCGGCAAGCCGGGCATCCGTCTGGTCGAGGTCGACGTGGACACCAAGGCCTACGAGGCCGGGCACATCGAGGGTGCGGTCGGCTTCAACTGGCAGACCCAGCTCCAGGATCAGCTCACCCGTGACATCCTGGACAAGGCCGGCTTCGAGAAGCTGGTGGGCGGCGCCGGCATCCACCGCGAGGATACCGTGATCCTCTACGGCGACAACAACAACTGGTTCGCCGCGTACGCGTTCTGGCTGTTCAAGATCTACGGCCACGAGAACGTGCGGCTCATGGACGGCGGGCGTGTGAAATGGCTGAACGAGAGCGACAAGAAGCTCACCGTGGACGTGCCGCGGGTGACGCCGGCCGCGTACAAGGCCTCCGGTCCCGATCTCTCGGTTCGCGCGCGCGTGGACGACGTCCTGCAGGCCGTCAAGGGCGGGAAGACGAACCTCGTCGACGTGCGCAGCGCGGACGAGTTCACCGGCAAGGTGATCGCGCCTCCGGGAATGACCGAGACGGCGCAGCGCGCCGGACACATTCCGGGGGCGAAGAGCGTTCCGTGGTCCACGGCGGTGGCGGCGGACGGTTCGTTCAAGAGCGCGGACGAACTGCGCGAGATCTACCTGGGCAAGGCGGCGGTGGACCCGAAGAAGCACACCATCGCGTACTGCCGCATCGGCGAACGCTCCAGCCACACCTGGTTCGTGCTCAAGTACCTGCTCGGGCTCGATCACGTGCGGAACTACGACGGCTCGTGGACCGAGTACGGCTCCATGGTGGGGATGCCCATCGAGAAGTGACTCGTGGCAGCCGGCGTTCCCGGCCGATCCGGGTCGGGGGCGCCGCCGCCGCCGCCGGGCCAATTCGCGGGCGGCGAGCGCGGGGAGGATGACGACGTTGGCGACGAACAGGACATGCGCGGGGAGCGCATAGCGGTCGAAGGAGTCCAGCACGACGGCGTACGGAAGCAGGGTGGCCACGGGAATCCCGCACAGGGCGAGCAGCGTCCCGCTCCGCGTAGCGAGCCCGAGCAGCAGGCCGACCGCGGTCGCCAGGCTTCCGGCGAGCAGCAGCCCGTCATAGGGCAGCGTCAGCCCACGGATCACTCGCAGCACGAGCGAGTCCCGCGCGGGGTAGCCGAAGTCGGCGCGGATTCGTTCGCCCAGCTCGCCGAGCGCGCGCACGATGCGTTCCTCCGGGGGCAGCGTGGAGAGCACCATTCCCCGGTGCACGAAGTTCTCGTTGTCCAGCGACTTCGCGCCCGCGAACAGCATGAGCGTCCGTCCGAGCGCATGGAAGTACGCGCCGGGATGCTCCCTCACCAGCTCGAGGAAGAGCTCCTCGCCGCCGCGGCGCCGGCCGGCCGGCCCACCGAACATGTCTTCCGACAGCGCGCGGTACGACTCCGTGCGAAGGCCGGAGTAGAAGTTGCCGCGACGAGCCTCCTCGATGGCCTCCCGGTAGCGCTCGGCCCAGGGCGCCGCCCGTGGATGGTCGATCGGTAGAAGAGCCTGCTTGAGAAGTCCCTCGTAGAAGTGGACCGACGTCATGCCGGCGTCGTTGAGATAGGGCTGCCACGGCCGCGTCATGGCGAAGGGGACGGCCCCGATCAGGACCGCCTGCAGCAGCACGATTCCCGCGGCCCGGCTCCGGAGCCGGGTCCCCCGGAGGTGCATGACCATGTGCACCGCGGCCGCGGCCGGCGCCATCACCAGCGCCGGCTGCCGCCAGTAGTAGGCCGCGCCGCCCACGAGTGCGAGCGCCGCGGTCTTTCGCCAGAGCCCCGACCCCTGCCCCCGCCTCGCCGACAAGGCGACCACGGCCGCGACGAGGAACGCGGTACCGGCCTCGGTCAGGACCAGATGCTGGTGCGCGATCGCCGTCGGATAGAGTGACACGAGAGCCATCACCAGCGCCCCGGCCACCGGACCGGCGAGCGCCCGGGTCGTCGCACCGATCACGAGCACCGTCGCCAGCCCGCACGCGGTGAGCACGGCGATGACGGCCAGGGGCTGCCGGCCGAAGAGCGTCATTCCCGCCTTCAGCAGGAGCGGGAAGAGCGGCGTTCGCGCCTCGTGCCAGTCCGCCGGGAACCGCGGCGAACCGAGGACGTCGGCGAGGTCCAGATACTCGAGGCCGTCGTAGGTGAACGCGATCGGCAGGGAGATGGCGTGCGCGACCGCCACGAGAATGGAGAAGGTCATCGACGCGAGGAACAGTCTGTCGGGCCACGGGCCGCGCACTACGCTTCACCTCCCTCCTTGATTATCGCAAATTTGCGAACGGAGCGGAGTCTTGAGGAGCTGAGATCTTCAGTGGAGCCGCTGCGCCTACCAACGGGTGGCGGGGCCTCGTGTCGTGACGATCAGGGGATGCTCGCCGAGCCGGCCGACGCGCGCCGAGGAACGGTCTGTCGGACCAGGATTGCGCACCGCGTTGTCACCTCCGCGGGAGGCGTCGCTCAGCTCAGCGCGCGCGTGTTCTTCGTCTCGCGGTTCTCCGCGCTGCAGGTCTCGACCGGGAAGCCGCACGGAGCCGCGGCAGGAAACGAATCTCGATGCGCCGGCCGAGCGCGCTGGCGATGCGCCGAAGCAGGGCGAGAGAATGACCTTCGTACCCGGCATCCTCGAGGCGGGAGATCACGGACGCGGACGTACCGACGAGCCGGGCGAGCTCCCGCTGGGTGAGCTTGGCACGGGAGCGAAGGTCACAAATGGCGTGCGCGACCTGAGCGTTCGCCAGCGCCTCCTCGTACGCCGCTCTCCGTTCCGGGTCACTGCCGATGTAACGGTCCTCGAGATGCCGGAGTGCCGGCGACACGAAACCGTGCTTCCTGGGCATCTTCATTCCCCTCCCCGCAAGGCGTGCCTGGTCCCCTCTCCCTTGAATCGGGACCTTCGGTCGATGGCGACCTCGATCTCTCTTGCAGGAACCTCGCCTTCCTTGGCAAAGCCGTGCGAAACGACGACAGCTTGCCTGCCATGGAAGACGTAGAGCATTCGAAGGTGGACCCTCCCGATCCGCGTGCGAAGTTCGTAGATCCTGTCCCGCAGGTAATCGGCCTCGGGCCTTCGAAGCTCGTGCCCCAGATCCTCTAGGCGCTTCAGCGACGCAAGGCACTTGGCCTGCGCTCTCGGTTCCAGGTCGTCGAGCCAGTCGCGTAGGGGCACGCCGCCGTCCTCGTCCCGATAGAGAAGGACTTCTGTCCTGGGCACCCGAATCTCCTCGATTATCGCAAATTTGCGAACGGAGTGGAGCCTCGAGGAGACGGAGACCTTCGGGGCTCCTGACGGGGAGGCGTGAGTTGGGGAAGCCGCGAAGGCGCCGTGGCCGGCAAATTACGCCGAGCCGTGCTGACGACAAGTGCGATCACATGAAGCGCTTCAATGGGGCCGCGTCCCGAGGGACGCGGACATCTACCCCCCTTGAGTGGCTCGCCTTCCGCGGACTGCCAGCGCTTCCCTGCGTTCCCGTCGGCAGTCGTTTTGGCAACTTTGGTCCGGCCCATGTGCAGGCGGGATCTGAGGTGATCATCGTCAGGTAGCTACGTGCACTCGGGCGGCCAAGAGATCCTGGTTGCAGCGACACCGGCCGGCTGCGCGGCCTACCGCTCCGAGGCGACCACAGGCTGCGAGATAGGCACGTCGCGAAGGAGCTCACTTCGGCGGAGTGGAAGCGACCTCATTCACGTCCTCACGGCGCTCAGACGAACCCCCTCCCCCAGGTCCGGCACCCGCACGGCCCCCGCCCCCGCCGCCTCCAGCCGCTTCGCCAGGGCCGCGGCCGCCTCCGGCTCGCCGTGCGTCACGAAGACGCCGCGCGGCGCCGTCGCCTCGGTCCTGTACCAGCGCATCAGCTCGCCGGCATCGGCGTGACCCGAGAAGCCTGACAGGTTCACCACCTCGGCTCGCACCGGCACGTCCTCGCCGTGCATGCGCAGCGTCTTCGCCCCGTCGACCAGCGCCCGCCCGCGCGTCCCCTCCGCCTGGAAGCCGGCCAGGCACACGAGGTTTCGCGGATCCGGCAAGCGCTGCCGCAGGTGATGCAGGATGCGCCCCCCGACCATCATCCCCGACGACGAAATGATCACGCGCGGTCCGTCGAGCGCGTTGAGGTGCTTCGACTCGTCCACCGTGCGATGCATCTCCACACAGTCGGGAAACAGCACAGCACGGCCGTCGGCGAACACGTCGGCGTCCACGTTGCGTGCGTCGAGGTACTTCGAGTAGATGCTCGTCGCGTCGACGGCCATGGGGCTGTCGATGTGGATGGGCACTTCCGGCAGGGTACCGCGGCCCATGAGCCGCCGCAGCACGAGGGTCACGAGCTGCGACCGCCCCACCGCGAACGCCGGCACGAGCACCACGCCGCGCCGCGAGAGCGTCCGCCGCATCGGCTCGAGCAGTTGATCCTCGATCGGCTCGCCGGGGTGGGTGCGGTTGCCGTAGGTCGACTCGATGACGAGCCAATCGCTCGGCGGCCGGGGCGATGGGTCGACGTGCAGCGGCTGGCCGTATCGCCCGACGTCCCCGCTGAACAGGAGACGCGTCTCGTCGCGTGCGCCCTTCGCCTCCACCTCGATCATCGCCGCGCCGAGCAGGTGTCCGGTGTTCGTCCAGCGCGCGCGGATGCCGTCGGCCGTGTCCATCCATTCCCCGAACGGCACCGGGCGAAGGAGCCGCAGCGCCGCCTCCGCGTCCGCGGCATCGAAGAGCGGCAGCGCCGGGCTGTGCTTCGAGAAGCCCTTGCGGTTCGCGTAGGCGGCGTCCTCTTCCTGGATCTTGGCGGCGTCGCGGAGGACGATGGCGGCGAGGTCAACGGTCGCGGCGGTGGCGAAGACGGGGCCGCGGTATCCGAGCCGAACGAGCCGCGGCAGGTATCCCACGTGGTCCACGTGGACGTGGGTCAGCAGGACGGCGTCGATGGCGCCCGGCTCGAAGCCCGGAGACTCCCAGTTCCGGAGCCGCAGGGCCTTCTTCCCCTGGAAGAGCCCGGCGTCGACGAGGACGGCGCCCCGCCCCGTCTCCAGACGGTACTTGGATCCGGTGACGGTCCCGGCGGCTCCGTGGAACTCGAGGCGCATACCACCCCCGAGGCCGCGAATACCACCGAGGGGGGCGCCGCACAAGGCCGATCGCCTGCTGGCCGTACTACGCCATGGAACCGGGGGCGGCCTCCCGTTATAATCGCGCCCTGCTCGGCCTGGACCCGCGGCGCATCGAGCCCATCACCAAGGAGCCGTGCCTTGGCATCCCCCCCGGAACAGCCCCGTGCGTGGAAGAACGCGCTCGCCGTTCTCGGCGTCCTGCTCGCAGTGGACGCCTCCCCGACCCGTGCCCAGCAGGTGACCGTCGGCTCGGACCAGATCCTGCGTATCGACGGACAGAAGTTCTTTCCCGTGGGGCTGCTGCAACTGGGCAGGGACCGCTACCCGAACTGGAACGACCGCATCCGCCAGTCCGGCGCGAACTTCGTCTGGGACGAGGGCTACGCGTTCGCCGACTCGATGCCGTCCTGCGCGGCCATCCGGGACTCCGCCGACGCCACCGGCTACAAGCTCATGATCGGGTCCTTCGACACCTGGGAGTGGGACAATCCCGCCACGCCCGAGCTCGAGGTGGCGAAGCTCATGTACCCGGCCGATTCGCTGGCCTCGGTGCTCAGCTGCTTCGCCGGATCGAAGGCCGCCATCGCCTTCTCCAACCGCGACGAGCCCGCTTGGTCGATCGCCAACGCGAAGATCGGGGACGTCGACAGCGTTCACGTCCGCAGCACCTTCACTCAGCTCCGCGCGGCGAGCCCCAACCGGGTCGTGGGAATCGCGCTCGAGCCCGTGCACATCTCCGCCGACAGCGCCGCGTGGATCTCGGATCTCAAGGGTTACGCGGCAGCGGGCAACGTCGTGCTGTTCACGAGCTATCCGTACCCGCCGGGGCCGGGCACCTGTTCGCCGTACGTCATCATCGGGAACGGGACCTGCCCGATGGACCGGCTGCCGGACGGACTCGACGCCATCGCGCAGGGAGTCAAGGCGGCGAACCAGCCGCTCTGGGCGATCATCCAGGCGCACAAGGGGATTCCCACGAAGGAGGCCCGCTGGGAAGCGTACGTGTCGATCATCCACGGCGCCACCGGGCTGATCTGGGCCGGCCACAACTGGTTCCACCCGCTCGGCGACGGCTCGGCGAGCTGGCCGGTGATCGCGCCGGTGATCGCCGAGGTCGCCTCGCTCACCAGCGTGCTCGTGAACGGGAAGGCCGCGGGCATCAGCTCCGGCTCGCCCGATCTCGATGTCCTGGCGAAGAACGGAGGTTCGGGCGGCGTGCGCTACGTCTTCGCCGCGAGCCGGCGCGGGGCCTCCGGGGACATGATCATCAACGTCGGCGCGAACATCCAGTGGATCGAAGTGCTCTTCGAGAATCGCTGGCTGCCCGTCGTGAACGGGCAGGTGATCGACTGGTTCGCGGACTACGAAGCCCACGTCTACAAGATCGACGCGAGCGCCGCGCCGCCGCCGGCCGTGGCCGCGGAGTTCGGCGGCGAGCTGCCGTTCGACGGATTCGCGCTGCGAGTGCTGGAGAACCCCAGCGGCGGGCTCACCCGCGCCGTCTTCCGCGTGGCGGAAGGCACGACGGCGGCGTTCGCCGTGTATGACGTGGCCGGGCGGCTGTTGAGCCGGCCCGAGCCGGTGATGACGGGAACGTCGGGCGGCTGGCTCACGTGGGACGGGCGGAGCACCGAGGGCGACATGCCGTCGGGCGTCTACTTCCTGCGGGGCACGGCCTCCACCGGTGTCGTCGCGACGGAGCGCATCGTCCTGCGCCGCTAGTGTTCCGTCTCGAAAGAAATGATCAGATGGCCTCGCTTACACTCGCTCGGCATCCGTGCCTCGCTCGCTTCGTGGCCGCCGGCCTCCGCCGTCCGTGGCTCCGGACACGGCG
>JBQTGV010000188.1:0-12654 GCA_052390515.1 Candidatus Eiseniibacteriota bacterium | reverse complement strand
CCGCTCCTGCACAGCGACCCCCGGTCGCTCGCGCTTTCTCCGGACGGCTCGAAGCTCTACGTCGCGGCGCTCGACAGCCAGAACGAGACGTCGGTCGTGCGCTGGGAGGACGTGCTGGCGGGCGGCGGAGCGCCTCCCCCGAACCCGCCGATGGACCCCACGCTGCCGCCGCAACCCGACGAAGCGCTGATCGTCCGCTACAACGGCACGTCCTGGGTGGATGAGACCGGCAAGAACTGGGGCCTGCCCTACACGCTCTATGACCACGACATCATCGAGATCGACACGTCCACGCTGGCCGTCAGCGGGTTCCATCGCGGCGTCGGCACCACGCTGTTCAACATCGCCGTCCATCCCGTGACCGGCGTGCTGTACGTGACGAACCAGGAGGCCATCAACGAGGTCCGCTTCGAGCAGAACCTCAAGGGCAGGTTCACGCAGGCCCGCGTGACGCTGGTCGATCCGGCGGCGGACACCGTGACACCGGTACACCTGAACTCCCACATCGACTACAGCGATCCCGCCGGCAATCCGACGGAGCGCGCGCTCAGCCTGTCGATCCCGCTGGACATGGACATCTCCGCGGACGGCTCGACGATCTACGTGGCCGCCATGGGATCGAGGAAGGTCGGCGTGCTCAACTCCGCGGGGAACGTGACGCGGCGCATCGTCGTGGGTGACGGCCCCAGCGGGCTCGCGCTGGACGAGACGCGCAACGCGCTCTACGTGGTGAACCGCTTCGCGAGCACGCTTTCCGTCGTCGACCTCACCGACGACTCGTCCTACGAGCTGCGGCTCGGGCACGACCCCAGCCACCCCGACATCGTGAACGGCCGCAAGTTCATCTACGATGGGGAGCTGAGCTCCGCGCACGGGGACAACTCCTGCGCGACGTGCCACGTCTTCGGCAAGATGGACGGGATCGCGTGGGATCTGGGCAACCCGCTGGGCGTCGTGCTTCCGCCGAAGCCCACGTCGCCGACGCCGAACGCGCCTCCCGGTATCGGGTACCACCCGATGAAGGGGCCCATGGTCACGCAGACGCTCCAGGGGCTGCGGCAGGGCGTCGAGGCACTGCACTGGCGCGGCGAAAGGACGACGCTCGCGGATTTCAACCCGACGTTCGTCGACCTGCACGGGCGGTCCAGCGAGCTCACCGACTCCGAGATGCAGCAGCTCGAGGGCTTCGTGCACTCCATGCTGTTCCCGCCGCAGCCGAACCGCACGCTGGACGGCGGGCACCTGCCCTCGATCGGCGGCGCCGATCCGGCGAGCGGCGACAACCTGTTCAACAACGCGATGCTCGCGGGGACGGCGGAGTGCACCGCCTGCCACACGCCGCCCCACGGGAACCGCGACACCTTGATCTCGCTGCAGCTCGTGCAGGGCAACCAGGACATGGTCTCGGTACATCTTCGCAACCAGTACGAGAAGACGCGCTTCACGAACACGCCCGGGCAGACCGTTCGCGGGTACGGGTTCCTGCACGACGGAGCCTTCGCCAACCACTTCGATTTCTTCCTCGACCTGAGCGACAACCAGGGCTTCGACTTCTTCCCCGGTTTCACGACCGACGCCCAGCGCCGTGACGTCGAAGCTTTCATGATGGCGTTCCCCAGCGGCGTTCATCCGGCCGCAGCGGTCATGGTGACGATGGACGGGACGAACACTGCCGTGGTGCAGCCGATCCTGCAGAAGCTGCTCAACGCCACCAGCGGAGCGACGGGCCTCGTCGCCAAGGGACGCGACGCGCGCGGCGAGCTGCGGGGATGGATGCGGACCGGCGCGAACGCCTGGAGGGTGGACCGCTTCGCGGAGCGGACGTACACCACCGGGCAGCTGCAGGCTCTGGCCGGACCCGGCCGGGAGATGTCGTTCACGGCGGTGCTTCCTCAGCATTTGATCCGTCTCGGTGTCGACCGGGACGAGGACGGGTTCTGGGACCGGGACGAGCTCGACGCGGGAACCGATCCCGACAACGCGGCGCAGAACCCCGGCTCGGTGAGCGCGCCGCTCGCGCAGGCGCTGTCCTCCGGCCAAGTGTGGCTCGCCGGCGCGAACCCGACGAACGTGCCTGCACACGTCGGCTTCCAGGTGCCGCAGCGCGGTCCGGCGAGCCTCGACGTGTACAACGTGGCCGGCCGGCGCGTGCAGACCCTGTTCAGCCACCCGAATCAGCTTCCGGGGACCTACGAAGCGGTCTGGGATCTCCGCGACGCGGCGGGACAGCGGGTCACGCCGGGGGTCTACTTCGTGCGGCTCTCCGGCGGGGCCTCGTCGGCGGAGCAACGCGTGGTGATCATGCGGTAAGGCGCTCAGTAGGGCGCCCGGCCGTCACCGCACGTCGGCGGGCTCGATGTTCCGGTTCGTGCGGAACACGTTGTGCGGATCCCACTTCGCCTTGACCTCGGCCAGGCGCCGGATGGCCTTGCCGAGGGCGGCCTGCACGCGCTCCGAGCCGTCGTCCTCGGTCAGGAAATTGATGTACGTGCCGCCCGTGGAGAACCGCTTCATGTCCGTCCACGCCGTCCGTGCCCACTCGATGTTCGCCGCATCCTCGTCCGCCCGTTCCCACGAGCCGGCCACGTTGAGCACGTAGCGCGCATCGCGGTTGCCGGCGGGGGAGTGCTCCTCGTCGAGCCGGTTCAGCGCGCCGCCGATCTGGAAGAAGATCACGGCGGAGTGCGGCGATCGAATCCGCGACGCATGCTCCATCGCCTTCTCGCACAGCGACGGCTCGATCTTCGGGAGATACTCGCTCTTCCAGTAGTAGCGCCGCCCCTTCGGCTGCGTGGCGTCGAGCAGCGCCTGCATCTGCGCGTACGGGCGCCGCACCAGCACGTCACCGATCGGCTTGCCGAACGACTTGATCCGGGCGACGGCCTTCTCGCCCTCCTCCGGCTTCCCGGTGTGACAGGCGAGCAGCGCGATGATCGGCTGGCGGTGCCACTCCTTCGGAAGCCACGGTGCGGGCGGCGCCGGCCGCATGAGCGAGACCAGCGTCAGCTCGGGCGGCGACTCCTCCGCCACGGTCCGGTACAGCTCGAGGACCCGCGGAGCCTCGGCGGCCGGCCACGCGACGAGGCCGCCCACGATCTCCGGACCGACCTGGTGGAGCGCGTAGTCGATGCCCGTAACGACGCCGAAGTTCCCGCCTCCGCCGCGCAGACCCCAGAAGAGGTCCGGGTTCTCGTCGCCGCTCGCGCGCACGTGGCGTCCGTCGGCCGAGACGAGGTCCATCCCCAGGACCGTGTCCGTGGTCCAGCCCCAGCGCCTTGTCAGGTAGCCGAATCCGCCGCCGAGGGTGAGCCCGGTGACGCCGGTCAGCGAGACGAATCCGAGGACGGCGGCGAGCCCGTGCACCTGGGTCTCGCGGTCCACGTCGCCGAGGAGGCTGCCTGCCTGCGCCCGCGCGGTCCTCCGCGCTGCGTCGACCCACACGCCGCGCATGAGCGACATGTCCAGCATCAGCGCGCCGTCGGCCGCGGCCAGCCCGGCGATGTTGTGTCCGCCGCCCTTGATGCACAGCAGCAGATCGTTCTCCCGTGCGAAGCGGACGCACTCCATCACGTCGCCGGTGCCGAGGCAGCGGACGACGACCGCGGGCTTCCGGTCGATCATCGCGTTCCAGACGGTGCGGGACTCCTCGTAACCGGCTTCGCCCGGGGCGATCAGCGGACCGGCGATCCGCGCCTTCAACTTGCCGAGCGCGTCCTGCGTCAGCTCCACCTCGCCGCCGGACATCGTCTTCGCTCTCATGCGCAGCGTCCTTGCCGTTCGCTACTCGGGGGTGGGCATGGTAAGGGCGAACGCAGCGCCACAGCAAGGGCGCACCGTCCACTCCGCGGCGACCGAGCGTGACCGGCTTGCTGCCGCGGCCGGCTTGCGCCGGCGGCGAGGGCGGGCATAGACTCCGCCCATGCGCACGTCACGAATCGTTCGAGCGGCAGCCGGGATCTTCGCGCTGGCCTCGGCGCTGACGGGGGCGGGCTGCTCCGAGGATTCGCCCGCGGCTCCCCAGGGGCCCGCTCCCTGTGAAGGTGCGGTCGTGATCGCGGTAGGTCCCGGGGTCGAGCCGGAGTTCTCGTGGACGCCAGCCTGCCTCGCGCACTGGCTGCTGGTCGAGCCCGCCGGCAGCGGCACCGATCAGTGGGGCGTGTACACCGAGGCGGCGAACGCGCTCGCTTCGCCCGTCAAGTACGCCAGGGTGCCGGAGGGCGCGCAGCAGTTCAATGCTCCGGTCGTGCTCGTTGCGGGGACGCAGTACGAGGTCTACCTCACGCGCTGGATCGGTCCGACCGACACGGACATCGAGCTGATCGGGGTGCAGAGCTTCACGCCGTGAGACCTCCCGGAATCAAGATGACCCGCTTCACTCCGTAGGCGGACGGTCCACAGGCCGGAACATCGCACACGTGTCCAGGACGTCCCCCACGCGCGCGCGGCCCAGCAGCCGATAGCCGAGGTGCAGGTACAGCGCGACGTTGGGCTCGCTCTCGGTGGTGAGGCTGACGCCGGCGCTCCCGCCGTGACCGCGCGCCAGCTCGTGCACGGCTTCGATCAGCCTGCGCCCGAGCCCGCGGCCGCGGTGCGTGCCGAGCACGCCGATCATGTTGAGGTGGTGATGCGGCTCGGCGACCGGGAAGCCTCCGGCCGCTTCGCCGAAAGTCTCGTACCGCTTGCGTTCCGCCGCGCCGAGCTTCGCCCAGAGAGCCTCGCGGCGGAGGGTCAGCTCCTCGGGCGATGGGCGGTCTCCCGGCAGGGTCACGAGCGCCGCGGCGACGAGCCGGCCCGCCGGGTCCCGGATACCGAGCATGGGCTCGTCCCGGAGCAACCGCGCCGCCACGAAGAAGCCGACCAGCGCCCGGAGGCGATCGTCGTAGTCGGCGCCCGCGCCGAGCACGAAGCGCATCACCGGATACGCGTGAAAGGCGTCGCAGAGGACGGCGACGGCGTCCGGCGCTTCGGCGGCGGAGAGCCGGGTGGCGGTGGACTCGTGAGTCACGTCGGCCTCCATGTGCCTCGACTTACCATGAAATCCCCGCATCGAGTTCGGGCTCTTCATGGTCCGCGGCTACCCGGCCCTCCTGAAACAGCCCCGAGGCGGGATTCGTCCTACACCCGTGCTTCGTTCACACCCGTGCCCGTCCCCGGACCGGAGGACGATCTCGTCTACTTCCAGTTCAACTCCGTGCGTGACCGCGAGCACGGGCCGTCGATCGCGGAGTTCACGCGGACGCTCCTCGACACGCTGGCCGCGGACCGCCCCGACGCCCTCGTCATCGACGTCCGCCGCAACAACGGCGGCAACAACTTCCTGCTCGCGCCTCTCCTGGACGCCATGCGGCAGGAGTATGCCGGCGAGGAGCTGGGCCATCTCTTCGTCGTGATCGGCCGCAACACGTTCTCGGCGTGCCAGAACTTCGTGAACCGCCTCGACCGCGACGTGCACCCGATCTTCGTGGGCGAACCCACGGGATCGAGCCCCAACTTCGTGGGCGAAGACAATCCCATCGTGCTGCCGTGGAGCGGGCTCACCGTCTCCGCTTCCAGCCGCTACTGGCAGGACTCCGTCTCCGAGGACGTTCGCCCGTTCATTGCGCCCGAGCTACCGGCGGAGATGTCGTCAGAGGACTTTCGGACGAACCGCGACCCGGCCATGGACGTCATCCGGGAGTACCTGGCAGCGCGGCGGACTTCGAGGGGGACGGACGGGCCGCACTAGCGGCAGCGTCGGCCGCCCTGCTCGTCGCCCCGCCCCGGTCGCCCATCCTCGCCCACTTGCTCCTGCACTCCTGGGAAACGAAGTCGGGACGATCCGCTCGATTCCCCGCGGGCGACGCCGACCAGGCGGACGGAGGGGAACAACTACCTATTGACCACCGGGGGCTCATACGTGCTAGCTGGGCTCGTCATGAGTACACTATCGTCGAACGTGACCCCCGGCGGCCAGCCAGCATAGGACTGAGAGCATGCGCTACGAAAGGGAGATGATCGCCCCGATCAAGGCCTGCCTGGCCGGCTTGTGGGACGGTGCCGTCGTGATCGAGGAGCTCGGCGTGGGCTACGGCGTTGCCGATGTCGTCGCCGCGCGCCCCAGCCGCGAGAGCATCCGCCGTCGGCGCCGCCTCAGTCAGACCGCGAGCCTCCTCCGACGCGCCGAGGTCAAGGTCATCCGCTCCCTCCGCGACGTCGAGGCCGCGAGCTTCGACGAGCTGCTCGATCGGACCGGCATCTCACCGAAACGGCTGCGCTACGAGATCCTGCGCTTCCTCCTCACCGAAAACTACATCGACGAGATCGAGGACGGCACGTTCCAGCTCCGCGGCGAGCACCGGCCTGTAGCCCGCGAGATCTGGGCCGTCGAGGCCAAGATGAAGAACTGGTTCGAGGGCCTGTGCCAGGCCCGGCGCTACCAGCACTTCGCCCACAAGGTTTACCTCGCCATCTCGGCGCCGCGCCGCGACCGCGTGCGCGACGACGTCTTGCGCGAGCACAATGTCGGCTTGATCGCCGTCGCGCACGGCACGGCAGAGATCCTGTTCCAGCCCCGGCGCCGGGCTCCGCGTAGCGAAGAGCTGTTCCTGCTCACCAACGAGCGGATCTGGGAGCAGATCGCGACGGCCTAAGCCGATCCGTCACAAGCGCTTGGCCACCTCGGGGAAGACCTCGAGCCAGGTCTTGAAGTGCTGGCTCGGAATCGCCACGCCGAGCTTGCGCCGGATCTCGCCGGCGAGCTTGTGCGCTCGATCCGTCCTCTTCAGGAAGGCATCGAGACGCTCGCCCTCGCCCAGACGGTTGATCGCTTCCATCTCTCGCATCCGGTGCCACAGGAAGTGCTCCTTCGCGACCCGGCGCAGGCTGTCGTCCGTCCGCCCGCCGCCGCAGTACGGGCAGCGGCAGATCAGGTCGTCGTACTGCCCGGAGCCGAGGACGTCGAGCACCATCTCGAGCTGCAGGTTCGCCAAGAGATCGGGCACGTAGTACTTGACCTGCATCGTGTAGCCCCGCGGCCGGTCCTCGAGCAACGTCTGCTCGGAGAAGAAGCTCAACGAAGCGATCCCCGTCTCGAAGGCGTCGATCCCCAGCGACACGACACCCAGGCCGAGGTTCCCCACGCGGCAGGCGACGAGCGGCTTTCCCAGCGCCTTGAAGTCCACGAGCATGCTCAGGTAGCTGTAGAGCTGCCCCGGCACGCTCATCTGCTCCTGTACCAGGTCGATGTAGAAGAGGTAGCCGTCCACCGGGTGCTTCGAGTACCGGTTGACCAGAAGCTTGCGGTTATCCTCGTCCGTCAGGTCCTCGATGTTCGTGCACACCGCCGCGAAGAGCTTCTCGTCCCGCCCCTTCGACGCCAGGTACTCCCGCGCCTCGGAGATCAGCTTCAAATCCAGCTCCATCCACTCCGACGTCAGCGTCTTGCTGAAGTGAAACGGCGCCACCAGGTACGTGCAGCCGTGCCGGATCTGCCAGCCGAGGACCTCCTTAACGTAGCGCCGGATCTCGGCGATCGCCCGCAGCGTCGCCGGCGTCAACCGATTCATCTTGTCGAAGACGTACGGCAGCTCGCGCAGGCCCTGCGTCTCGCTGAATTTCGAGTACGCCAGCCGGTTCGTGCTCGGATCAAAGAGATACGGCACTCCGCGCGCCCGCAGCACCTCGAGGTGACGCTCGTAGCGCGGGATGTAGTTCGCCTGGAAGACGATACCGTCGATCGCCTGGCGCTCGAGGAAGCGCTCGATCACGCCTTTCTCGTTGTGCAAGAGCCGAATGAAGCACAGCCGCCGGTCGAAACCCCACGCCGCGGCTGCCGGCGCCGGCGTCTCGTCCACCCGGAAAAACGGCGTGCGCTCCAAGAACTCCGCCACCTCGGCCGCGTTCGACGGCCGCAGGTACGGCTCCTTCTCCAAGAGCCGCAGCACCAAGTTCTCCAACCGGTTCGAGAGGTCCGGCTTGTGCTCGGTCGGCCGCTTCGGCGGCTCCTGCGTCACCCGGTGCATGAGCTGCATCGGGTTGTCCCCCATGAAGGGAAACGTCCCAGTCAGCAGGTAGTACAGCAGCACGCCGAAGGAGTACAGGTCGCTCCGGTGGTCGATCTCCCGGCCCTGCATCTCCTCGGGCGACATGTACAGCGGCGTCCCCACCGCAGCACCCGTCATCGTCAGCGTCGTGTAGTCGATCATCTTCACCAGGCCAAAGTCGACGATCTTCACCGCGTCGTCCTCCGTGATGAAGATGTTGGCCGGCTTGAGGTCGCGGTGGATGATCCGCTGCTCGTGGATGTCGGCCAGGCCGCGCAGGACCTGCCCGAGCATCGCCCGGATCTCGGCCTCCGGCAGCGGGAAGGTCCTGCCGCGCAGCCGACGCTGGAGGTCGGTGCCCTCCACGAAGCCCATCACGACGTAATAGGTCTCGACCCCGCCCTGCTCGAAGACGCCGTGGTCGTGGTAGGACACCACGTGCTCGCTCGCGATCTTCTGCAGCGCACGACACTCGCGCTGGAAGCGCTTCCGGTCGATGTCGTCCCGGATCGCCTCCAGCTTGAGCACCTTCATCGCGTAGACCTGGCCGCCCTTGCGGACGCGGTACGTCCGGCCGAAGGCTCCCGAGCCGATCGCGGAGAGGATCTCGTAGCCGTTGATCTTGTCCGGCACCGTCACGCCTCCACCCGACCGCCTCCGTAAGGGTTCACCAAGCTCACGATCCAGCTAACGAGTTCAGAATCAGCAGCGGCGCACGGCGCCGCCTGCCGCATTCCGTGTTAGGCAGGGTCAGGTCTGCCATGTATGGCGACACTTCGGACATTGGGTCGGGTTACGGTCCGCCAGCAACGCCAACAGACCGATTGGGAAGAAGCAGATTGCGACGATAATCTGCCAGCCCTTGAAACCACCCCGGGTCGCCATCTCCCCGCACTTCGGACACGACAGTTGACTCGCCATTCGATTACGCCTCCTTGATCAAGTGATCTGACGCAGCCAGTTCGCGATCAGAGCGACCAACACACTGATTGTCATTCCCCGTGAGGTGGTCAACACACACCCGCTCCAACGCACGCGCCGAAGCGCCACGGCCCGAAGTGGCACCTGAATCGCCACGACAACAAGAAGAACGGGCCCAACTGGGTTCAGGGTCCAGGCACGCCCAACATCGCCCCCGAGAAACGCCACAGCGCTGCTAGTGATCCCACAGCCCGGACACGGAATGCCGCACAGGGTCTGAAATAGGCAGACATGCGGCACGATGACCAAGGCGCTTGGCAGGCGAACGGCAAGCGCCGCCACACTGAAGAGAAGAAGATGGCTCAGGAGGACATTCAGGTGGATGCGTCTCTCCGGGTCGGTCTCGAGCTGGTCAAGAATCGCCCTCGGGATAATCGCTATGTCCATGGCTCTAGACTTTGTCCTCTGCCTAACGGTTGGGCTTCAGCCGCGCTCACCGGAAGCGTACCCCCGCGCCCGAACTCGCGGCAACCGACGGTGAGCGTCGGCTGCAAGCCCGTGTTATGCGGTCGCATTCGCTCTCCGCTTGTAGAGAGCCACTCGCCCACCGTGTGCGTCGGCAACCTCGGCGAGATCACGATCAGCCGTCAGCAGCGTGAAGTCGTTCGCCAGGGCCACTTCAGCGATTAAGGCGTCGGCGGTGTTGGCCGCCTGCCTGCCGTTCCGAGCGTCAAGCGCAGACTTCACCGAGGTGTAGATCGCACCGTCTCCGAGCTTGCAATGATCGAGCCGCGAGACATCGCAGATCGCGCTCTCAGTCGGCAAGACTCCGGTGATGACGCACGCAAGTGTCAAGAACACGCGGGCGCGCCTGTCCTCGTCCGAGATCCGGCTGACCTCATCTACCTGCAAGTGAGTTACGACGAGGTCGCCATCGGTGGGAAGCTCCGAGTGATCGACGAGCTTGTCGACAAGCCAATTGAAGATGTTGGTGTCGAGCACGTACGTCATATCTCACCCCACCCCGGTACTCGTGCCCCAGCGGGCACGGTGTGTGCCGCATAACTAAGACTTCAACAGACCTCGCCCCCAATGACCCGGCGAACAGCCGCGGGCAGTATAACGCCACGACTGCCCCGAGTCGCCTCGCAGGCAACCATCGATCGACACCGCCGTTGCCGGTGTGAGCCGCGCCCCGGCCGCCGCTCATCAGCAGACCCGCCTAAGTCAGCCGCCGCCGCCCGCGTAAGGTGTCCCAGTAGACATCGCCCCCCGTCATCCCGTATTCCTTTCGATTACGGCCACCGGCCCGAAACGCCGATGAATGGCCGTAGATCGATCCGCCCCGCAGTGAGGTATTGGCAATGTCCCGCAAGACTTGTCGCATCGTGCCCCTGCTGATGCTCGTCGCCGGCGTGGCCCTCGCCGAGGAGACCGCCCCGGCCCAGCCGGCCGCCCCGGCGCCCGCTCAGCAGCCCGCCGCCCAGCCAGCACCGGCCTCGCAGCCCGTGCCCGCCGCCCCCGTCGCCGCGGCGAAGCCCACCCAGTCCCACGCGGACTTCTCGCTCACGCAGGTGGCGGTCTGCACCGGCGTCGAGGACCGCGCGCCCGTCGGCGAAGCGTCCAACTTCGCCCCGAGCGTCGGCATGCTCTACTGCTTCACCCGTGTCGACGGCGCGCCCGCACCCACGCAGATCTACCACCGCTGGTACGTCGGCGACCGCCTCGTCACCGAGATCCCACTCAACATCGGCGCGTCCGGCTGGCGCTGCTGGAGCGCCAAGACGATTCGCCCGGGCATGACCGGCCCGTGCCGCGTCGACATCGTCACCGAAGGCGGCGACGTCCTCGGCACGACGTCCTTCACGCTGGACGGCGGCGCCACTCCGGCGCCCGCGCCGAACCAGGGCTGACCGCCGCATGGCCGACGCCCCCCTCGGCATCTTCGGAGGCAGCGGCCTCTACGAGATGGAAGGGTTCTCCGGCCGGACCGAGATCCGGCTGGAGACTCCCTTCGGGGATCCCTCCGACGCGTTCATCTCCGGCACGCTCGAGGGACGCAGCGTCGTCTTCCTCTCCCGCCACGGCCGCGGCCACCGCATCAGCCCCTCCGAGATCAACTACCGCGCGAACATCTGGGGAATGAAGAAGCTCGGCGTCGAGTTCCTCGTCGCCGTCTCCGCCTGCGGCAGTCTCCGCGAAGACATCGAGCCCGGCCACTTCGTCGTGATCGACCAGATCATCGACAGGACGCGCGGCCGCAAGGCCACCTTCTTCGAGGGCGGCATCGTCGCGCACGTGGTCTTCGCCGATCCGATCACGAAGGAGCTGGCCAGGCCGCTGGCCGCTGCCGCCGACCAGGCCGGCACGAAGGTGCACCTCGGCGGCACGTACCTCTGCATGGAAGGGCCGGCGTTCTCCACCCGCGCCGAGAGCCACCTCTACCGGAGCTGGGGCGCGGACGTCATCGGCATGACCAACGTGACCGAGGCGAAGCTCGCGCGGGAGGCGGAGATCGCCTTCGCCACCCTCGCCCTCGCCACCGACTACGACTGCTGGCACGCCGGCCACGAGGACGTCTCCGTGGAGCAGGTCATGCGCGTGCTCAGCCAGAACGTCGCCAACGCGAAGGCGACGGTGCGGAACCTCTGCCGGGACTTTCCGGCCGGCCTCGTGAATCCCCACCGCGGGAGCCTCCGCTCGGCGATCCTCACCGCCCGGGAGGTCATTCCGGAGGAGACCCGGCGAAGGCTCGAGCTGATCGTCGGGGCGTATCTCTGACGGAGTAGGTGCGCTGGCGGCGGATCCGTCGGGCCCCATCATCGCGTCCCTGACCGCCCGCCGCCCGAACGGGCGTACTGCGGGTGGACGGTCGTGATCCAGCTCTCCACGTCCTCCCGGAAGGCGTACGCGGCCATGAGCAGTTCAGCCGCCTCGGTCTCCGTCGCCCCGCTCGCAAGGTCGTAGTCGACGATGTTCCGTTTTCGCCTGCACGTCTGAAAATAACGCGCACGATCCTTCTCGCCGGATCCCATGGCGAGGGGCACGGCATCGAACCTGGTCTGGTGGTGCGCGCCGGCCAGTGCGCGATAGCCAGCGCAAGCCAGCACCATCTTCCCGAGGAGGAACACTGCGTTGTACGCGATGGCGAACTGGCGATCGTGGGAGAGACCGGCGAGTTCAGCGTCGCGGAGGTCTCGAGCCACCAGTTCGCGCAGTGCGTCGAGCTCGGCGCGGCTTGTCCTGTGTTGCTGCAGGCGCCGCTCGTCGAGCAAGGGTTTCCAGCTCATCGCTGCTGCCTACCACGAGGAGTTTAGGGCCTGACAGGACTTCTCGGAGAAAGTGGTTTCCTGCTGCAAGCTTGCTTGCAAACTCTGCCGCCGCATAGACGGTGGGGTTCACCTCGCGGGTGAGGCGCTTCTCCGCCTCCGCCAGAGCAACGGAGAGTTTCGCGAGTGACACGCGGCCGACGACCAGGAGGTCGACGTCACTCGTCGCGATCTCCTCACCACGCGCGAGGGAGCCGTGGACGAACGCCACCTCGACGTCCTTCCGGAGCGGGTCCAGCGCGTGGCGAAGAACGTCCGTCAATCCGACGGTCTTGAGGAGCAGGCCGCGAAGGTCGGGGAGGATGGGGCACCGGGGGTCGGGCTGGTAGTAGACTTGTCGACCCTCGCGGCGATCGCGGAGGATGCCGGACGCGACGAGCGCA
>JBQTGV010000187.1:0-35264 GCA_052390515.1 Candidatus Eiseniibacteriota bacterium | reverse complement strand
TTGTGGGTGGGAGCGATGGTCGTTGGCCCCGCTCGCAGCGTCGGGCTGTCCGCCGCGTTGGTGTTCGCCTGTGCTACGCTGCGGGCGCGCGCAGCCGTCGATTTCCGTGATCTCGCTGAGATGGTCGCGCTCTCCGAGGTCGCGCTCGATCCGGATGGCCGGCGGATCGTCTTCACCGGCACGCAGGCCGACTTCGAGGCGAACGAGCAGCGCACCCGCATCTGGTACTTCGATCCCGGCGGCCCGCGCATCCGCGAGCGCATCGGCAGCCTCCTCGGCGTCGGTGGCGAAGTCGAGCCGCCCGACGCGCGACCGCTGACGAGCGCCGGCGAGGACGCGTCCTCCCCACGCTTCACGCCCGACGGCCGCGCCGTCTCCTTCCTCTCCGCCCGCGGGGAGAGCGCCGCCGTCCAGGTCTGGGTCCTGCCGCTCGACGGCGGCGAGGCCGAGGCACGCACCGACGCGCCGGAAGGCGTCGATCAGTATGCATGGGCGCCGGACGGATCGCTCGTGTACCTGGCCCAGGAGCCGCACGTCCCCGGCATCGCCGCGCAGCGGGACGCCCGCGCGGCCGCCGGCTTCGACGAGCAAGTCGTCGACGAGACCCGCCGCGACTGGTCCTTCTGGCGGATCGGTCCGGAAGGGGGCGAAGCGCGTCGCGTGCACCGCGCCGACCCCGGAGTCACCGAGTTCGCCCTGTCCTTCGACGGGAAGCGCATTGCCTTCGCTTCGAACGGCACCGGGCATCCCAAGGACTGGAAGAAGGCGGATCTCTGGGCCGTCGACGTCGACTCCGGCCGCCTCACGCGGCTCACCGAGCGCCTCGGCGACGACTGGTCCCCGCGCTGGTCGGGCGACGGCTCGCGCGTGTTCTTCCTCTCCTGCATCGACACGACGCGCTCGTACTCGCAGATCGCGGTGTGGTCGATCCCTTCCGCGGGCGGCGAGATCACGCTGGGGTCCGACGCCCTCGACCGCGACGTGATCGAGCTGGTCACCTGCGAGGACTCCGACCGGATCTACCTGACGGTCGCGGACGGCACCAACGAGCAGCTCTGGCGCCTCGTCGGCGCCAGCCGGCGCGCCGAGCGTCTCTCCGCCGAGCCAGGCAGAGCCAGCGGTCTCGCGGTCAAGCGCAACGGCGAACTCGCCGCGTTCGTGTACGAGAGCCCGACGGCGGGACCCGAAATCGCCACGTGGACTTTCCCCGACGAGCGCATCGAGGTGCGCACGCGGACCAACGCGGCGCTCACGGCGAAGGTCGACGCGGTGCGCCGCATCGTGCGCTGGGCCGCGCCCGACGGGCTCGACGTCGAG
Source organism: Candidatus Eiseniibacteriota bacterium (assembly GCA_052390515.1). Classification (GTDB taxonomy): domain Bacteria; phylum ARS69; class ARS69; order ARS69; family ARS69; genus JBQTGV01. Next base: position 33,947 of record JBQTGV010000187.1, on the reverse strand, counting down.
GGAGTTCTCGTGCTGCCGCCGGACTGGGAGGCGAGGCGACCGCTTCCTGCCGTCGTCGTGGGGCACGGCGGGCCCGCCGACCACGCGGTCAACACGCTCGCCGACGAGCAGCTCGAGGCGATCGCCGCGCGCGGGTACGCCGCTCTCGCCCCCAACTTCCGCGGCAGCACCGGATACGGCGCGGCGTTCAACGTCGCCAACTTCCGGGATCTCGGCGGCGCGGACTTCGCCGACGTGATGGCCGGCGTCGACTGGCTGGTCGATCAGGGCATCGCCGATCCCGCCCGCCTCGGCATCACCGGCGCCTCGTACGGCGGCTTCCTGACGAACCGCGCCGTCGTCGGCACAAGCCGCTTCGCCGCCGGCGTGTCCCGCTCGGGCATCGCCAGCTTCGTCACCGACTTCGCCAACTCCGAGCTCTCCGAATTCGAGTGGGACTACTTCCACGCCTACTTCTGGGAGGACTTCGACGCGTACTGGAGCCTCTCGCCTCTCTCGCGGGTCTCCGAGGCGAAGACGCCGCTCCTCCTGCTGCACGGCGAGGACGACACCAACACCGCCCCCGCGAACAGCAGGGAGCTGTACTCCTCGCTCCGCGCGCGCGGCGTGCCGGCCGAGCTGGTCACCTATCCGCGGGAGGGCCACGCCTTCGAGGAGCCGACCCACTGGCTCGACGCCCGCGAGCGCATGATGGCTTGGTTCGACCGCTGGCTCGTCACGCCCGGCGCGGAGATTCCCGCGCGCGCGGGCGATCCCGTCCGGGACGGTCCCTGGACGCTCGTCGTCACGTCCGCTCGCTGGCAGGCGGGGATCGGCGCGGTGCAGCCGGACGCGGGGCTGCTCGTCGTCGATCTCGTGCTCTCGGCCGAGGAGCCCGTGGACGGCCGGATCGTGACCCTCTGCGGCGAGGGGGCCGAGATCGCGCTGGTGGATGCCGCCGGGCGGCGCTTCCCTCCTCTCGGGATCCCGGTAGAGTGGCCGGGTGGAGAGCACCTGGTGACGGGCCGGCAGACGGTCGAGCTTCGCGGGTCTCCGGAGTCGGGGGACGCGTCCTGGACGTTCCGTGCCGCCTTCGATCCGGCGGCGCTGCCCGCGTCCGGCCGGCTTGCCGCGTTCGGGATGCCGCCCGTTTCGCTCACCTGGGCAACCCGGACCGAGGAGCAGGAATGACCGAAGAGCTCTTCCCCGCGGCGGCCCCGGTCTCGCTCCAGCCGGAGGCCTTGCGCTGGACCTGTGACCCCGCCTCGTTCGACTTCGAGAGCACGGCGGAGCTCGAGGCGAGCCGGCGGATCATCGGGCAGGATCGCGCGCTCCGGGCCATCGCGCTCGGGCTGGAGATGGACTCGCCCGGATACAACCTGTTCGTCGCCGGCTTCGTCGGCACCGGCCGCAACACGACCATCCGCCAGGTCCTGCAGGCCGCGGACGCCGGCAAGGGCACGCCCGACGACCTCTGCTACGTGTACGGCTTCGGCAAGCCGGAGGAGCCCGTCGCTCTGTTCCTCCCGCGCGGCAAGGGCCGCCGGCTCGTCGAGGCCATGCGCAAGCTGCTGCGCACGCTTCGCCGAGAGGTCCCGCAGGTGCTGGAGGGCGAGCCGTACCGCAAGCACCGCGAGCAGATCATCGCCCGCTTCCGCTCCTCCCAACGCGGCATCATCGCGCGCTTCGACAAGCGGGTGCAGAAGGACGGCTTCGCCCTGGTGCAGGTCCAGCTCGGGCCCGTGCCCACGCCGCAGGTCGTCCCGATGGCGGACGGGGAGCCGAAGCTCCTCCCCGACCTGGAGGAGGCGGCCGCCAAGGGCGAGTTCGACAAGAAGCGGCTGGAGAAGATCCGCCAGAAGCTGGGCACCCTCACGTCCGAGCTCGAGCACGTGGTGCGTGAGACCATGAAGATCGACGGTGAGATGAATGCCGAGCTCTCCGAGCACGAGAAGCAGGCGGTCCGCCCCATCGTGGCCGCGTGCTTCGACTCCGTCCGCGAGGAGTTCTCCGGGCGCCCACCCGCGCTCGTGTATCTCGGCCGTGCCGAGACGTTCGTGCTCGACCACCTCTCCCGCTTCTCGCGGCAGGAAGACAGCGAGGACAACGGTGACCGTGGCGAGAGCGAAGTGGACCTCGAGTTCCGGGTCAACCTGGTCGTGGACAATCACGACACGACGGCGGCGCCGGTGATCGTCGAGAACTCGCCGACCGCCTCGCGTCTCTTCGGGATCATCGAACGGACCTGGTCGAAGGACGGCGAGGAGACCGTCGACCATACGCGCATCCGCGCGGGAAGCCTGCACGCCGCGAACGGGGGCTACCTGGTGCTGAACGCGGGGGATCTTTTCGGCGAACCGGGCTTCGTCTGGCACACGCTGAAACGCACCCTTCGCACCGGCCGTCTGGAGATACCCTCCGAGGGCATGTCCGTCCTCGGCCCTCCCGCGCTCAAGCCGGAGCCGGTCTCGGTGTCGGTGAAGGTCGTGCTCATCGGGGACGCGCACCTCTACTCGTTGCTCTGGGCCTACGACGACGATTTCAAGAAGATCTTCAAGATCCGTGCGGACTTCGACACCGAGATCGCCAACGCGAAGGAGAACGTCCTGCAGTACGGCGCGTTCGCGCAGCGGCTGGCGGAGGAGGAGGGCACGCTGCCCTTCGACCGCACCGGTCTCGCGGCGATGGCCGAGCACGGTGCGCGCCTGGCCGGCAGGCAGGACAAGCTCTCGACGCGCTTCCACCAGATCGCCGACCTGGTGCGCGAGGCCAGCCACTTCGCGAAGAAGGAGGGCTCGGCGCAGGTTCGCCGGCAGGACGTGGACCGCGCGCTGCAGGAGAAGGACTACCGCAACAACCTCGCGCAGGAGAAGATGCAGCAGATGATCGAGGAGGGCACGGTGTTCATCGACGTCGCCGGCAGGAAGGTCGGCGAGGTCAACGGGCTCGCCGTGTACGACTCCGGCGAGTTCGGGTTCGGACTGCCCTCGAAGATCACGGCCACGGTGAGCCTCGGGAACGCGGGGGTGATCAACATCGAGCGGGAGGCGGAGCTCTCCGGGCGCATCCACGACAAGGGCGTGCAGATCCTCTCCGGATACCTGCGCTCCAAGTACGCGCAGGAGAAGCCGCTCACCCTCTCCGCGTCGATCTGCTTCGAGCAGTCCTACCACGGCATCGACGGGGACAGCGCCTCCACGACCGAGATCTACGCCATACTCTCGGCGCTGGCCGGCATCCCGCTTCGCCAGGACCTGGCGGTGACGGGATCGATGAACCAGGTCGGCGAGGTGCAGCCCATCGGCGGCGTGAACGAGAAGGTTGAAGGGTTCTTCGACATCTGCATGGTGAAGGGGCTCACCGGCACGCAAGGAGTGCTGATCCCGGAGTCGAACCTCGCCGAGCTCATGCTGCATCAGCGGATCATCGACGCGGTCCGGGAGCGCCGGTTCCACATCTACGCCGTGGCGACGATCGACCGGGGCATCGAGATCCTGACCGGCGTGGCGGCGGGCGAGCGGCGCGGGAAGCGCTACCCCCTGAACACGGTCAACGGCCGCGTGGATGCCAGGCTCCGCCTCCTGGCGAACCTCATGAGGGACTTCGGCGCGCACGCGTAGTGTCGATCGGTCACAACCCGGCAGGCGGGGTGTACTCCCCTCGATGTTGTAGTATGCCCAGGTCGACCGAGGAGGTCACGATGACGAGGCTCCGCACCTGGATGTTCACACTGCTTCCGATGGCGGCCGCCGCCGACGCAGCGGTCCACGACGTCCCCGGCAGCTTTGCCACCGTGACCGCCGCCCTGGGGGCAGCCGCGCCCGGCGACACAGTCGCGGTTGCGGCGGGAACCTACAGCCCCTCGTCGAACGGCGAGAGCTTCCCCCTCGTGATCGGCGACGCCGGGGTCCGCCTGCTCGGCGCGGGCGTGGGACTCTCGGTCCTGGACGCGGAGAGCACCGCCGGCGTGCTGGAGTTCAACGTGGTCGGCGCCGGGGGCGAGATCAGCGGCTTCACCGTCACCGGCGGCGCAGCGGCGAACGGCGGCGGCATCTGGGTGAGGAACGGCACCCCCGAGGTCCGGAACAACCTCGTCGTCGGGAACTCGGCCACCGGCCGCGGAGCCGGCATGCGCGCGAACAACTCGTCGGCCGCCTGGATCCACCACAACGTGATCTGGCAAAACTTCGACGGCAACCTGGCGGACGGTAACGACCCGCATGGCGTGATCCTCGAGGGCACGTCGACCGGAATCTTCGAGCACAACTTGATCGGCCGCACCGACGGGAACGGTCTGTTGACGGCGGGGACGGCCATTCCGGTGATCCGGCACAACATCTTCCTGCAGAACGGAGTCCCCGGTCCGCCCGCGCGGGGCCGCGGGATCTGCGCGCTCTCGACTTCCGGAGCGCAGATCCACCACAACCTCTTCTTCGCGAACCAGGTGGCCGCCCTCTTGTGGACTGCCGGCGGGGGCGACGTCAGCGGCACGGTCGCGAACGACGTCAGCACCATCGACGGCGTCTACGGGAACGTCGACGGAGATCCGCTGCTGGCCGACCCGGACGGCGGCGACTACGCCCTGACCGCGGGCAGCCCCGCCGTCGACGCGGGAGACCCGTCGCTCCCGCCCGACCCCGACGGGACCGTGGCCGACCTCGGGCCGTACTACTTCCACCAGAACACGGTCGGATCTCCACCCTTCGCGGGGGCGGACCCGGAGGTTCGCGGCGCTCCCAACCCCTTCCGCGAGAGCACCGAGATCCGTTTCGCGCTGCCGCATCCCGCCGCGCTCCGCGTGGACGTGCACGACGTCGCGGGGCGTCGCGTGCGCACGCTGGTGGAGAGCCGGCTCGCCGCGGGCACACACTTTCTGACTTGGGACGGCCGTGACGACCGCGGCGCGGCGCTGCCGAGCGGGGTGTTCTTCGTGCGCGTGGCCGCCGGCGGCGCGGTGCGAACCGCCCCGCTCCTGCTCCTCAGGTGAACGCGGCGCACTGCCGCCCGGCCGGACCGGCCGGCGCGCCTCAGCGGATGTTGCGGGAGAGTCCGACCCTTCCTTCGCCCCGCCCGGCGGCCAGGTAGTCCCGGAGCGCCTCGTGCGTACTGTGGAACGCGAGCTCATCCCAGGGGATCTCGCCGTCGTCGAATGTGCGCGCCTCCAGACTCTCGGACAGCGCCCGCGGCTCGCCGTCGACCACGTCGCCGCGATACACCAGGATGACCGCTTCCTGCCCGCGGTAGCTGTACACGCCGAGCAGGTCCACGAGCTGCACCCCGACACCCGCTTCCTCCCGCGCCTCGCGCACCGCCGCCGCCTCCACGGTCTCGCCGCGGTCCACGTATCCGCCGGGGAAGGTCCAGCGCCCGTAACCCGGCTCGATGGCACGCCGCAGCAGGAACACGCCGCCCTCCGAGCGGAAGATCACGCAGGCCGCGAGCTTCGGCTCGAGGTAATGGACGTGACTGCACACCGGGCAGGTCGGCGGCGAACCTTCCAGCACCGCGCCGCAGCGCACGCAGTGCTTGGCCCTCACCGGATGCCACGCTCCAGGAAGCGCTGCGCGGCGCCGCACAGGATCTCCAGTCCGAGAGCCATCGCGCTCTCGTCGATGTCGAAGCGCGGATGATGATGCGGCGCGGCGTCCTCGCCCGCCGACCCCACGTGGAAGAAGCACGACGGCACCTTCGCCGCGAAGGAGGCGAAGTCCTCCGACGTCGTCGTGCGAGCGTCGTGGATCACGTTCGCCTCTCCCACCACGGCCGCCGCCGCCTCCCGCACCAGGCCGGCGACCCTCGCGTCGTTGACCAGAGCCATGGTCGTGCGCTTGATGTCCACGCGTCCCTTCTCGCCCACGATCTCGCGGATGCGGCGGTGCACGCCCTCCCGCACCGACTCGTCGAACGTGCGGATCGTGCCGGCGAGCCGCACCCGATCGGGGATCACGTTGAAGGCGGTCCCCCCCTCCATCTTGGTCACGCTCACCACGACGGGCTGCAGCGGGTCCACGAAGCGGCTGGCGATGGACTGCAGCTCCAGCACGACTCCGGCCGCCTTCACCACCGGATCGTCGGTGAGGTGCGGCTTCCCGGCGTGGCCGCCGCGCCCGATCACGTCGATGACGAACTCGTCGGAGGCTGCCATCACCGGCCCCACCGTCACCGCGACCTTGCCGCGCGGGATCCAGTTCCACAGGTGCAACCCGACGGCCGCATCCACTCCCTCCAGCGCGCCCTCCTCGATCATGCGGTCGGCGCCCTGCCCGATCTCCTCGGCCGGCTGGAAGGCGAAGCGGATCCGTCCCGGAAGCCGGGCCAGGGCGAAGCGCGACGCCGCTGTCAGCGCGATCGCCATGTGCCCGTCGTGGCCGCAGGCGTGCATGACGCCGTCCTCGCGGCTCTTGTACTCGACGTCGTTCTGTTCCAGGATGGGCAGCGCGTCCATGTCCGAGCGGACCAGCAGCGTCCGGCCTGCACCGCGCGTGGCCAGCACGCCGGTCTCGGCGATACGTTCGCGGACCTCGTAGCCGAGCTCGCGTACGCGGCCGGCCACGATGGACGCGGTGCGCCGCTCCTGGAAGCCGAGCTCCGGATGGCGATGGAAGTCGCGGCGGAGGCGGACCAGCGCCTCGCGCTCCTCCGCAGTGGCCGGGCCGAGCGCGCTCATGGGGCGAGCACCTCCGCCTCGCGGCGACCATCCGCCTCAATCACCGACAGGCGGTTCCCCGGCGTCTCGAATCCCGTGCGCACGTAGGCGAGGCCCAGCACCTCGCCGCCGCGGCAACGCACCGCGGAGCTGATCTCGCCGGCGTCGTCGTCGCCATGCGCGAGCTTCGCGCCGCGCGGCGGCACGGCTTCGCCCTTCAAGCGCACGCGCACCAGCGTCTTGCGGATACGGTCGTGGTGAACCACGCGCGCGATGACCTCCTGGCCGACGTAGCAGCCCTTGGTGAAGCTGATCGCGTCCTCCATGCCCGCCTCGATGGCCACGGTGCGCTCGCTGAACTCCTCGCCGAACTCGGGGACGCCGGACGCCACGCGGACGGTCCGCCATCCGTCCTCGTCGAGGAGCGGCACGCCCTCCAGGCGCTGCTCGAGCGCTCCGCGCGAAACGGTGGGAACGACGACGTGGAAGGCCCGACCCCCCACGTCCTCGGCGCGGATGACGCGTGCTCCGGGACCGACCGCCGCCGCCTCGCGGTGGTGGAAGCGAGCCAGCTCCTCCGCCGGGACGCCGAGGCGCGCGTGTAGCGTCTCCGCCGCCGCCGAGCCGAGCACGGTCACGAGCGAGGTCGATCCGGACAGGTCGTCGAGACGCAGATCCTCGGCGAAGATGAACCTCTGCAGCGCATCGCGGACCGCCGGGCCACGATCCGGCCCGCAGATCACCAGCCATTCGCCCGGACCGGCGTGGCAGGCGATCAGTCGGTCGATGAAGCGACCGGTGCGCTCGAGCAGCAGCGTCGCGGCGCCTTCGCCCTCACGGACGGCGGCGAGATCGTTCGACGTCATTCTCTGCAGGAAGTCGGCGGCGTCGGCGCCGCGCAGGGCGAGCCTGCCGAGCTTGGCCCGCTCGATCCTCGCCACCTCGGGAACGTCGCGCATCATGCCGACCTCAGTCGCCGAAGTACTCGACGTGGTTGCGCTCCGTCTCGCGGAGCTTGATGCGATGGAGGCGGACGGCGCCGTCGCCCTCCGGCATGGCCACGACGATCCGCCGCCAGGCCGTCCGCGCGATCTCCTCCGCGGTCGGGTTCACCGCCCGGAACTCGGCGAGATCGGCGTTCAGGTTCTTGTGATCCCAGCGGCCGATCACCTCCCGCTCCACGATACGGTCCAGCTCGGCCGCGGCGAAGACCTCGCCCGAGCCTCCCGGCCGGCCGCGCACGGTCACCTCCATCACGTAGTTGTGACCGTGGCCCTCGGGGTTGTTGCACTTCCCGAAGATCGCGCGGTTCGCCTCCTCGTCGAGGTTCGGGCTGTGCAGGCGGTGCGACGCGCTGAACTCGTACACGCGGGTGACGTCCATGTCTCCTTCCCCCCGGCAGTCGATGATCGGCGACGGCTTCGCCACGAGCCGGACGCGGACGAGCCGTTTCCCCGCCAGCCGGCCCCCGAGCCGGCGCCAGACTTCGCCGGCCAGAGCCTCCGGGGTCGGGCAGGCCGCGCGGCCGCCCTCCCCGTCCAGAACGGCTCCCCCGAGCACGGCGACGACGCGCTCGCGCAGCTCGCGCTTCATCTCGGCGAGGTTCACCACCATCCCGCTCGCCGGGTCCACTTCGCCCTCGATCGTCGCCTCGAGATCGAAGGCCATGACGCGGACGCGCCCCGGTCCCGCCGGCGCCGCCGCCTCCAGCCGCTCCACGCGGGTCACGTGAATCACCGTACCCTCCGCCACGGCCTGGCCAGGGCCCCCGGTGCTCCGGCGCCCCGCCGGGTCGTGGCCGCGAGGACCGCGAGGGTGAGAGCGTACGGCAACATCTGGAAGAACTGGTAGGGGATCTCCGCGCCGAACAGGCTCCGCCCCTGCAGGCGGACCTGGGCGGCCATGGCCAGGCCGAAGAGCAGCGCTCCCGCGGCACCGGCCAGGGGATGCCAGCGGGCGAAGACCACGATCGCCAGCGCCACGAACCCTCGTCCCGCGGACATGTTCTCGACGAACGTGTTGGAGTACCCGCACGAGAGGTAGACGCCGGCTGCGCCGGCTGTCATTCCGCAGAACAGCACCGCCAGCATGCGCACCCGGAGCACGTCGACGCCGGCGGTCTCGACGGCTTCGGGGTTCTCGCCGGCGGCGCGCAGCAGGAGCCCCGGTGCGGTGCGCGTGAGGAACACCGCCGCCGCCAGCGTCACCGCGATCGTCGCCCAGCCGAGCGCGTTCAGAGAGGCGAACGTCGGGCCGACGACGGGTAGGTCGGACAGCAGCGGAACCGGGAGCGGCGCGAAGGTCGTGACGAAGAGCGGCCGCTCCGCGCCGTCGGTGAGAGCGCGGAACAGCACGCCGGTGACGCCCAGCGAGAAGACGTTCAGGGCGACGCCGGTGACGATAGGATCCAGCGCGCCGCGCACGACGAGCAGGCCGAAGGCGAAGGCCAGGAGCGCGGCGGCGCCGACGCCGAGCAGCAGGCCGAAGGAAGGAGAGCCGGTCTGCCACGCCCCAGCGAAGCCGGCGAAGGCCCCCGCCAGGATCATGCCCTCGAGCCCGATGTTCAGCACGCCGGCGCGCTCGGCGACGATCTCGCCGGCGACGACCAGAAGCACGGGCAGCGCCATGCGCACCGTCGCGTCGAGCAAGCCGGCTGCGACCGCCTCCTCCATCACGTCTTCCTCGCAGCCAGCACGCCGCTCGCCGCCGAGGCGAGGATCACGATCGCCTGGACCACCAGGACGAGCACGTGGGACACGCCGGCGACCTGCTGCATGCGCGAGGAGCCCGCCTCCAGCGCGCCGAAGAACAGCGCCGCCGGCAGGAGCGCCGCCGGCTTCAGCCGCGCGAGCAGCGCCACGGCGATCGCGGTGAAGCCGTAGCCGGGCGACACCTTGTCGAAGAGTCGCTCGAGCACGCCGAGCACCTCGACGGCTCCACCCAGCCCGGCGAGCCCGCCGGAGATCCCAGCGGCCGTGATCAAGGACCGCCCCACGGGGATCCCGGCCCAGGCGGCCGCGCGCGGGTTGCGCCCGACCGCATCCAGCCGGAAGCCGGTCTCGGTGCGGGAGAAGAGAAGGTGTCCGGCCGCGGCCGCCGCCAGCGCGATCAGGATGCCGGCGTGCAGCGTGGTGCCGCCGCCGAAGAGACGGGGAAGCCTCGCGGTCGGGGCCACGGGGTCGCCGATGGGCTGCGCACCGGACTCCTGCATCAGCGGTCCGTGCACCAGCCAGGAGAGCAGGTACAGCGCGACGAAGTTCAGCAGGATGGTGGAGATGACCTCCAGCGCGCCGCGCCGGACGCGGAGCCACGCGGCGATCAGGCACCAGCCGGCGCCGGCGGCGAACGCGGCCATGAAAGCGACGAGCGGGTGCACGAGCGGGGGAAACCCAGGCATCGCCCCGATCCAGCCCGCAGCGATCGCCCCGACGACGAACTGCCCTTCCGCCCCGATGTTCCAGAAGCCGGCGCGGAACGCCACCAGGACGGCGAGCCCGGTCAGCAGCAGCGGGCAGGTCTTCGTCCAGACATTGGCGAATCCGTATGCGGAGCCGAACGCGCCCTCGAACAGCGCGCCCAGCGCGGCGAGCGGATCGTGCCCGGAGGCGAGCACGACCAGGGCGGACGCGGCGAGCGCCGCGGCGATGAGCGCGAGCGGTCGGACGGCGACGGCGATCACGGCCCGAGACCGCCGAGCATCATCGCGCCGAGCAGCTCCGGATCCCGCCGGGCTGCCTCCCGGAGCTCGCCATCGTGCATCACCGCCCAGCGGTGGGCGGTCTCCAGCACTTCCTCGAGCTCGGTGGAGACGAGCAGCACGGCACGGCCGCGCTCTGCGAGGCGCCGGAGCTCTCCCAGCAGCGCGCCCGCCGCTCCCACGTCCAGACCACGCGTCGGGTTCAACAGGACCAGGACGCGCGGCTCGGCGGCCAGCTCGCGGGCGAGCAGGAGCTTCTGCTGGTTGCCTCCGGAGAGGCTCGAGGCCTTCGCGTCGATGCCGCCGGCGCGCACGTCGTGGCGTGAGAGCAGATCCTCCGCACGCCGGCGGTGCGCCGCAGGATCCACGGTGCGGAACAAGCCGCTGCGCGCCCACGGTGCCCCGAACTCGCGCAGCGCGAGGTTCTCCCACAGCGTCGCGTCCAGGAGAAGCCCTTCGCGGCCGCGGTCGCCGGGTAGGACGGAAAGCCCTGCGCGCCAGCGGTCGCGGACGCCGAGGCCGGTCACGTCGACCCCGCCGAGCAGGATGCTCCCCGCGTCCGGACGGAGGAGTCCGGCGAGCACTTCCACCAGCTCGTCCTGCCCGTTGCCGTCGACGCCGGTCACCCCGAGGATCTCCCCCTCGAACAGATCGAAGGAGACGCCCTCGAGGGCGATGCGACCGGCCCGGGAGCGGAGATCCCGGACGGAGAGCGCAGGCCTCGTGGGAACGGGCTGCCCCGACGGACCGCCGGCCGGGACGAGTGACCCGTCGGTGCCGAGGATCGCGCGCACGAGCTCGTCGCGCGCGGCCTTCGCCGTCTCCGACGCGAGCGTCACGCGTCCCCGGCGAAGCACCGTGACGCGATCCGACACCGCCAGCGCCTCGTCGAGCTTGTGGGTGATGAACAGGACCGCCGTCCCCCGAGCGGTGAGCTCCCTGACCACGGCGAAGAGATCCCGCGCCTCCGGCGGGGCGAGCACGGCGGTGGGCTCGTCCAGGATGAGCAGCGAGCACGGCCGCGAGAGCGCCTTGGCGATCTCCACCTTCTGCCTCGCGGCGACGGGCAGCTCCCCGCAGACGGCGTCGGGATCGAGGCGCAGGCGGAAGCGCTCGGCGAGCTCGGACACGGCTTCCCGCGCGCGGCGACGATCGAGGCGGAGTCGCGGCCGCGCGGGATGCGCGAGCCACACGTTCTCCCAGGCGGTGAGCGCGTCCACGAGCTGGAAGTGCTGATGGACCATTCCGATCCCGAGCGCGAGGGCCTCGGCGGGAGACGCCGGGCGGATCTCACGATCGTGCCAGCGCAGCGTGCCCGCGTCGGGCCGCAGCATCCCGAAGAGCACGTGCATGAGCGTGGACTTGCCGGCCCCGTTCTCGCCGAGCACGGCGTGGACGGATCCGGACCGAACGTCGAGGTCGACTCCGTCCAGCGCGGCGAGTCCGTCGAAGCTCCGTGAGAGTCCGCGGACTTCGAGCAGCGCCGTCAAGGGCGGGCGGGGTCGGCGAGCACGTCGATCTCGCCGAGCGAGATCCTCCGCTCGAGGTCCGCGAGGAACGAGGCGACGTCGGCGCCCAGAGCCGCGGCGTGCTGCGGATTGATCACCACGCTGACCACTCCCTCGGCGACGCCCATGGTCGCGGCCGAGGGTGAGTACGTGCCCGCCTTCACCTCGCCGGCGATCTTCGCGTAGGCCGCGGGAACGTCGAGCACTGCGCTGGCCAGCACGGCCTTCGGCGCCACCGCGTTCTGGTCCTTGTTGGATCCGAACGCGAACACGCCCTCGTGCGCCTCCGCCGCCTGGAACACGCCGAGTCCGGCCTTGTCGGCGTTCTGGAAGAGGAAGCGCGCGCCCTGCTCGATCAGCGCCTCGGCGTGCTCCCGGGCCAGTGCCACGTCGTGCCAGTTGCCGACGTACTTCGCCACCACGGTGAACCCGGGATCGACGGAGCGGGCGCCGTTGGCGAAACCATCGAAGCCCGGCTCGAGCGAAGGGATCTCTTCGCCGCCGATCATCCCCGCCACCTTCGTGTCCGACATTCTCGCGGCGAGAGCGCCGAGCACGTAGGTGGCCTCCTCCAGGCGGAAGTGCACGGCGCCGACGTTCTTCGCGCTCGTGTTCCCGGCGATCACCACGAAGGTCGTCCGCGGGAAATCCGCGGCGACGCGCAGCGCCGCGTCCTGGAACTCGTACGCGTGGCCGAAGATCAGATCGTAGCCGGAAGCGGCGAACTCCCGGAAGTTCTCCTCGAAGCGGCTCTTGTCCAGGCTCTCCACCTTGGCGATCGTGGCGCCCAGCTCGGTTCGGATCCGCTCCGCGCCCTCCCAGGCGCTCGCGTTCCAGCCGTCGTCGGAGACCGGCCCGGTGAGGAGCACCGCCACGCGGAACGGCTTCGCAGCCTCTTCGCCCCTGCCGCCGACATCGCCGCCGCCGCCTCCACAGGAGGCCGTCACGAAGGCCATGCCGGCGAGGAGAAGCGCCGCCGCGCAACGCCGCCGTCTCACTCGTCGTCTCCGTCGGCGCCGGCCGGCTCCACCGGGACGACGTCGTCCCAGTAGCTGCCGATGGGCGTCCCCGCACCGCCGTGGTCCAGACGTCGTTGCCATGCCTCGATCGCGCGGAGGTACGTCACGCGCGCGCTGCGCCCCAGCTCGCCGGGCGGGTCGCACACTTCCTCGACGACGCGGATGCCGCGCTCCTCCAGCCAGCGGGCGGCCGCGTCGCGGTTCACGACCGCGCGCAACGCCCGACCGCGCACCTCGAAGCGCTCGGTGAGTCCGTCGATCCGCACGATGCGGTCGAAGAGTCCCGGCTCGGCGCACAGGAACTGCCCGTGCCCGTCCGCGTCGACCCACCACGCCGTCTCGGCCCAGCCGGCCACCGCCTCACGCACGTTGGTGGGCAGCTCTCCGTTGACCAGCTCGTCCAGCGCGCGCACGACGCCCGAGGTGGTGAGTCCCTCCTCCACACCGCGCGCCACGGAGCGCGGCGTCAGCAGGTAGGTCCAGAATCGATCGAGCGACTTGAGCCGGGCGATCGCCCCGATGCCCCGGTGGGTCAGCGGCCCGCACTCCTCGGGGATGAGCAGCTCGAAGTTCGGCTGGGCGAACGCGCGCGGCGTCTCGGCATCGCGGCGGCGGCGGCGCCTCGCCTTCGCCTCGTGCAGCATCCGCCAGGCCTCCAGCGCGCCGTCGGTCGCGCGGGCGAAGGCCTCGCCGTTCTCCGAGGTGCCGGTGTGCACCAGCCCGATGTCGGCGAGAAGATGCATGCAGGCGAAGACCCAGCGCCGGCCGGGATCCCTGGCCACGACTTCGGCCTGCGGGCGGACGCGCAGCACGTGGAAGGCGCTGCGCAGCGCGCGGTAGCGCACCGCCTCGGTGAGCCGGTCCAGCGGGATCCAGTCCGCGTCGTGCCAGTCGACTAGCGCCTCGAGCGCGACCGGGATGTTCTCGTAGTGGTCCTTCAGGAACGAGAGAAAGAGACTCTGCCGATCCACTTCGGAACGCGAGGCCCAGTCCGACCAGATCTGCGCGTCGATGTACAGGCGCTTCCCTCGCTTCTCCAGGAAGCCCATGTTGCGCAGCAGCTCCACCAGGCGGCGCACGCGGCCGCGGATCTGGCCGTCGGCGCCGGGGCCTTCGCCGGCCTCGAGCAGGTAGCCGTGGAAGAAGTCACCCATGGCCTCGAGGTCGCGCTTCCAGATGCGCTCCTCCTCGGCCATGACGCGCGGCGGGTTCTGATGGATCTGGTTCAGCAGCGCGATGACCAGGCCGTGCACGGACTGGCGGACCGCGCTGGCCCCCGGCGCGACGCCCGACGAGCGGCGAGGCGGCTCGCCGGAGATGCTCTTGCCCAGCGCGTCGGAGATGCCCTCCGGCAGGTAGGCCACGTCGCGGGCGATCAGGAACGTGATGTAACGGGCGCGCAGATCCCGGAAAGCCCGTCGCCACGGATCGGCGGAGGTGCCGCTGCGCGTGGCCAGCTCGCGGAAGAGCCACCGGCGCGGAGCTATCCCGCCGATCTGACGCAGCACGTAGAGCAGCTCGATCTCGTCCGGACTGAGCCCCTCGGCGAGGCGCCCCCGCCCCTCCGGGCCGGAGAGCAGCGCGGTGAGCTCCTCGGTCATCTGCGCGCGATCGTAGCCGCCCGACCCCAGGAAGTGGCGGTAGATCATTCGCAGGTGCTCGAAGTGGAGCTCTTTGCCGAAGAAATCCGCGAGCGTCCGCTTCACTGCGCCGGCCACTCCACGCGGCCTTCGGCCAGCTCCCGTGTGCCCACTCGGTCGAGCAGGGCCTGCACGGCCTCGGTCGTCTCCAGATCCACCACGTCGTAGCGGTAGCCCTGCTCGGTGAGGAACAGCTGCCGCTTCAGGGCGAACTCCTGCTCCGACGTGTTCGAGGTGACCAGCGAGTAGAAGCGGGTGTCGGCTTCCTTGGGGCGGAGGATCCGTCCGAGGCGCTGTGCTTCCTCCTGGCGGGAGCCGAACGTTCCGCTGACCTGGATGGCCACGTTCGCCTCCGGCAGGTCCACGGCGAAGTTCGCGACCTTGGATACGACGAGGATGCGGATGTCCCCGCGGCGGAACGCGTCGTACAACCGCTCCCGTTCCGAGGACGGCACCTGCCCGGTGATGAGCGGAGCGCCGGTCGCCGCGGCGAGCGAGCGCAGCTGGCTCAGGTATCCGCCGATGATGAGAATGTGGTCCCCGGCGTGGTGTGCCAGGATCCGCCGCACCACGTCCTCCTTGCGCGGATTCTCCGCCGCCACGCGATACTTGCGGCGCTTGTCCGCGCCCGCGTACGTGGCCCGCAGCTCTTCCGGGAAGGGGACCCGGATCTCGTGGCAGTGCGCCTCGGCGATCCAGCCCTTGGACTCGAGCTCCCGCCAGGGCAGCTCGTAGCGCTTCGGTCCGATCAGGCTGAACACCTCCGTCTCGCGCCCGTCCTCGCGGACCAGAGTGGCGGTGAGCCCGAGGCGACGCCTGGACTGGATCTCCGAGGTGGCACGGAACACCGGCGCGGGCAGCACGTGCACCTCGTCGTAGATCACCAGTCCCCAGTTCTCGCGCTCGAACAGCACCATGTGCGGGAAGCCGCCGTCCTTCTTGCGCCGGTACACGAGGATCTGGTAGGTCGCCACGGTCACCGGGCGAACGTCCTTGCTCGTGCCGTCGTACTCCCCGATGTCCGAGGGAGTGAGCGTCGTCTTGTCGACTAGCTCGCGGATCCACTGCTTCGCCGCGACGGTGTTGGTCACCAGGATCAGCGTCCGGGCCTTGGCCTGGGCGATCGCGCCGATGCCGACCACCGTCTTCCCGGCTCCGCAGGGCAGAACCACCACGCCCTGCCCACCCTCGGGGCTCCCGTTCTGGAAGAAGGCCTCGACCGCGGCCTGCTGGTATCCCCGAAGGTGGAACGGCGACCCGTCCGCGCAGCTGTCGGCGACGCGCACGTCCAGCGGCTCGCCCTCGTGGAACCCGACGAGGTCGCGCGCCGGGAAGCCGATGTCGGTCAGCGCGATCTTCACCTCGCCCCGGTCCCGGGTGCGCACGCGCCGCCGCGTGGGATCCCCGTTCGCCTCGTCCAGCAGGAAGGGCCGCACCGCGGGATCCAGGAAGACCTCCTGTGCGTGGCGCTCGTCCCGGACGCTCAGCACGAGCTCCTTGCGGCTTCCCGGCAGCAGCTCCACCAGCCCGTACCGGGACATCTGACGGCGGATCTCGGCGACGAGGGTCGGTGGGAGCGGGTAGCGACTGAACTCGTCCAGCCGCTCCAGGACCTCGTCGGCCTCGAACCCCGAGGCGGAAGCGTTCCACAGCGAGAGCGCCGTGATGCGATAGGTGTGGACGTGCTCGGGGGACTTCAGGAGGTCGGCGAAGGGCAGGATCGCCTCGCGGGCCTCCTCGGCCAGGGGGTGCCCCACCTCGAGCAGGAGCGACTGGTCCGACTGAACGACGAGCGGCTTGTCGCGAGAGCCTGGCATGGGGGCTGCCCTCGATCCTGGGGTCTCGGTGCTTTTCCCGCAGCCTATTCCAATACGGGAAGCAAACAGCCTACGCTTCCCGCGCGCTCGGAGTCAAGTTCGGCGGCGTTGGGCGCGACGATCGTGCCGGTGTGCACTATGCTGCCCCGATGATGGTCCTCCGCGGACGCGAATCCGCCGGCATCCGGCGTCTCCGGGAACCGATCACCACGGGAGTTCCGCTGCCCCGGGGCCTCGCCCGGGAGGCCTCGGAGCTCCGCCTGCGGACCGCCGCGGGAACCGGGATCCCCGCTCAGCGCGAGGTCCTGGACCGATGGCCGGACGGCACGATCCGCTGGCTCCTCCTCGACTTCCAGGTGGACGCCGAGCCAGACCGGGAGCTCGCTCTCGAGCTCGTCGTCGAGGAGGAGCCGGAGCGCCCGGTCGCGTCGAGTCTCCGGATCGAAGCCGACGCCACGGGCTTCCGGGTCGATACCGGTGCGGCACGCTTCGCCGTGTCCCGGGACGGCTTCGCCCCGCTCGGTTCCGTGCAGGTCGAGGGCGCCGAGCTGCTGGACCCGCTGCGGAGCGGATGGGACTGCATGGACGCGGCCGGGCGAAGCTGGACGCCGCGGGTCCGGATCGCCGAGGCGGAGAGGAGCGGACCGCTGCGCGCGACGCTGCGGGTCGAGGGAGACCTCGCCGCCGGTGTGGGCCGCCCGCTCCTCGAGTTCGTCGCGCGCCTGGACTTCTTCGCCGGACTTGCCCTGGTGCGCGTGACGCTCACGGTGCGGAATCCGCGTCGCGCGGCGCATCCCGGTGGGCACTGGGAGCTCGGTGACGCCGGCTCCGTCCTCTTCCGTGACCTGTCGCTGCGCTTCGCCCCGGCGAAGGCGGACCGCGTCTCCTGGTCGACCGACCCGGCGGCGCCGCTCGAGGAAGCGCGCGGCAACTTCGATCTGTACCAGGATTCGTCCGGCGGAGAGAACTGGCGCAGTCCGGTGCACCGCACGCGCGACGGCGGCATCCCCACGCGGTTCCGTGGCTTCGTGCTGCGCACCGGTGACGCGGAGCGCGAGGGAGAGCGCGCCGCACCCCGGGTCGTCCTGCACGACGGGCGCTCCGGCGTCTCGGTCTCGATGCGCCAGTTCTGGCAGAACTTCCCCAAGGGGATCCGCGCCGCCGACGGAGTGCTGCGCGTCGAGCTTTTCCCCGCGGAGTTCGCCGCGCTGCACGAGCTGCAGGGCGGCGAGCAGAAGACGCACGAGCTCTGGCTCGCCTTCGGGCCGAGCGCGCTCGCGCCGAGCCCCGACTTCGCGCGCGCGCCGCTGCGCCTGCACCCCGATCCGGAGTGGTTCGCCGCCTCCGGCGTGTTCCCGTATCTGACGGTCTCCGGCCGGGACACGGACGAGACCTGGTCGCGCCTCGTCTCGCAGGCGCTCGACGGGGACTCGTCGTTCGCGGCGAAGAGGGAGCGGGCCGACGAGTTCGGCTGGCGCCACTTCGGAGAATTGTGGGCGGACCACGAGTCGAAGTATCACGAGGGGCCGGAGATCTTCGTCTCGCACTACAACAACCAGTACGACGTCGTGTACGGCGCCCTGCTGCAGCTCGCACGCACCGGAGACCCGCGCTGGTTCGAGATCGCCGGCGATCTCGTCCGGCACGTCATCGACGTCGACGTCTACCACACCGACGAGGACCGCCCGGCGTACAGCCGCGGTCTCTTCTGGCACACCGCGCACTACGTCGACGCCGGGCTGTCCACCCACCGCTCCTACCCCAGCGGGCACACCGGCGGCGGCGGGCCGAGCAACGAGCACAACTACGCGGCGGGCTTCGCCTGCTGGTGGTTCCTCACCGGCGACCCCGACGCGTGGGCGGCGGCGGTCGAGCGCGCCGCGTGGGTGATCGCCGCGGACGACGGGACGCGGACGCGCCTCGCCCTGCTCGACCGGCGGTCCACCGGCCTCGCCTCGCGGACCCGGGACGACTCGTACCACGGGCCGGGACGCGGCGCCGGCAACTCTCTCGCCTGTCTCCTCGACGGCTGGCGCCTCACGGGCGATGAGCGCTTCTTCGACAAGGCCGTCGAGATCGTCCACCGGACGATCCATCCCGGCGACGATCCAGACGCGATGGGTCTCGCCGACTCGGAGACTCGCTGGTCGTACACCGCCTGCCTTCAGGAGTTGGCCAGATTCCTGGACGAGCTGGCGGCGGCCGGGCGCCTCGGGGAACCCTACGCGTACGCTCGGGCCTCCCTGCTGACCTACGCGCGCTGGATGGCGGCCAGCGAACGGCCCGCGCTCGAGTTCCCCGAGCGACTGGACCATCCGACCGAGACGTGGGCGGCTCAGGACCTGCGCAAGAGCGAGGTGTTCCGTTTCGCTTCACTGCATGCGCGCGGCGAGGAGCGCGAGCGCTTCCGCGAGCGCGCGGAGTTCTTCTTCCGGCACTCGCTCGACACGCTCGACCGGTTCCCGACCAGGAGCTGCACGCGGCCGATCAGCTTGATGATGCGCTACGGCCTGGCCGAGACGTGGTTCCGCCGCAACCCGGACGCGAGCCGCCCCGAGCCGCAGTGGCGCGGGACGTTCGCGCCGCGCAGGCCGTTCGTGCCGCAGCGCACCGCCGCGCTGCGCAAGCTCGCCGCGCTGGTGGTGGTCGCTTCGTCGCTCGCCGTCGTAGCGGCCGGTTGGCTGATCACGCGGTAGCCCGGCGCGGCTCTTCCCGATCTTCGCCCGAAACGGTGGGACGACGCGTCCCCAGGTCCCTGGTCGCGAAGAGCACGCCGAGGAACACGAGCGCGCTGCTCACCACCAGGCGCGTCCCCACCTGCTCGCCGAGCCAGATCACCGAGAGCCCGGCGGCGAGAACCGGCTGCAAGTAGATGAACAGCGCGACCTCGGACGAGTCCACGCGGGCCAGCGCCCAGTAGTTGAGGAAGTAGGCCAGCACGGTGGGAAAGAGCACGATGAAGGCGGCGATGAGCCACGCCGTCCCCGGCAGTCCGGCGAAGTCCACGCGCGCGGCGGCGGGTCCTCCCCAGCACGCCACCCCCAACGACCCGAAGCACAGGATTCCCGCGGTCGCCGGGAGAGAACCGACCCGCCGGATGGTATCCCGCGAGAGGACCAGGAAGAGCGAGAACGACGCGGCGTTGAGCAGCGTCAGGAGATCTCCCGCGAACCACGCCGCGTCGACGTCCAGATCGTCGAGACGCAGCAGCGTGAGCACTCCGGCGAGCGCCAGCACGATCCCCGACGCCTGCGCCCGGCGCAGCTTCTCCTTGCCGAGAAGCACGGCGAAGCCCAGCGTCGCGACCGGGATCGTCGTGTTGATGAGCGCCGAGTGCGACGCGGTCGTGCGCGCGAGCCCCTCGATGAAGCAGACCTGGTTGATGACGACGCCGAAGAGCGAGTACACGGCGAGTCGAGCGAGGTCACCCCCGGAGATGGCGACGGGTCTCGTGGCATGCACGGCGAGCAGGATCGCGGCGGCGGAGAGGACGCGCAGCGCGGACCAGGCGGCGGGGTCGATCGACTCGAGCAGGACCTTCGCGGCCACGTAGTGGACGGCGAACGAGACCTGCACCAGGACGAGCGCTGCGACGACCTTGGCTCGTTCTCCGGCGATCAATCCCGATCCCGCCGGGGGAAGCTGGACACGATCCACCGGCGGAACGCGGCGGCCACGTCCAGCGGCGAAGCCCCTTCCTCCACGACGATTTCCGGACCGTGGATCACCCGCAGCCTGAGGTCCAGCTCCGGTTCGCCCTTCGCCTCGGGAATCCGGGCGAGCCCGTCGATGCGCTCCCGCGCTTCCCGCACCGCTTCGTCCTCGGTTCGCGACACAGACCGGACCAGCGCGTCCGCGGAGAAGCCGCGGCCGGTCAGCTCCCGGACCAGGTCGAGGAACGGACAGCCGTTGCCCGGAGCCCAGTAGGTTCGGGCCAGCTCGTCGCCCACGGCGGGGTTGTCCACGAGGTGGCCGTGCTTCGCCAGGAAATGGTCTCGGGTCTGATACACCGCCATCTCCGCGAGCACGTAGCCGTGGTAGTAGGCAGACGAGTCGCGCGACAGCACGTGCGGGACGGCGAGGGTCGGTCGGGGGTTCCCTCCCGGCACCTGCGTGATCTTCGCCTCGACGTCGCGGACCGCGGCGAGAATCCCCGCGGGGGTCATCTCCGACTCGGGCATCTCGTAGAGCGCCTTCTCGACCCAGCAGACCACGAGCATGTTGCGAACCGCCTGCGCGGCGAACGGCTGCGTCTGGCGAAGCTCGCGCTCCATCAGCTCGAACGGCAGGGACTGCCCGCGTGCGTCGCGCGCGTACCGCGTCTGCCAGTCCGCGTCACCGAGCAGCCGGTCGCAGAACATGGACTGCGTCTCCGCCAGAGCGACCGACGTCGGTGCGTACTCCTGCGAGAAGCAAGGCGCGTCCATCACGACGTTGGCGAAGTGCGCCGCGTGTCCGCCCTCGTGGAAAAGCGTCTGCATGGCGCGGTATCCGGCGCCGATTCGTCCCGGAAGCGCGTTCGCGGTGAAATTGATCTCCGCGGGCAGCCACTCCCCGCGGCGGAAGAACGCCGGCCCCGGCGCGTGCATGAAACCGTTCTCGTACTTCTTCCGCCGATCGACGAGATCGAGCGTGACCCGCGCTTCGCGGAAGCGGATGCCGAGCGCCGCGAAGCTCCGCACCCATCGCTCCAGAGCGTCGGCGAAGGGGAAGTACGCGTCCTTCTCCTCCTGCAGCGACCCGCCGCCGGCATGGAACGCGAGATTCCACGGCTCGATCGCGTCCGCGCCGACACGGCGGGCGAGCGCGTCCAGGCCGCGACGCGCCGGCTCGCGCGTTCGGCGCTCCAGGTCCTCCAGGAAGGCGAAGACTGTCCGCTTGCTGAGCCCTTCCGCCCACTGCGCCTTGTACTCGTAGAAGTCCTCGAACCCGAGGGCCCGCGCGAATCGGTTCCGGATCTTGAGCAGGTCGGCGAAACCGTGCTCCAGGACGAAGGTCTCGATGGAGCGCAGGCCGTCGAAGGCCGCACGCCGGCGTGACGGATCCGGGTCGGTGCGCACCGAGTTGCCCAGCGCGACAGAACTCGCTGCTTCGGTCACGGCGCCGTCGGTCACGTAGCCGAGCTTCATGGAGCCGCGGGCTCGCTGCAGGTCTTCCTCGCGCTCGGCGAGCTCGCGAAGCAGCTTCCGCGCACCGGGATCGTCGACTTGGTTTCGCGAGAGGGTGAGGATCCAGCCCTCCAGGACCACACCCTGCGCCGGCTTGAATCCACCGCGCGCCTTCCAGGCGCGGAGGTCTGCGAGCCGGCCCGGATCCCCGAGGAACTCCTTGAGGGCCAGGTCCGCTTCGGTCAGGTCCGCGCCGCGGTCGGCGAGGCCCATGCGCGTCTCCCAGAACGCCGTCTCCCGCGCGCGATGCAGCTCGAGATAGCTCTCGTTGATCGCGTCCAGGCGCTGCGCGAGGTCTTCCATGCCGGCCTCCGGAGGGGGAACGTCGCGGCGGGCCGTGCATCGTACCACCGGGCCGCCCGCCGGAGAACTCGCGCGGGCCCCGTCCTCGGGGAGACGAATCGAGAGGGACCGTCCGAGCCCGAGCCAGGCCCTCGACCTCGCTCACGCCCCTCAGCTTCCGAAGTGACTCGGCACCGAGGCCGAGGCGGCCGTGGCCCGGGCACGCCGGCCGTGCTAGAATGGAGTGCCTCCCCGTTCCCAGCGTACTTTGGAAAGGAGCCTCCGGGCATGCACCGCTTCGTCCGCGCCGCCATCCTGCACCTGGTCCCCGGGACCGTGATCGCACTCTCCGCGCCCGCGCTCGCGGCCCAGCCGGCCGACGGCGACGAGGTGTTCCGGCGACTGGCCGCCGCGCGCGACGAGCGGACCATCAACGAGGAGGAGTACCTCCTCGAGACGTTCCGCTACGTCTTCGCCCCGGAGAGGCTCCGCGCGGAGAACGCGCCGGCCGAGCGGACGCCGGTCAAGTGCTTCACCGATCAGGTGACCCGGTTCGAGCACAGCCGGGGGACGCTCTCCACCGCGGCGGTGGCGGAGCTGGACGGCTACATCCGGCGCGAGGGTCCGGCGCTGCGCGCCACGCACATCAGCCCTTCCGGGCTCTTCTCCATCACCTATGTGACCACCGGCGTGGACGCGGTCCCGACCACGGACACGACTCCGGCGAACGGGATCCCCGACTTCGTCGAGCGCTGCGGCGAGTATCTGGACACGTCCTGGACCACGGAGATCACCACGCTCGGATTCACGGCGCCCGGCCTGCCCGGAGACGGCACTTACGACATCAGCTTCGCCAACATGGGCGCCTACGGCTTCACCCAGATCAGCGGGTTCACCACCAGCATCACGATCGAGAACAACTTCGTCGGCTTCCCCGCCAACAGCGATCCCGACGGCACTCAGCTGGGCGCTCTCAAGGTGACCTGCGCGCACGAGTTCAAGCACGCGTCGCAGTTCACCAACAACGGCTGGAGCGAAGGCGGCTGGGTCGAGCTCGACGCGACGTGGGTCGAGGACATCGTCTTCGACCAGACCAACGACTACTACAACTACATCAACTTCAACTCTTCCAACAGCCAGTTCTCCGATCCGTGGCTCGCGCTGGATAACGGCGGCACCGGCTCGTACGAGGACTGCATGTGGCAGCACTACCTCTCCGAGAAGCACGGTAACCAGATCATCGTGGACCTGTGGGATCGGCGCGCCGCGTTCCCCGGCGAGAACATGAAGCAGTCCTACCAAGTGACCCAGCAGCTCTACGCCACGGACTGGGATCAAGCCTGGCCGGACATGTACGAGTGGGCCTGGTTCACGGGTTCCCGCTCCGAGCCGGGGCTCGGATTCGGCGAGGCCGCCAGCTACCTGCGGATGAACCTGCGACCGGGCGGGAACATCGCCGCGTATCCCTACGCCGCGGCGGACTCCGTCGACCAGATCGCCGCGCACCCGTACCGCTTCAACCCGGGCACGATCGGGATGCAGCCGGTGATCGCGTTCAACGGCGTCGACACGCACACGAACTTCACGGTCTCGGTGATCGTGAAGGACACGTCCTCGAACATCACCATCACCCGACCCGCCCTGGACGCCTTCAACGACGTGAATTACACCGTCCCGCTGGTCTGGGACTCGATCACGTACGTCGGCGTCATCGTGACGAACAGCAAGCGCACGGGCGGCGTGGTGACCTACACGCTCGACGTGAGCCAGGTCCCGGCCGCCACGGACGTCGCCGTGACGAACGGTCCGGTCCCGGCGAGGCTGGAGCTGCGGCCCGCCGTGCCGAACCCTTTCCGCTCCGCGACGAGCATCGCGTTCTCGCTGCCGCGGGAGGAGCAGGTCCGCGTGCGCATCCTGGACGTCGCCGGGCGCACTGTCCGCGTGCTGGCCGACGGCCGGAACCCGGCAGGGGAGAACCGCGTCGTCTGGGACGGGCGAAACGCCTCCGGACAAGAAGTCCCCGCCGGCGTCTACTGGGCGCGGGTCGAGACCTCGGGCGGGAGCGTGGCGAAGCGGATCGTGGCTCTGCGCTGAGCTACGCCACCGGCTCGGGCTCCCGCTCCTCGTCCGCGGTGAGCGCTTCGAGCGAGAGCACGTCCTTCAGGTCGGGATGGACCCAGTGTCCATCGCGGCGCACGAGTTCGCCGTCGAACCACACGTCGCCACCGCCGTAGGCCTCCGTCTGGATGCACACGAGGTCCCAGTGGATGGCCGATTGGTTGCCGTTCGCCGCGGCCTCGTAGCACTGGCCGAGCGCGGTGTGGAACGAGCCGTAGATCTTCTCGTCGAAGAGCGTGTCCTTGATGGCATGGTGCAGGTGCGGGTTCAGCCCGAAGGAGAACTCGCCCATGTACGACGCGCCGTCGTCCGTGGCGAAGATCTCCTCGAGCTTCTCCAGGTCGTTCGGCGCGGCGACGTCGCAGATCTTCCCGTTCCGGAACGAGAGCCGGATCCAGTCCCAGCTGGTCCCTCCGTACAGCGATCCCGCGTTGTACGTGATGACCCCGTTCACCGATTCGCGGACCGGAGCGGTGAAGACCTCGCCGTCGGGGAGGTTCATGCGGCCGTCGCACTTGACCACTCCGACGTCCTTGATCGAGAGCGTCACGTCGGTGTCCTTGGCGGTGAGCCGGACCTCGTCGGTCCGCTCCATGAGGTCTTTCAGCGCCTCCATGGCGCGCGAGAAACGCGCATAGTCCAGATTGCAGACGCGGAAGTACTGCTCCTCGAACGCCTCACGACTCATGCGTGCCTGCTGGGCCATCGAGTCCGTCGGATAGCGCAGCACGACCCACTTCGTCTTGGGGACGCGGAGCTTGAGGTGCACGCGGTTCATGTAGTGCTCGCGCTCCCAGGCGCGCGCCGCCTCGGGCACGTCGGAGACGTCGAAGGGGTTCGCCGTGCCGTTGACACGGATGTAGCACTGCATCTGGCGCATCAGTGCTTCGTGGATCTCGCCCCAGGAACGGACCTGGTCCTCGACAGCGGTCAGCAGGAAGCGGCGCTGCAGGGAGTCGTCCCCCACGAGCGGGAAGGGCACGCCTCCGGCTTCGGTCACTTCCGTCACGACGTCTCTCAGAAGCTCGTGCGTCGCTACGCCGCGGAAATCGAGGAGCACCCGCTCGCCCGCCTGCACGTCGAGCGAGAAGCGCACCATGTTGCGCGCGAGCCTGCGGACTCTCGGGTCGGACACGGCGCTCCTCCGGAGGGCTCTCAGGGAAACCGGCTCGGTCGGGAGCACCATGGTACCCCAACGCCCCGGGCGAGGTCTCGCGCGGCCGCGTCTAGAGACGCGGGTCCGGCCGAGCTCCCTCGTCGATCCGCTTGCGCAGCGCTCGGGCAGCTCTCTCCAGTCGGGGATCGACGGCGGCGACGTTCCCGACTCGGGCGCGGGCCTCGTCCAGGTCGCCGGTCAGGGCCAGCGCTGCCGCGGAGAGGAGCAAGAGGTGGGCATGGGCGCCGGGGTCGGCCGGCGGGGAGGCGACCAGACCCTCGAAGCACCGCACCGCGTCTTCGCCCCGGCCCAGCTCGAGATAGGCCCGGCCCAGCGCGAGCTCGTACCCCCGCGGACGGGCGTCCGGGGCGACCTCCTCCAGCAGCCGGCAGGCCTCGTCGGTGCGCCCCCCGCAAAGGGCGTCGGTTGCTTCGCGGTACAGCTGGGCGGCGGTGGCGACGTGCTCCATGCTTCCTCCCTCCACGGAGTTCGGAAGGCCGGCACGATCCCTTGAGCTTCCTCAGAAGCGGAGAACGATCCCCGAGCCGAACGAGGCGATCGAGTTCGTTCCAGCTTCCAGCTCGACGGCCTCGAAGGTTCCGTGCAGATCCAGCGCGATCATCGGACCGAAGCTCACCTCCAACCCGGCACCGCCGAGACCGCCGAGCTTCTCGGCGAAGCCCTCGTCCTCGTTGCTGATGGTGGAGATGTCCTTCGCCGGCTCGCCGGGATCCGAGCTCGGAATGGGAGTCGGCGGTGCGCCGTCCACCTCGTCGATCCGAGCCTCGACGCTGGCGTGAAGCACTCCGGCGATGAAGTAGGGCTTGAAGCGCCAGTCACGCTCGCGGTAGGCGTCCAGGCGGACTCCGGCCCGGATCCGCTTCGTCTCGATCTCGCCCTTGACCGTCCCCGAGCGTCCGTCGGCCCGCACGTTCTGATCCAGGAGCTGCAGGACCTGGCCGTCCACGTCGGCGCGGTCGACGGCGTAGCCCGCGAAGACGGACACGACACCGAACACCCGTGCGGACGCTCCCGCGTCGAATCCGATCGACGGGTCCGTCTTCTCGATCTCGGAGCCCTTCATCGCTCCGTAACTGAGTCCGGCACGGACGGCGAAGCGCGAGGTGTCGCGGCCCAGGTCACCCCCGGTCGCTTCCCACTCCTCCGCCGAGACGGTGGAGCCGGCGAGTGCCGTGACCGACCACGCGGCGAGGACGGCACGAATCGAGCGGACCATGCTTTCTCCCCCGCGGGCCACCGACAAAAGCTCACGGACCTTACCAAAGGACACGATACCCGGCAAGGAGCGGCCCGGTTGCCGCGTCCGGACGACCATGCTAGTGTCGCCGGAGCGGAGTGACGAACCGCCCCCGGAGAGACCGATGGCCGTACGCGAACGCGAGCTCGCCCGCGCGGGTTTGTCGCGGGAGGAGCTGATCCGCTTCTACCGCAACATGGTCCTCTCGCGCTGCGTGGACGACGAGGAGATCATCCTCAAGCGCAAGAACCTGATCTACTTCCAGATTTCCGGGGCGGGCCACGAGGCGGTGCTCACCGCGCTGGGCCACCTGCTCCGGCCGGCCTACGACTGGTTCTATCCGTACTATCGGGACCGCGCGCTCTGCCTGATGCTGGGCATGACCCCGCACGAGATGTTCCAGAGCGCGGTCGGCGCGGTGGACGATCCCAACTCGCATGCCCGGCAGATGCCCAGCCACTGGGGGCACCGCCGCCTGA
Source organism: Candidatus Eiseniibacteriota bacterium (assembly GCA_052390515.1). Classification (GTDB taxonomy): domain Bacteria; phylum ARS69; class ARS69; order ARS69; family ARS69; genus JBQTGV01. The sequence goes on along the minus strand of JBQTGV010000187.1, from coordinate 7,180 downwards.
ACATCGTCTCCCAGTCCAGCCCCACCGGAACGCAGGTGCTGCAGGCCGTGGGATGCGCCGAGGCGGGCACGCTCTACGATCGCATCGAGGGCATCCCCGCAGCGAGAGACCGCTTCCGGCGCGACGAGATCGTGTACGTGTCGCTCGGCGACGGCACGACGAGCCAGGGTGAGTTCTGGGAGGGGCTGTCCTCCGCCTGCGTGGAGCGGCTGCCGGTCCTCTTCCACGTCGAGGACAACGGCTACGCGATCTCCGTGCCGGTCGAGCGGCAGACTCCGGGCGGGAGCATCTCCGCGCTGGTGCGCTCGTTCCCCGGCCTCGTCGTGGTGGAGTGCGACGGCACGGACCCGGTGGAGAGCTGGATCGAGTCCAAGCGCGCAGTGGACGCCGTGCGTTCGGACCGCGGTCCTGCTCTGATCCACAGCCGCGTCACCCGGCCCTACTCGCACTCCCTGTCCGACGATCACCGCGCCTACCGGACCGCGGACGAGCTGGCGGAAGAGGACGCGCGAGATTGCATCACGACGTTCGCGCAGCGGTTGGTGCAGGAGGGCTTGGCCACCGCCGCCGAGCTCGAGCAGATCCGCGAGGACCTGCGCCGCGAGGTGCGCGACGCCTCGGACGCGGCGTTGCGGGATCCGAAGCCCGAAGCCACGCGCGAGGCCGCCGCCTCCTTCCTCTACTCGCCGGAAGTGGACCCGGCCGGACCCGCGTTCAACTCCCCTCCCTCGGAGGAGGGGCCGGCGGACTCGGTCGTGGGTCTCATCAACGCGTGCCTCAAGGACGAGATGGCGAGGGACCCTCGCATCGTCGTCTTCGGCGAGGACGTCGCCGACGTCTCGCGCTGCGACGTGCTCTCCGAGGTCAAGGGCAAGGGGGGCGTGTTCAAGGTCACCCACCTGCTGCAGTCGGAGTTCGGCGGCGACCGGGTCTTCAACTCGCCGCTGGCCGAGGCCAACATCGTCGGGCGCGCCATCGGCATGGCCACGCGTGGGCTCAAGCCCGTCGTCGAGATCCAGTTCTTCGACTACATCTGGCCGGCGATGATGCAGATCCGCAACGAGCTGGCCATGATGCGCTGGCGCTCGGCCGGCGACTTCGCCTGCCCGGCGGTGATCCGCGCCGCGATCGGGGGGTACCTGCAGGGCGGCGCTGTGTATCACTCGCAGTGCGGCGAGTCGATCTTCACCCACTGCGCCGGCCTCCGCGTGGTCATGCCCTCCAACGCCCTCGACGCGAACGGGCTGCTGCGCACCGCGATCCGCTGCGACGATCCGGTCCTCTTCCTGGAACACAAACACCTGTACCGGCAGCCCTACGCGAAGGGTCCTTATCCGGGACCGGACCACATGATCCCGTTCGGACGGGCTCGGCTCCACCGTCCCGGCCGGGACCTCACGATCGTGACCTACGGTGCACTCGTGCGGCGCTGCGAAATGGCGGCGAAGGAGCTCGCGGCCGGTGGGCTGGAAGCCGAGATCCTCGACCTGCGCAGCCTCCTGCCGTGGGACTTCGAGACGGTGGCGGAGTCGGTTCGGCGCACGAGCCGATGCCTCGTCGTTCACGAGGACAACCTGACGTTCGGATACGGCGGCGAGGTCGCCGCGCGCGTCGGCGAGGAGCTGTTCCCCTGGCTGGACGCTCCGGTCGCGCGCGTGGCGGCGATGGACACGCCCGTGGCCTACTCGCCGGTGCTCGAGGACGTCATCCTGCCGCAGGTGGCCGACGTGGTCGCCGCGGCGAAGAGAGTCGTCGCGTTCTAGTGTCGGACCTCGGCGGACGCCGTCGGAGACGTTCCCGCCGTGCGGGTCCGCTGGCCGTGGGCATCGTGTTCGCATCCCTGCTGGTCGGCCCCGTGTGTCCCGTGCGCGCCGGCGCCCCGCTCCTCGAGCCGCTGTCGCTGGCCGACGCGCGCCGAGGTCTCGACCACCTCTATCACGCGCGGGTGGACAGCGCGCGCATCGCCTTCGAGCGCATCCGCGCCCGGGATCCGCACGGCCCGGCCGCGGACTTCCTGCTCGGCGGCGTCGAGTGGCACCACGTGACCACCGGCCCCTCCGGCTTCTCCGCGGGGGGCGATGCCGAGCGCTCGTTCTTCGCACGCATGGACCGCGCGATCGAGCTCGGCGAGAAGGCCGTGCGCGCGAACCCGCGTGACGCCTCGGCCCGCTTCTTCACCGGCGGTGCCTACGGCTACAAGGCGCGCTACCTCGCCATCCAGGAGAAGTGGTGGGAGGCCTACCGCACCGGGCGAAAAGGACTGGGGCATCTGGAGAAGGCGGTGGAGATCGATCCCGACCTCGCCGACGCGTACCTCGGGATCGGCATCTACCACTATTACGCCGACGTGCTGCCCAGCGTGCTCAAGATCCTCGGCGCCATCGTCGGCCTCGGGGGCGATCGCGAGCGCGGGCTCGCCGAGATCCGGCGCGCGCTGGACGAGGGCGAGCTGGTGGGAGTCGAGGCCCGCTTCTTCCTGGCCGAGATCCTCACCACGTTCGAGAAGGACCAGTGGCAGGCGCTCGCGCTGTCGCGGAGCCTCCGCGAGGAGTTCCCCGCGAACGAGCTGTTCGCCTGGATCGACGCGCGGGTGCTGGACGAGCTGCACCTCACCGACCTCTCCGCGGCGGAGTGGCGGGCACTTCGAGCCGCGCACGACACCGGATCCCTGCGCGGCTTCCTCGACTACCGGCTGGCTCGCGCGCGCCTCTACGGCGGCGACTTCGTCGGGGCTGCGGATCAGCTCGGGCGCCTCCTGCGCGAGCGCGGTCTCGGCTCTCCCCGCATCACGATGTGGGCGGCCGTCCGCTACGGCCTGTGCCTGGACTTCCTCGGGCGGCACCAGGAGGCGCTCGCGCAGTACCGCTTCGCCCACGATCTGGCCGCGTCGTCGGAAGCGCGCGACCGCGCCGCGGCCCGGCTGGCCGAAGGCAGGCAGGATCCCGCGCGCATCTCCCTCGCCGAGCTCGAGGAGACCGCGCAGATCCTGAAGGAGACTTCCGGGCATCCGGAAGAGACGCTGCTTCGCGTGGAACGGCAGGTGACCGGCCCCTCCCGGGGATTGTCCCAGGCCGAGCGAGACCGCTTCTTCGACGTGCTCGCCGACCTCGCCGAAGCGCGGCTGCGTCGCGGCGATCCTGCCGGCTGCCTCGCCGCGATCGCCCGCGCCCTCGACTCGTGGCAGGAGCCGTCCAAGTCGCGGCGCGCGCTGCTCGAGGCGCTCGGAGCGCGCGCTCTCTCCCGGTCGGGACGGACCGCGGACGCGAAGCAGGCGCTCGATGGGGCCTTCGCCCGGGCCGAGGGCGACACGCGCGCCCGCATCGACCGCGACCGGCAGGCCCTGAACCGGCTGGCGCGGCGGGACCCGGCCCCCGCTCCCCCGCCGGGACCGGGCACGCTCTTCCGGGCGAAGGACCGCGGCGAGTTCCTGCTCGAGCTCGAGGCGGACTTCCTGCCCGCGGGGCGAACGCTGCCGATGCGGCTCGAGGACGGAGAGTGGCGCGCAAGCTGGCCGGTCGTGGACCGCGACTCGATCCGCTACCGATTCGTCGCGGACGCGCACTCGCCGAGGATCGATCCGTTCGCGCCGCGGGTGGCGCTTCTCGGCGACGGCGCCTGGTCCGTCGCCTACCCGAAGCAGACGAACTCGACGCCTTCCGAGTAGCCCCGGTCGCGCACGATCGCCTCGTGGCTCGTCAGCGAGTTCAGCCGCTCACGGTAGGCGAGCATCTCCTCGGACAGGTCCTCGCCGATCACCTCGATGCGGCAGGAGACGAGCTCCGTCCCGGGATTCGCCTCGAGGAAGCGCACCTGCCGCTCGAGGCGCTCCGGTGCGCAGCGGTCATCCGCGTCGAGCCGCGCGGCGTACGGCGCGCGGACCCTGCGCAAGCCCTCGTTCAGCGTCGCGACGATCCCGCGCGGCGCCAGGCGCACGTGCTCGAAGCGCGCGTCTCGCGCCGCCGCGGCCGCGGCGACCTCCGGTGTCGAGTCGACCGAACCGTCATCCAGGATCAGACAGCGGAAGTCCCGCAGGGTCTGCCGGCGAAGGTCGTCCAGTGCTTCGTGCAGGGTCCCGGCCCCGTCCCCCACCGGGAGGAGGACGTCAACGATCGGCAAGCGCGGGCGAGCGGCGGACTCGCGCCAGGTCGCGGGCTCGCGCGACCTCGATGTCGGAGAGACGCGGAACATCCTGCGCCGCGACGAGGTCCTCCACCTGCTCCACGCTGCGGAAGCCTGGGATCGCCGAAGACACGGCCGGATGCGCCAGCACGAACTGCAACGCGGCCTGCACCATCGTCCTCCGTCCGGCACCGCCCAGGAACTCCAGCTCGCGGACCCGCTCGACGCGCGCGGCTCTCTCCTCCGCGGTGAACCGGCTTCGCCAGTCGTCGGCGGGGAATGTCTCGCCCGGCTCGCGCTTCCCGCTCAGGAACCCGTGCGCGAGCGGCGCCGAGGCGATGATCCCGACGCCGCGCACCAGGGCGTCGTCCAGGAGCTCCTGGGCGGCGCCCTGCTGCAGCAGGTTGTAGTGCACCTGGACAGCGTCGATCCGGTCGCTGCGGGCGAGGCGCAGCCCCGCCTCCCAGTCCGCGCCGACGCTCACTCCGGTCAGGCGGCACAGCTCCATCGTCTTCAGCTCGTCGAGCGCGTCGAGCGCCCGCTCGGTCTCGTCGCCCGGCGCGGGCACGGCGTGCAGCTGCAGGAGGTCGATCACGTCCACCCCGAGGCGGGCGCGTGAACGCGTCGCGGCCGCGCGCAGATGGTCGCTGGAGAGATCTGCGATCCAGCGCTCCTTGCCGTCGGGCACCCAGCCGATCTTGGTGGCCACGACGACCTGGCCGCGCCGCCCCGAGACGGCCTGTCCCAGGAAGCGCTCCGCTCGCCCCAGCCCGTACGCGTCGGACGTGTCGAAGAGCGTGACGCCCTTGTCCAGCGCGCGGCGGACGGCGCCGACCGCCTCGCTCTCCGACACGCGACCGTAGCCCGTGGGCACGTCGCCGAGCACGATCGATCCGCCGATCGGCCACGTGCCGAGCCCCACCTCGGAGACGACCGTCCCGCTTCGCCCCAGCTTCCGGTAGTTCATCGCGGCAACATAGCACGAAGGACCCGGATCCCGGACCGGGAACAGGAAGAGTCCGCCCGTGTTACCATGGCCCGATCGGAGGCGGAGACTTGACGCGGAGCGTGTGGGCGGAGGCTCGGGACTGGGCGCGTTCGCTCTTCCTCACCGGCGTCGTCTTCCTCGCTCTGCGCGCCGCGGTCGTCGAGGCCTTCGTGGTTCCCACCGGCTCGATGCGCCCCACCATCCGGGAGGGCGATCGCCTGCTGGGCTCGAAGTTCCACTACTGGTTCTGGCAACCGGCGCGCGGCGACGTCGTCGTGTTCCGCCCTCCCGACGAAGTGCGTCGCCTCTCCGACTCCGATACGGGCCGCTACGTGAAGCGCGTCATCGCGGTCGAGGGCGACGTGGTCGAGATCCGCACCGGAGAGCTCTTCGTCAACGGAACGCTCCGGGAGGAACCGTACATCGCGCAGGCGCCGCACTACCGCGTCCCCCCGACCGTGGTTCCCGAAGGTCAGCTCTTCGTCCTCGGCGACAACCGGAACGAGTCGCTGGACAGCCACGTGTGGGGATTCCTGCCGGAAGACGCTCTCATCGCGCACGTATTCGTGCGCTACTGGCCGCCGAGCCGCATCGGCAGCCTCTGAGCCACCCGAACACCGCGTACGCACGTTCGCGGCGGCACGTCAGACTGCGCCGGAACGCGAATCAGTACTCCGCGTCGTCGTCGTCCCCGACCGCCCACCCGAGCTCCTCGTCTTCGTCGGCGAGCTCCTCGTCCTCGTCCCACTCCTCGTCGAGCTCGTCGTCGTCGTCGTCGTCGAGATCCTCGGGCTCATCTGCTTCGCCGTCGTAACCGCGGTCCTCGTCGTCTTCCGAAAAGCCCTGCGCTTTGAACTCCGTCTCGCGATCGGCCAACCACATCGTGCGGTCGCTCCTAGGGTCCGGCGCGACGGTCGCGCCGGGTCGGGGGCTGTGCAAGGAGGCGTTCGCCTCCCGGGCGCGGGAATGAAAGCGCAAACGCTTCCGGGAATCAACCACCTGCGACGGGTCGAACGAGCTCGAGCCGGTCCCCCCCGGAAAGGCCCTGGCCGGCGAAATCCTGCCGGGGCACCGGCCGCCCGTTCAGCTCCGCCACCACCCAGCGCGGATCGAGCCCGAGGCTCCCCACGAGCCCGGCCAGGGTCTCCCCGTCGGGCACCTCCCGAACGCGTCCGTTCAGCCGGATCTCAGCCATGCAGCGCGATCTCCCAGTCCTTCCACACCGGATCGAACCCGCGGCTCCGAACCGCCCGGGAGACCTCCTCCGGCGACCGGTCGTCCTCGACCTCGAACTGCTCCCCGGCCGCTTCGGGAGCGGAGTAGCCGCCCGGTTCGGTCCGCGAGCCGGCGCTCATCTGCGTGATCCCGATGCCCAGCATGGCATCGCGGAACGCGGGCCGCTCCCGGGTCGACAGCACGAGTCCGGCATCCGGAAGCAGGAGCCGCAGCGCGCAGATCACCCGGACGAGGTCGCGGTCGCCGACGGGATGGAGCGGCGGCTGCGCGAAGGCCGCCGGACGGAGACGCGGAAACGAGACGGACACGAACGTCTTCCAGTACCGGTGCATCAGGTAGCGAGCGTGCAGGGCGAGGTGCACGGCCTCGAGGCGCCAGTCGGCCAGCCCGAAGAGAGCGCCGATACCGAGACGCTTCATCCCGCCGAGCGCTCCGCGGTCGGGCGTGTCCAGCCTCCAGCCGAAGTCCCGTTTCTTCCCGGCGAGGTGCGCGGCCGCGTAAGCCGCCCGGTCGTACGTCTCCTGGTAGACGACGAGGCCCTCCGCGCCGGCCGCGCTCCACCTGGCGTAGACCTCCGACGTCTGCGGCTGCACCTCGACCGAAAGGCTCGGAACCTCCCCGGCCAGCGCCCGGATCACGCGCTCGAGGTACTCGGGCGAAACGTTGCGCGGGTGTTCCCCGGAGACGAGCAGCAGGTGACGGAACCCGCGGCGCTGCAGGATGCGCGCCTCGTCCACGGCCTCTTCCGGGGAGAGCGTGCGCCGCTCGATCGGGTTGGGCCGCGAGAAGCTGCAATACGTGCACGTCTCCACGCATTCGTTGGACACGTACAGCGGC
>JBQTGV010000186.1:0-15790 GCA_052390515.1 Candidatus Eiseniibacteriota bacterium | reverse complement strand
TGTAGCTGATTGCCACATCTGGTTTCAGCGTCGGGCCAGCATGACCCGGGCGGCGATGGCCCCGGGGGCCCCGCTCATGCCCACGCCGGGGTGAGACCCCCGCCCCGCGAGGAACAGCCCGGGGATGGGCGTCGCATAGCGCGCGCACTCCGGAACGGGGCGGATCAGGAGCTGATCGAGCGTGTGGTCGCCGTGGTGGACGTGGCCGCCCGCGGTACCCCAGCGGCTCTCGATGTCGGGCGGCGCGAGCACCTCGCGGGCGACGATGCGCCCCGGCAGCCCGGGCGCGTACCGCGCGAGCGAGGAGACGACGGCGTCCCCCAGGCGGTGGCGGGAGGCGTCGTCCCACCCGCCCTCGAGGCGGAGCGGCGCGAAGTGCACGAGGATGGAGACGACGTGATGGCCGTTCGGCGCCCAGCTGGGGTTCGCCCGCGTCGGCACCCACACGTCGAGCGCCGGGGACTCCGCGAAGCGGCCGTACTTGATCGGATCGAAGGCGCGCTCCAGGTCGTCGAGAGTTCCGGCGATGCGCGCGGATTCGACGGCAAGGTCCGGACGGGAGGCGAATCCGAGCTCGCCGGAGAGGGCGAGGTTCACCTTCGCCGTCGTTCCGTTCGCGCGGTACGCGGCGAGGCGGCTCTCGGCCTGGAGCGGCAGGCGTCCGGGCTCGACGAGACGCAGCAGCGCCGTCTTCGGGTCGCAGGACGCCGCCACGATCCGCGCATCGACCGTCTCTCCCCCGCGCAGCAGCACGCCCACCACGCCGCCGGCGCCGACGCGGATGCGCTCGACGCACGCCCCGAAGCGCAGCTCGACGCCGGACGCGCGGGCCGCCGCCACGAGAGCGTCGACCAGCGCCTGCGCCCCGCGTCGCGGGGGGCGGGCCACGGAGCACTCGTGCAGCACGAGGTTCGCCTGCGTGCCCGGCGACCACGGCCCGACGAACGAGCCGGACACGGCCGGAACGGCGAGCGCGCCCTTCAGGAGCGGCGAGGCGAAGCGCTCGTCGAGCCAGTCGGCGACGCACATCGGGCCGATGCGCAGGAGCTCCAGCATGAGGTCGGCGCCGAGGCGGCGGAGCGCCCAGCCCTCCCGCGCGATGCGCGTGCCGTCGCCGCCGCCCAGCAGATCGGGCGGAGGCTCGCGGAAGAGGCGGTCGGCCCAGGGCCGGATCCGCTCGAAGAAGGCGCGGTACGAGGCGAAGGCCTCGGCGTCCCGACCCGAGCGCCCCGCGAGGTCCTTCGCCGTCTCGTCCGCTTCGTGATGCAGGAGGAATCCGGGGCCGTCCGGCTCGGGAACGAGTACCGGACCCGGACCGGGAGCCAGCTCCAGCCCGTGTTTCTCGAGCTCCAGGGCGCGGACGATCTCCCCGCGGAGAGCGCTCGTGTCATGGTGCATCCCCGCGGAACGGTATCCCGGATGGAACTCGCCGCCCGCGGCGAGGCCACCCGCGTGAGCGGATCTCTCCAGCAGCACGACGCGCCGGCCGGCCTTCGCCAGCGACGCCGCGCAGACGAGCCCGTTGACGCCCGCGCCGATCACGAGGACGTCGGGACGGCTCACAGTGCGCGCCTCCGCAGCATGGTCTTCGCAGCCAGCTCGCCGGGCGCTCCCATGACCCCGCCGCCCGGGTGCGTCCCGCTCGCGCACATCCATAGATTGCGCACCGGCGTGCGGTACCGCGCCCACCCCGCGGCGGGACGCTGGAAGAGAAGCTGCTCCGGCGAGAGCTCCCCATGGAAGATGTTCCCCTCGGTGAGACCGAATTCCTGCTCGAGATCCCAGGGGGTCAGCACCTGCCGGAACAGGATGGACTCCTTCAGACCCGGGCAGTACTCGGCGAGCGTGTCGACGACCGTATCGCCGAACTCCTCGCGGTGCTCCGGCCAGGTCTCCGGGCCGCCGTTCCGGCGATACGGCGCGTATTGCACGAAACAGGAGATGACGTGCTGCCCCGGCGGCGCGACCGTCGAGTCCAGCAGCGACGGGATCACCACATTTATATAAGGCCGCCGCGAGAACTCCCCGTACTTCGCGTCGTCGTAGGCGCGCTCCAGGTACTCGATGCTCGGCGCTATGGCGATGTCGCCGCGCAGATGATGGTTGCCTTCGCGGTTCCCGGTGAAGCGCGGCAAGCGGTCCACGGCCAGGTTCACCTTGCCTGAGCTCCCGCGGAGCTTGTATCGTCGGATCTTCGCCGTGAACTCCGGGTCGAGATGCTCCTCGCCCACGAGACGGAAGAACGTGCGGTGGGGGTCGAGGGCCGAGACCACAACCTTCGCGCGCAGCTCGTCGCCGTTCTGCAGCACGACGCCCTCCGCCGTCCCGTTCCTCACCAGAGCGCGCGCCACGGGCGCGTCGGTGCGGATCTCGGCGCCGAAGGCGCGCGCGGCCGAGGCGATGGCCTGGCTCACCCGGCCGGTGCCTCCTTTCGAGAACCCCCAGGAACGGAACGCCCCGTCGATCTCGCCCATGTAGTGGTGCAGCAGCACGTAGGCCGTGCCCGGCGAACGCACACCGAGAAACGTCCCGATGATCCCGCTGACCGACATGGGCGCCTTCAGCACGTCGGACTCGAACCACAGGTCGAGAAAGTCGACGGCGCTCATCGTGCCGAGCTGCAGATTGAGGTAGCGGAGATCCGGATCGAGCTGCCCCAGCATCCGGCCCAGGCGAAGCAGCCTCGCCAGTTCCCGCGGGTCGAGTGAAGCGGGATCGGGCGCAGGCGCGTCGATGAGGTTCTTGGCGAAGTGCGCCATACGCGTCATCGCCAGGGAGAACTCCGACAGCGTCTCCGCGTCCCGCTCGGAGAAGCGCGACACCTCCCGGCGCGTGCGCTGCGGGTCCGCCCAGCGGCAGAGCGAGTCCCCGCCGGGAAGCGGCAGGAACGAGCATTCCAGGGGGATGAGCTCCATCCCGTGCCGGGTGAGCTCCAGCTCGCGGATGATGTGCGGCCGGAAGAGGCTCACCACGTACGAGCAGACCGAGAACGTGAAGCCGGGATGCAGCTCCTCGGAGACGGCGGCACCCCCCAGGACGTGCCGGCGTTCGAGAACGAGCACCTTGCGCCCCGCCTTCGCGAGATACGCGGCGCAGACCAGCCCGTTGTGCCCGCCGCCGACGACGATCGCGTCCCAGGTCATCACGCCTTCTTTCGCTCGGGGTCGAAGAACGGCTTCTGCCTCACGGTGGCCTTCACGGAGCGGCGAACGTACTCGACGGTGACTTCCATGCGCAGCTCCCGGCCGACCTCGGCCCAGGGAGCGCGCACGGTGGCGAGCGCGAGGTTCTTCTTGAGCAGCGGCGACCAGCTGCCGCTCGTGGCCTGCCCGACCTGGCGACCCTCGGCGTCGTAGACCGGCCGCGGGTCGCGCCAGGCGCGGCTGGCGATCTCCGGTGGAAGCCCCAGAGCCGCGAAGAGCCGCTCCGTCTCGTCCCAGTCCACCTCGAGCCCCACGAAGCACCGCGAGGGCCCGCGCTGCTTCTCGGCGCGCAGCGCCGCCTGTCCGTTGAACGCATCGCGGTCCAGCTTCACCGTCCATCCGAGATCCAGCTCGTACGGCGTGGACTTGCGCGACTCGATCAGGCAGTGGTTCGCGCTGTAGTAGTCCACGCCGTTCATCACGTAGCCCGCCTCGATGCGCACCATGTCGTACGCGTCGAGCCCCGCGGGCTGCATCCCGAGGTCCTTCCCGGCGTCGGCCAGCACGTCCCAGAGGCGAACGGCGTCGCGCGCGTCCACCCAGATCTCGTAGCCGAGGTCACCGCTGTAGCCCGTGCGCGTGACCGTGCCGGAGAAGCCGTCGAAGCGCGCCTCCGCCAGCCGGAAGTACTTGAGCGCGTCCACCGGCGCGTCGCAGGCGCGGCGCAGGATCTCGCGCGAGGTCGGCCCCTGCAGGGAGAGCGTGGCGATGCGCGCGGTGGAGTCCTCGAGGGTCACGTCCAGGCCGCGCGCGTTGCGCGCGAGCCAGGCGAGCGAGGGCTCCGCCGAAGTCACCCGGTAGTGCGTCTCGCCCAGGCGCCAGACGGTCCCGTCGTCGATGACCTTGCCCGCGTCGTCGCACCAGCAGCAGTAGGCCACGACACCCCGCTTCATCTTCGCCGCGTCCCGCACCATCACGCGCGACAGGAAGGCCCCGGCGTCCTTCCCGGTCACCTCGTACTTGAAGAGCGGGGTCACGTCGATCAGGCCGGCGGTGTGGCGGAACGCGAAGTACTCGCGCTCGTGGTAGACGTCGTACGCGCAGACTGCGGCGTAGCCGGCCCAGTCCTTCCAGCGGTAGCTCGTGCAGAGCTGGGAGGTGCGCGGGTGAAAGGGGCTCGGCACGGGCATGGCGCGACATGCTACGCGAAGTCCCGCTTCCGAGAAAGACTCGGCCCCCGCGTCTGCGCGGGTTCGTTCGCGCGACCAGCCGCGCGCCGAACGCCGCGCTTGCCCCGAGACGGATGCCTCTGGCACACTCGGCGGCCTGTGAAGCAATACCTCGATCCGCTGCTGCTCGAACGCGATCCGGAACGGATCGCTTCCATGTTCTCGCAGGTCGCCCCGCGCTACGACCTGCTGAACCACGTGCTTTCGGCCGGCCTCGATCGTTCGTGGCGGCGGACCGCGGTCCGTTCGGCGCGACCCGAAGAGGCGAAGCGCATTCTCGACCTCGCCACCGGGACCGGCGACCTGGCTTTCGAGTTCGCGCGCGCGGCGGGCTTCCGGGGCGAAGTCCTGGGGCTGGACCTGAGCCCGGAGATGATCCGGCTGGCCCGAGAGAAGGCGGCGGCGAAGGGACTCGCCGGCCGCGTCAGCTTCCGGGAAGGCGACGCGCTGCGCGTGCCCGAGCCGGACGCGGCGTTCGACGTCGTCTCCGCGGGCTTCGGGGTCCGCAACTTCGCCGATCCGGAGAAAGGTCTCCGCGAGGCGTACCGGCTGCTCGCCGGCGGCGGTAGGCTCGTCGTGGTGGAGTTCTTCCGGAGGAAGGAGACTCCGGTGCTCTCCGCCTACCTCGATCACGCCCTCCCCCGCATCGGGAGCTGGATCTCACGCAGCCCGTCCGCGTACACGTACTTGCGACACAGCACGAAGGGATTCCTCACGCCCTCGGAGTTCGTCGATCTGCTCTCCTCGGTCGGCTTCGCTCCGGTCGTCCCGACGCGTCTCACCTGGGGAATCGCGCACTGCATCGTGGCGACGAAGCCCGCCGCCGCGCCGGCCGGCTGAGCCGGCGTCCCCGGGGCCGCCCGAGCGCCCGCCGGCCGGTCCTGGCCGACGACGGCCGCGTGGAGGCCGCGGGGACGGCGACCGCCGACCGCCCCTGGCGAGCGGCTCGGTCAGCGGGTACCCTGTCCCCCATGAGCTTCCGAATCGGCCCCGTTCTCATCGATCCCCCGGCGGTGCTCGCCCCCATGGAGGGCATCACCGACCGTGGCTTCCGCCGCTTGATCCGGGGTCTCGGCGGCTGCGGGCTCACCGTGACCGAGTTCGTGAGCTCCGAGGCGATGACCCGCAACGTGGCCAGGGCATGGAAGATGGCCGAGCTCGACCCCGACGAGCATCCGGTCTCCATCCAGATCTACGGCCGGGATCCGGTTCGCATGGGCGACGCCGCCCGGTGCTGCATCGACCTGGGCGCCGACGTCGTGGACATCAACCTGGGCTGCCCGTCGAAGAAGGTCACTTCCGGGTGCGCCGGCTCCGCGCTGCTGCGCGAGCCCGACCGGGCGCGGGACATCTTCGCCGCAGTGGCCGGCGCGACCGCGGGACGCGTGCCCTTCACCGTGAAGATGCGCACCGGCTGGGACGCGGCCAACCGCAACGCGCCGGAAGTGGCGAAGCTCGCCGCGGGCGCGGGCGCGCGCATGATCACGGTGCACGGCCGCACCCGCTGCGATCTCTACACGGGAAGTGCGGACTGGGAGTTCGTCGGGCGGGTGAAGCGCGCCGTCGACGTCCCCGTGCTGGTCAACGGCGACATCCTGACCGTCGACGACGCGAGGCGCGCGCTGCAGGCGTCCGGCGCGGACGGCGTGATGGTGGGCCGCGGCATCTTGCGCAATCCGTGGCTCATCCGCCAGATCGGCGAGGCGCTCGCCGGACGTGCCGTCCACGAGCCGACGCTCGCGGAACGACGCACCGTTCTGCTCGGCTACTTCCGGCAGCTCGAGGGATCGGTCGAGACGGACGACGCGGCCCGCCTCGAACGCGCGACGCTCGGCCGCATCAAGAAGACCACGGGCTACTTCACGCGCGGCCTGCCCTACGGTGCGCGCCTGCGCGAGCGCATCTTCCACTCCGCCTCGGTGAGCGAGGCGACCGCGCTCGCCGACGAGTACTTCGACCGCCTCGAAGAGGAGCGGGTCTCCGGCGCCTTCGCCTCGGTGCACGACGAGGACGCCCCGGTTGCCGCGGTTTGCTGAGCGTCGGCCTGGCGCCGCGTCTCGGCAGAGCGGCGACGAGGGCCGAGCGTCGTCGCCGCCGCGCTGAAGCCACGGACGGCGCAAGCCGGCGTCGTCGATCCGAGCGAGCCAGGACGGCGAGCGAGGTTGAGCGAGGCCCTCGTCGATGCTCGTCGCCGAGACGAAGCGTCAGGCTGTCATAATGGCCAACCCCCGCGTCGACGCCGGCGGCGGGCTGGCCTCGATCCGCTATGTCCTGCAGAAGGGACGCGAAGCCGGCGGACTGCTCCCGCTCTGGCGAAGGCTGCGCTCCCGCAACGCGTGCAAGACGTGCGCGCTCGGCATGGGCGGCGAGCGTGGCGGCATGGCCAACGAGGCCGGCCGCTTTCCCGAGGTCTGCAAGAAGTCGGTGCAGGCACAGGCCGGCGACATGGCCGCCGCGGTCACCGAGTCCTGGTTCGCGTCCACGCCGATCGCCGCGATGGAGCGCATGACCTCGGCGGAGTTCGAGCGCGCGGGACGCCTAGCCTTCCCGGTGTTGGCCGGCGAGGGCGACGACCGGTTCCGCCGCATCGGCTGGGACGAGGCGATGGAGCGCACCGCCGCCGCGCTCCGCGACACGCCGCCGGACGAGGCCTTCTTCTACGCCTCCGGCCGCTCCAGCAACGAGGCCGCGTTCCTCTTGCAGCTCGTGGCGCGGGCCTGGGGCTGCCGCCACATCCACAACTGCTCGTACTACTGCCACGCCGCTTCCGGAGTCGCGCTGGCCGACGTCTACGGTTCGGGCACGGCGTCCCTGGTGCTCGAGGATCTGGCGAAGACCGATCTCGTGCTGCTCGCCGGGGCGAATCCCGCGAGCAACCACCCGAGGCTGATCACCGAACTGGTGCGGCTCCGCCGGCGCGGCGGGTCCGTCATCGTGGTGAATCCCGTGCGCGAGCTCGGGCTGCAGCGCTTCCGCGTCCCTTCCGATCCGCGAAGTCTCCTCTTCGGCTCGAAGGTGGCCGAGCTCTACCTGCAGCCGCACGTCGGAGGCGACGTCGCGCTGTTCCATGCGCTGCTCAAGGGCGTCATCGAGGCCGGCGCCGTCGACGAGAAGTTCGTCGCCGCGCACACGGCGGGCTTCGACGCGGTCCGCCGCGACGCGCTCGAAGCTTCCTGGGACGATCTCGTCGCCCGGTCCGGTGTCCCGCGAGACGCCGTGGACGCCGCCGTCCGCCGCATCGCCGGAGCCGGGAAGGGGATCCTCGCCTGGGCGATGGGCCTGACCCACCACCGGCACGGGGTGGACAACGTGCTCGCTCTGGCGAACGTCGCGCTGGCGCGCGGATGGCTCGGTCGGCCCGGCGCCGGTCTTCTTCCCATCCGCGGCCACTCCAACGTGCAGGGCGTCGGCTCCGTCGGTGTGACGCCGAAGCTCCGCGCGGAGTTCGCGCGGCGCCTGGAGGAGATCTTCGCCATCCGTGTCCCGGAGGGCGGCGGCGACGACACCTTCGCCTCGATGCTGGCGGCCGACGGGGGGCGGGTGCGCGCGTCCGTGCTCCTCGGCGGGAACCTGTGGGCCAGCAACCCGGACTCCGTCTGGGCTAGCCGGGCGCTCCGCCGCATCCCGTTCTCGTTCTCGATGACCACGAAGCTGAACGCCGGGCACGTCCACGGCCGCGGACGCGCCGCGGTCATCGTCCCGGTGCTCGCCCGCGACGAGGAGCAGGAGGCGACGACGCAGGAGTCCATGTTCAACTTCGTGCGGCTCTCCTCCGGCGGCGCGCGGCCGGCCCAGGGCGAGATGCGTTCCGAGGTCGAGATCATCGCCGGGCTGGCCGAGCGGATCCTGCCTCCGGGTCGCTTCGACTGGGCGGCTCTGCGCTCGCACGGCGAACTCCGCCGGGCGATCGCGCGGACGGTTCCCGGCTTCGAGGCGATGGCGCGCATCGACTCGGGCGGCGGCGAGTTCTGCATCGCCGGACGGACGTTCCACGAGCCGCGCTTCGCCACGCCCGACGGACGCGCCCGCTTCCACCGCACGCCGCTCCCGGACTTCGCCCCCGCGCCCGGCGAGTTCCGCCTCACCACGCTGCGGTCCGAAGGACAGTTCAACACCGTCGTCTACGAAGAGGAGGATCTCTACCGTGGAAACAAGCGCCGAGACGTGGTCATGATGTCGGGCGACGACGCGCGGCGGCTCGGCCTGAGCGAAGGCGACCCCGTGACCGTGGCGACCGAGACCGGGCGCGCACGCGTGCGTGTCGCGGTCGTGGACATCCGCCCCGGCAGCCTCGCCATGTACTACCCGGAGGCGAACGTGCTCGTCCCGGCGAACGTCGATCCGCGGTCGCGGACGCCGGCGTTCAAGTCGGTCGCGGCTCGGGTCGAAACGAAGACGTAGCCAGCGCCCCCACGCCGGACCGAGCCTCCCGTGACCTTCCCGCCGACCGAGCGCGACCGCATCCGCCGCGTGGCACTCGCCTTGCGCCGTGCGGAGAGTCCCGTCCGGATCCTGTCCTACCTGTCGTGGGGCAACGACGTGCGCGAGCGCTTCCTCGCCGCGCAGGGCACGCGGCTCCCGGTCGTCACCTATCCGCGGTTCGACGTCGACCCGACCTTCGCCGCGCTCTCCGAGGCGCGCCGCGAGATCCGCGGCGAGGGTCCGGTGGACCGCTGGCTCGCGCGGCAGGCCGACGCGATCGAGACGTCCGCGCGCATGCTGGCCGCCGCAGGAACGCCGGAGTTCTTCGCGTGCTCGCGGAGCCTCTACGGAACGCCTGCCGAGGCGCTGGCCGGCGAGTCCACCACCGCGCTCGCCCTGGCCGATCAGCTGGAAGAGGTCCTGGCCGGGCTCGACGGGCTGGATCTCGGCGCGCCGCCCGCGGCCTGCCATCTCGCTTCGGCCGTGGCGGAGCGCATGCGCGAGGCCGTCGTCGCGCACTTCGGCCCGCTCGCGCCGGACGTGGTCCTGGTCGACGAGCTGTCGGCCAACGCGCTCGCCGGCCCCCGCGCGATCCGCATCCGCCGCACCGCGAGCTTCACCGACAAGGACGTCGACCAGCTCATCCACCACGAGGCGTACGTGCACGTCGGCACGTCGCTCAACGGGCGCGCGCAGCTCGACCTGCCCATCCTCGCCGCCGGTCACGCCGGGACGACGCGCACGCAGGAGGGACTCGCCGTCTTCGCCGAGTTCGTGAGCGGCTCGATGGACCTGGACCGCCTCTCGCGGCTCGCCGGTCGCGTCCGCGCGATCCAGATGGCCGCCGAGGGCGCGAACTTCCTCGAATTGTTCCGCTTCTTCCAGGACCGCGGCGCCGAGCCTGCCCAGGCCTTCGAGAGCGCACGGCGCGTGTTCCGCGGCGGGGTGCTGGAGGGCGGCGCTCCCTTCACGAAGGACGTCGTGTACCTCGACGGCCTGCTGCGCGTGCACAACTTCCTGCGCGCCGTCGTCGTGCAGGGCCGGGCCGACTGCCTTCGCCTCCTGTTCTGCGGGAAGCTGGACCTCGAGGACCTGCCGGCGCTGTGCCTGCTCGCGGCCGAGGGGCTGTGCTGCCCGCCGCTCTTCCTCCCCCCCTGGGCGAAGGACCTGCGCTGGATGTTGGCCTACCTCGCCTACTCCGCGTTCCTGAGCCGCGTGAAGCTCGACGGCGTGCGCGAGCGTTGCGCCGCGCTGCTCGCGGACGCGCCGCGCGTGGAGTCCCTGGCCGAGTCGGTCTACTCGAACCGCGGCGTGTAGTTCGCCAAACTCGTGTAGGGAGCCGGCCACGCCAGCGGCCAACCCAGCTTCTGCGCGGCGTTCCGCGTCCAGTACGGATCCCACAGGTGCGCGCGCGCCAGCGCGCACAGGTCCGCGCGCCCCGCCGCGAGGATCGTGTTCACGTCCATGTACGAGGAGATGTTGCCGACCGCCATCGTGGCCACGCCGGCCTCGTGCCGGATGCGGTCGGCGAAGGGCGTCTGGAACTGCCGCCCGTAGCGAGGCTTCTGGTGCGGTACGGTCTGGCCCGCGGAGACGTCGACCAGATCGCAGCCGTGCTCCTTCAGCATCCGGGCGATCTCCACCGCATCGTCGGGCGTCGTTCCACCGGGCGCCCAGTCCACCGCGGAGATGCGCACCGAGACCGGCTTCCCGGCCGGCCACGCGGCCCGCACCGCGTCCAGCACCTCCAGCGGGAAGCGCAGGCGGTTCGAGAGCGTCCCGCCGTACTCGTCCCGCCGTAGGTTGGTGAGCGGGGAGACGAAGCCGGCCAGCAGGTAGCCGTGGGCGAAGTGGATCTCCAACAGATCGAATCCCGCGTCCACGGACATGCGCGCGGCTTGCACGAAGTCCCGCGTCACGCGGCGCATGTCGTCCGCATCCATCTCCTTGGGGATCCGGTTCGCCTCGCGCCAAGCCAGCGCCGACGCGGACAGCAGCGGCCAGCCGCCGTCCGGGAGCGGCTCGTCCGCGCCCTCCCAGGCGAGCTTCGTCGCGCCCTTGCGGCCGGCGTGCCCGAGCTGGATTCCGATCTTCGCCCCGCTCTCGGCGTGCACGAAGTCCACGATGCGGCGCCAGGCGGCCACGTGCTCGGACGTGTACATGCCGGTGCACCCCGGGGAAATGCGTGCGTCCTCGCTCACGTCGGTCATCTCCGTCATGACGAGGCCGGCCCCGCCGACCGCGCGGCTGCCGAGGTGCACGAGGTGCCAGTCGTTCGGCGTTCCGTCTTCGGCCCGGTACTGGCACATGGCCGACACGACGACCCGGTTCGCGAGCGTCAGGCCGCGCAGGCGGAACGGCGTGAACATCGGAGGCGGGATCGGCCCGCCGCCGGGCGCAGGAGCGCCGATCTGCTCCGCCGCCCTCGCCGCGAACCACGAGTCCACGCGGTCGACGTACGCCGGATCCCGGACGCGAAGGTCCTGGTGGGTGATGCGCAGGCTGCGGGTCAGCAGGTTGAAGCCGAACTGGATCGGCTCGGAGCGGACGTAGCGCTCTGTGTTCTCGAACCAGGCGAGGGACGCCTGCGCGGCACGTTGCAGGCTCTCCACGTCGGGCCGGCGCCGCTCTTCGTAGCGGCGCAGCGCCCGCCCCACGTCGGGCTCGCTGCCGAGCGCCTCCGCCAGCGCGATCGCGTCCTCCATGGCCAGCTTCGTTCCCGAGCCGACCGAGAAGTGCGCGGTGTGCGCGGCGTCGCCGATCAGCACGACGTTGCCGTGGCTCCAGACCTCGTTCGTCACCGTCGGGAAGTTCCGCCAGACCGAGCGGTTACCCAGCAGGCGGTGGCCGCCGAGCTCCTCCCGGCAGAGCTCCTCGCAGAACGCGATCGTCGCGCTCTCGTCGTCGACGGCGAGCCCGGACGCGCGGAACGCCTCGTCGGTCGTCTCCACGATGAACGTGGAGAGCCCGCGCTCCTCGTACTGGTAGGCGTGCACCCGCCATAGGCCGTGCGCGTTCGCCTTGAAATAGAAGGTGAACGCCGGAAACGGCCGCGTCGTACCCAGCCACACGAACTGGTTCGGCCGCAGGTCGGTGCTCGGCCGGAAACGATCCGCGAGGAGCGTTCGCACGGTGCTGTTGACGCCGTCGGCGCCGAGGATCAGATCGGCGCCTTCGTACTCGCGAAGATCGCGGACCTCGTTCACGTAGCGGATCTCGACGCCGAGCTCCCGGCAGCGCGCGTCCAGGATCTGGAGCAGACGGAGACGGGAGATGCCGGCGAAGCCGTGCCCGGTGGACGAATGCACGCGCCCGCCGAAGTGGATGTCGATGTCGTCCCAGTGGTAGAAGCTCCGCCGGATCGCTGCGAGCGTCTGCGGATCGGCGGCCTCGAGGTTCGTCAGCGTCGCGTCGGAGAAGACGACGCCGAACCCGAAGGTGTCGTCCGGCCGGTTGCGCTCCAGCACGAGCACCTCGTGCCGCGCATCCGCCCGCTTCATCAGGATGGCGAACCAGAGGCCCGCGGGCCCGCCGCCGACGCTGACGATGCGCACGGTCAGCTCGCGTCCGCCAGCAGGTGCCCGGCGATGATCAGCTGCTGGATCTCGGTCGTGCCCTCGTAGATGCGCAGCGCACGCACCGCACGGTACAGGCGCTCCACGGGATGCTCCGCGAGCACGCCGCGCCCGCCGAGGATCTGCACAGCGTCGTCCACGATGCGCTGCGCGGCCTCGGTGGCGAAGGCCTTGGCCATCCCCGACTCCATGCCGGTGCGCTCCGCCCCCAGGTCCTTCTCCCGGAGCGCGTGGTAGGTGAGCAGCCGCGCCGCGGCGAGGTCGGTCGCCATCCGCGCGATCTTCGCCTGCACGAGCTGGTGCTCGGCGAGCAGCTTGCCGAACTGGCGGCGGGCCTTCGCCCAGGCGCAGGCTTCGTCGAGCGCGCGGCCGGCCATGCCGCAGGCCGACGCAGCCACCGTGGCACGCAGGCGGTCGAGCGTCGCCAGCCCGATGCGCAGGCCCGCACCCTCGCCGCCGAGGCGGTTCGCGGCGGGAACCCGGCAATCCGAGAATGCGATCTCCCCCAGCGGGTGCGGCGCGCTCAGGATCTGCGCCTTCACGAAGCGGAGTCCCGGTGAGTCCGCCGGCACGACGACCGCGACGATGCCCTTCTTGCCCTTCGCCGGCTCGGACTGGGCGAACACGACGTAGAAGTCCGCGAGCCCGGCGTTGGAGATCAGGGTCTTCGTGCCGTCGAGCACGTACGAGTCGCCGTCGAGCCGTGCGCTCGTCGTCATGGCCGCCACGTCCGAGCCCGCCTCCGGCTCGGTCATGGCGAAGGCCGCCATCGCTTCGCCGGCGAGCGCGGCGTCGATCCAGCGCTTCGCCGGCCCGGCGGCGCCGGCGAGCAGCAGCGGCGTCGTCCCCAGCGCCTGCAGGGCGAAGACCGCGTCGGCGAGCGGCGAAGCTTCGGCCAGCGACTCGCGGATCAGCCCGCAAGCGCGTGCGTCCCGCTCCTCGATCGGCCGGAGCCAGCCGGCGGACCCCAGCAGATGGAGCACGAAGCGCGCCTGCGCCCGAGCCTCGCCGTCGTCCGCCGGTTCGGGGAGCGGAGCGATCTCCGTCCGCACCCACTCGGTCACGCGCGCGGCGAGCTGGACGTGCCGCTCCTCGAGGAACGCCCGCACCGTTCCGGGATCGGGCATGGTCAGCGGAACCTCGCCTCTCGCTTCGCCCGGAACGCCTCGAACGCTTCCTGGAAGTCCGGCCCCTGCATGAGGGCGGCCTGCACGCGCGCCTCCGCACCGAGCGCGCTCTCCAGCGACATCGACGCCTCGCGATTCAGCATGTCCTTGGTGACGGCGGTCGCCGCGGCCGGTCCCCGCGCGAGCTTCTCCGCCAGAGCGCGTGCCTCGCGCAGGGCCTCTCCGTCGGCGACGACGCGGGTGTAGAGCCCGATGCGCTCCGCGCGCCGCGCGTCGACGAAGTCCCCGGTCATCAAGAGCTCGGTCGCGTGGCCGAGCCCGACGAGGCGCGGCAGCAGCCAGCACGCGCCCATGTCCGCGCCGGAGAGCCCGACGCGCGGAAACAGGAACGCGATCTTCGCCGACTCCGCCGCGATGCGGAAATCGCAGGCCGAGGCGACGACGGCGCCGGCCCCGGCCACCGTGCCGTTGAGCGCCGCGACGACCGGGCGCGGGCAGGCGCGGATCGAGAGGATCAGGTCGCAGGTGAGCATCGTGAAGTCGTGCAGGGCTTCGAACCGCCGGCCGAGCAGCGCGCCGATGATGTCCTCGACGTCGCCTCCGGAGCAGAACGCGCGCCCCGCGCCGGTCAGCACCACGGCGCGAACGCCGTCCTCGTCTCCCAGCGCGTCGAAGGTGTCACGCAGCTCCGCGTACACCTCGAAGGTGAGCGCGTTGAGCCGCTCCGGCCGATTCAGCGTGAGGGTGACCACCGAGCTCGCCCGGTCGTGCTCGTAGAGGAAGGACTTGGGGGACCGCATGGTGTCTCCTCTCAGGGAACGACCGCCGTGGCTTCCATCTCGACGAGCGTGCCCTCGTCGAGCAATGCCTTCACCTCGACGAGCGCCATCGCCGGATAGTGCGTCCCGAAGCGCTCGCGCCACACCGTGCCGAGCTCGCGGCGGCAGGCCCGGTACCGCGCGAGGTCGGTCACGTACACGGTGAGGCGGCCGACGTGCTCCGGCCCGCCGCCGACCGCTCGCACGACCACGAGGACACGGTCGAGCGCCGCCGCGAACTGCGCGGCGAAGTCGCCGGTCGCACGGTCGCCGACCGCCGCGGTCTGCCCGGCGACGAGCAGCAGGCGGCCACCCTCGAGGGAGAGCATCCCGTGGGCGAAGCCGCGCGGCTCCGGGAGCGACGGCGGGTTCACCGCGTCCCACACGGCTAGCGCTCCGCCCGGAAAGGGCAGCCGACGACGGCCTCGCTCACGAGAGCAACCCCCCGCCGTCGATCACGACGCACTGCCCGTTGATGCCGCGGCTCCCCTCCCGGCACAGGGAGACCACCTGGCACGCGACCTCCTCCGCGGTGACGAGGCGGCCCTGCGGCATCTTCTCGAGGATGGCGGCGCCCGCCTGCTCGCGGGACAGCCCGGACCTCTGCATGATCCGCGCCAGGGATGCCTCCGTCATCGGGGTGTCCACGTATCCCGGACAGACCGCGTTCACCGTGACGCCGGAGGCGGCCGCCTCCGCCGCCGCGCATCGGGTGAGCCCGATCACGGCGTGCTTCGCCGCCGCGTACGAGGCGATGTAGCGCGCGCCGCTGAGCCCGGCGACCGACGCCACGTTCACCACGCGGCCCCACCCGGCCTCGATCATGCGCGGCAGGAACTCCCGCGTGCACAGGAACGCGCTCGTCGCGTTCACCGCGAGCATGCGGTTCCAGTCGTCCAGCGTCTCCTTGACCAGCGGCGCGCTGTGACCCGCGCCGGCGTTGTTGATCAGGATGTCCACGCGTCCCAGCCGCTCCGCCGCGACGCGCGCCATGGCCCGCACGCTCTCCGGATCGGTCACGTCGCACGGGGTGGCCGTCGCCTTCCCGCCGATCGCCGCCGCCACGCGCTCCACGCTCTCCCGCGTCCGCGCGCACACCAGGACGCGTGCGCCCTCCGCGGCCAGCGCGCTCGCACATGCCGCGCCGATGCCGCTGCCGCCGCCGGTGACGACCGCGTTCCGTCCCTCGAGAGTCATGCCGCCCGAGTTCAGGGGAAATCCGGGAGGGCGTCAAGGACCGCCTCCTCCAGGATCGCGCCGAGCGTGGCGATGCGCTCTCGCCCCTCCTCGGGCGTGGCGGCCGCCGGATCCCCGAAGTACGCCCGCGGACCTCCCGCCTCCTCGAAGGTGCGCCGGCCGCTCCGGATGGCCCCCGAGAGCGAGCTCGGATTCGGGACCAGGGACGCGCGGCTCTCCCGCACCAGCTCGGGGCTCTCCGCCAGCACGATGGACGTCTCGAAGCGGCCGGCGTGACAG
>JBQTGV010000185.1:0-6381 GCA_052390515.1 Candidatus Eiseniibacteriota bacterium | reverse complement strand
CGCGCACGCGGGCGAGGGCGGTGTCCCGTTCGCGCGGGGAGAGCAGGCGCGTGTCCACCGGCCCTCGGGCCGCCGGAAGGGGGTCGAGCGTGGACAGGTCGCAGTCGGCGAAGGCCAGGAGCGCGAGCGTGCGCGGGATGGGCGTGGCCGTGAGCACGAGGCAATGGGGGGTGCGGGCGCGCCGGAGCAGGGCGGCGCGCTGCTCGACACCGAAGCGGTGCTGCTCGTCGATCACCACGAGGCCCAGCCGGCGGAAGCGGGTACTCTCCGACAGCAGCGCGTGCGTGCCGACGACGAGATCCGCCTCCCCCGCGGCGATGCGCCGCCTGGTCTCCTCGGCCTCCCGTGGATCGAGCGTCCCGGTCAGCAGCTCGACGCGGGCGCCGAGCACGTCGCGGGCGGTGCGCCAGTGCTGGCGCGCCAGGATGTCCGTCGGGGCGAGCAGTGCGCACTGCCAGCCTCGGGAACGCGCTTCCTCCGCCGCGGCCAGTGCCACGACGGTCTTCCCCGAGCCCACCTCGCCGACGAGCAGCCGGGACATGGGATGAGGCCTGGCCAGGTCCGCCGCGATCTCCTCGACCGCAGCGCGTTGCGACGGCGACAGCTCGAAGGAAAGCGTTGCCGCGAAAGCGTCTGCGCCGCCTCCTTCGAGTGACGGCCGAGGCGCGGGGCGGCGCAGGCGTTCGCGGGCGCGACGCCGCACGGCCAGCTCCAGCGGCAGCAGCTCGTCCATCAGGAGCCGCTCGCAGCCCCGGCGGGCCTCCCCGAGGCTCTCCGGCCGGTGCGCCCCGTGCAGCGCGCTCCGGAGCGGCAACACTCCTGCCGCGATGCGGACCTCCTCCGGCAGCGGATCGGCGATGTCCGCGGCGGCGGCCAGCGCCGCCCCGACCCACTCCCGGTAGAACCGCGCCGGCACTCCGTCGGTGAGCGGGTAGACGGGGCGAAGGCCGGTCAGCCTCGCCGGAATGGGCTCGCCTTCGGCCACCCGGGCGATCTCCGGCTGCACGAGAGCGCCGGACTCAGACAGCCGTCCCGACAGCGCGACCCAGGCGCCTGCGGGCAGTTCCTCCGCGAGGAACGGCGCGTTGAACCACATCGCCTGGATCTCGCCCGAAGCGTCCGCGAGGCGCACGCGCAGCATGGAGCGGCCGCGCCCGAGCCGGCGCAGCACCCGCGAGGCGATGCGTCCGTGAACCACCGCGAAGCTCCCGCGCGGGCGGCCGTTCGCTTCGGCCACCGGGACGAGGTCCCCGCGCTGCTCGTAGTCCCGCGGAGCACGGCGTAGCAGATCCTCCACCGTGGCGATGCCCAGCCGCGCGAGGCGCTCGGCGCGCTTCGGTCCGACGCCGGGCAGGCGGGTCACGGGCGAGGCGAGGGCGGCGTCGGCCACGGGCGGCAGCTCCGGAAGATCCCGCCGCATTCTGGGCGTCGTACGCCGGCCCGGCAAGCGCGGGGCGCGTCAGTCCATCTGCTTCCGGAGGAACGTCGGCGTCTCCAGGTCGTCGTCCAGGAAGGAGCGGATCACCCGCTTGGCCGGCTCGGACCCGCCGGTGGTCTCACCGCGCCGGAAGGCCGGCCGATCCAGGTTCACGGCGGCGAACGCCGGAACGTGGCGAGTCTCCGCCACGGCGATGGGCTCGGAGCGGATCTCGCGGGCGCCGTTCTCGCCGATCCCGGTGGCGATGACCGTGACGAGCACGCGGCCGGCGCACTCCGGATCGATCACCGCTCCGAAGAAGAGATTCGCCTCCTCCCCGGCGGCGTCATAGATGATGGAGGTCGCGTCGTTCACGTCGGTGAGCGTGAGGTCGTCGCCGCCGGTGATGTTCACGAGCACGCCCTTCGCCCCCGAGATGGACACCTCCTCCAGCAACGGACTCGTGACTGCTTGGCGGGCGGCCTCGGCGGCGCGGTTCTCGCCCTGGCCGCAGCCGGTACCCATCAGCGCGTCGCCCATCTTCGACATGACCGTGCGCACGTCGGCGAAGTCCAGGTTGACGAGGCCGGGCACGGAGATCAGGTCGGAGATGCCGCGGGTGGCCTGCAGCAGGACGTCGTCGGCCAGGCGGAAGGCCTCGGTGAGCTTGGTGTCCTTCTGCACGATGGACAGCAGCCGCTGGTTGGGAATGACGATCAGCGTGTCGACGTGCTGCTTGAGCTCCTGAAGGCCCTCGCGGGCCTGGCGTCCGCGCACGCGCCCCTCGAAATCGAAGGGCTTGGTGACGACGCCCACGGTCAGCGCGCCGATCTCCTTGGCGATTCGGGCGACGACCGGTGCGGCGCCGGTGCCCGTGCCGCCGCCCATCCCGGCGGTCACGAAGATCATGTCGGACCCGTCGAGCGTGTCCGAGATCTGCTGGCGGCTCTCCTCGATGGCGCGCCGCCCGACTTCGGGGTTACCGCCCGAGCCGAGGCCCCGCGTCACTGCGGATCCGAGGCCGATGCGGATCGGCGCGCGGCTCGCGCCGAGCGCCTGCAGGTCGGTGTTCGCGGCGATGAAATCGCAACCGGACAGGCCGCCTTCGATCATCCGGTTGATGGCGTTTCCGCCGGCTCCGCCGACTCCGATCACGCGGATCGCAGCCTGGCGCATCGTCTCCTCGACGAGCTCGATCGGCATTGGTCACATCCCCCACACGTCTCGGACCCGGGAGGGTCCACCCGTCCACCCGTCTTGCTGAATAGCACCTCGGCGCGCGGCTGCCTAGTGGAATTCGGCGACCCAGCGACGAACGGTGCCCACCACGCGGTCGAACAGCTGTCGGCCGCCGAGCCCGCCTCCCTCCTCGTCGCGCTGCTGGTTCGCGTGCAGCGCGAGCCCCACGACCGTGGCGTACTCCGGCGACGCGATCTGCTCTTCGAACCCGATCGTGCCGCGCGGGATGCCGTGCTTCGCCGGCAGGTTGAACAGATGCTCGGCGAGTCCCACCGTCCCGTCGAGCAGCCCACCGCCGCCGGTGAGCACGAGCCCCGCGGCGACGAGATCCCAGTAGTCGGTCTTCTTCACCTCGCGGTAGGACAGCGCGAGGATCTCCTCCATTCGCGGCCGGACGATCGAGTTCAGGATCTCCCGGCTCACCGACCGCTCCGGCCGGCCGTTCACCCCGGGTACGACCAGCGCCTCGTTGCCGTTCGCCACCGCCAGCAGCGATCCGTGGGCGCGCTTGATCTCCTCGGCAGCGGCCAGCGGAGTGCGCAGCCCGATGGCGATGTCGTTGGTGACGTTCGTCCCGCCCACGCCGATGACCGCGGTGTGCTTGAGCCCGCCGTCGGCGAAGACGGCGATGTCGGTCGTGCCTCCGCCGATGTCGACGAGCACCGCCCCCAGCTCCATCTCGTCCTGGGTCAGCACCGAGTAGCTGCAGGCCACGGCGTCCAGGACGACGTCCTCGACGTCCAGGCCCGCCCGGCGGACGCACTTGAGCAGGTTCTGGAGGGGCGTGCTGGCTCCGGTGATGACGTGGACCTCGGTCTCCAGTCGCACGCCGGTCATGCCCACCGGATCGTGGATCCCGCTCTGGTCGTCGACCGTGAACTCCTGCGGGAGCACGTGGATGATCTCGCGGTCGCCGGGAAGGGCGATGGCC
The DNA here is from genome assembly GCA_052390515.1 of Candidatus Eiseniibacteriota bacterium. Lineage (GTDB taxonomy): Bacteria > ARS69 > ARS69 > ARS69 > ARS69 > JBQTGV01. The sequence continues at coordinate 2,794 of JBQTGV010000185.1, read as the reverse complement.
CGCGCCGCCTCGATCACCCGGGCCACGTCCGCGCGGGTGATCTCGTGATCGGGGTTGCGGACCGCGATGACACCGCGGCTGTTGATGCTCTTCACGTGGTCGCCGGCGATGCCGACGGTCACCGAGCCGAGCTCGACCTCCGCGGCGGTCTCGGCGCGGCGGACGGCCTCCTCGATGGACTGGATGGTCCGCTCGAGGTTGACGACCACTCCCTTCTTGATCCCGCGGGTCTCGGCCGTGCCCAGACCCAGGATTCGAAGGGGACCCGTCTCGGTGGGCTCACAGACGACGGCGCGCGTGTGAGTCGTGCCCAGATCGAGCGCGGCCAGGATGTCGTTCGACGGCACGCTGCACCTCCTCCCCGCCTACGCCGCGGCCCTCCACACGGCGGTGGTCTCCGAGACCAACCGCAGCGTACCGCGCGCTCCCCCCTTCTCGTCCAGCGTTTCCAGGAACGCGGCCACGTTCTTCGCCGCGACCGACGGGGGAACGGGGGCATCCACGGTCACGGTGAGTCCGCGGCCGGGTAGCCGGATCCGGTCCCCGCCCTTCGCGTCCAGCGTGATCTCCACCGCCTCGTCCTCCCCCACTCCCTCGTCGCGCAGCTCCTCCAGATAGACGAACCCCTTGGCCAGCGCGTCGGGGTCCACGAACTTGCCGGTCGTGCGGAAGAGCGGGAGCCCCCGCCGCTCGTCGCCGCCCGCCGGGATGATGCGAAGGTGGTCGCAGAGGCCGTACTCGCGGTTGCGCACGACGACCCTCGCCTCGGGGATGCACTCGCGCACGTCGATGCGGACGCGTCCGATCCAGGGGCGTCGGATCTTCGCGTCGTGGACGCGGTGGAGGGAACGCACCCGGCGGGCGGCCTCCTCCCCATCGAGCGCGAGCCAGGGATCGCCGGGGCGGATCCCGGCGCGGCGGATCACCTCGTCGGCGGAGACCGCGGCGACCCCGCGGACGCTGACCGAGCCGACCGAGAAGGCGGGGTGTTCGGACAGGGCTCTCCAGGCGGCGCGCACGCCGAAGATCGCCCCGGCCAGCACGAGCAGCGCCGACGCCAGCAGGAGGGCCGGGCTCCTCACGACAGCCCCACGAGGCGAACCTCGAGCTCAAGCTCGATGGCGTGATCCCGGCGGATCCGCTCGCGGATCCGTTCGACGAGGCGAAGCACGTCCGACGCGGTCGCGCCGCCCCGGTTGATGATGAAGTTGCCGTGCACCGGCGACACGATCGCACCCCCCTCGAATTCTCCCTTGAGCCCCGCCTGGTCGATCAGCCGGCCGGCCGACGTCCCGGGTGGGTTCTTGAACACGCAGCCCGCGGAAGGCTCGCGCTCCGGCTGATCCCGCCGCCGCTCGGCCTGGTAGCGCTTGATCGTCTCGGTGACCTTGGCCGGGTCCTCCCGGTGCACGCCGAAGAGCGTCGACGCCACCGCGGCGCCCAGCGGTAGCTCGCAGTTGCGGTAGCGGAAGCGCAGGTCGGCGTTGCTCAGCGTGCGGACCTCGCCCTCCACGGTCACGATGTCGGCCGCCACGAGCGCCCCGGACGTCTCGCCGCCGCGGGTACCCGCGTTCGTGGCCACCGCGCCGCCGAGCGTCCCCGGAATCCCGGCGCCGAACTCCAGCCCGGTCCACCCTTCGGACATGGCGAAGCGCAGCAGCCGGTTCCACATCGTTCCGGCGCCGACCCGCACTCGGTCGGGGCCGGCCAGCTCGATGCCGGAGAGCGTGTTGCCCACCCGGAGCACCACGCCGTCGAAGCCGGAATCGGCCACGAGCAGGTTCGAGCCGTTGCCCATGACGAGCACCGGGGCGCCGGCTTCGTGCAGGAAGCGCTGCGCCTTCGCCAGGGCCTCCACCGTGGACGGCGTCGCCACCACGGCCGCAGGGCCGCCGATCTTGAACGTGGTCAGCCGTCCGAGCGGGACGTCCGTCCGCACCTGGAGGCCCGCGATCTGAGCGAGGTCCGCCGCGAAATCGACCGTCTTCATTCCGCCCCGCCGGAGCTCCTCGCCGGGACGACGGCTCTGCTCGCGGCCAGACGCGCCGCGAGGAGATCACCCGCCTTCCACACGTCGCCCGCCCCGAGAGTCAGCACCACGTCCCCTGGACGGGTCTCGGGCAGGATCAGGTCCACCGCGTCCTCCCAGCTGTCGACCGAAGACACGTTCGCATGACCGGCGGCGCGGGCCGCGTCGGCAATCACCGCCGACGACACTCCGGCGATGGGCGCCTCGCCCGCCGCGTAGACCGACGTCACCACCACGCGATCGGCCTTCGCCAGGGCCGGACCGAACTCCCCCCCGAGGTCCCGTGTACGCGTGTAGCGATGCGGCTGGAACACGGCCACGAGCCGGCGGCCGGGCCGCCACTCGCGCGCGGCGGAGAGCGTCGCGGCGATCTCCGTGGGATGGTGCGCATAGTCGTCCACGATCAGCACGTCGTCGGCATCGGAGCGGATCTCCAGCCGCCGGGCGATGCCGGAGAACTGCTCCAGCCCTTCGCGGATGCGGTCGAAGGGGATGCCCAGCTCGAGCCCCACGGACGCCGCGGCCAGCGAGTTGGACACGTTGTGGATCCCCGGCACGAGCAGACGAACCTCGCCGAGCGCCTCCCCTCCCGCCGCGATCGTGAACACGGAGCGCCCGTCCTCCCGGCGCCGGTCGACGGCGCGCACGTCCGCCTCCCTGGCGAAGCCGTAGGTGATCACCCGCCGCTTCAGGCGCGGCAGCAGCCCGCGCGCCCCGGCGTCGTCCAGACAGACGATCGCCGCGCCGTAGAACGGCACCTTGTTG
>JBQTGV010000184.1:0-5859 GCA_052390515.1 Candidatus Eiseniibacteriota bacterium | reverse complement strand
GCGCGCTGCAGTTCGAGGATGATGCCTTTCTCCAGATCCGCGGCGCGTCGCTCATCTAACTCCGCCAGCGCCTCCTCGAGCACCGGTGCCAGCGCCCCTAGCGCTCCGGCTAACTCCTCCGCCGCCTCGTCCACGACGACGCCTCGCCGGCTCCCCGGCGCGATGCGCAGCGCGGGAAAGTCCACGAACCCGGAGAGCCGCGCGTCCGTCCACGGCGGACCGTCGAGCCCGAGGGAAGCGAGCCCGCGGAAGTCCTCCGCCGCCTGCGTGCCGGCGGCGTAGACGCGGATGCCGGCGCCGTCCGCGCCGGAGCCGTCGCCGGACCAGTAGACTTCCACGCGGACCGGCGGGTGTCCCGGCACGTCGACGGAATCGAGACCGGCGATACGCTCGCCGAGGAACTGCGGCGGCTTCACCACGATGCGCTTCTGCCCGCGCCCGCGCGAGATGCGGTCCTCGATCACGACCTGCGTCGCGCGCGCCAGCAACTGCCCGCGCAGCTCCGCCGCCAGGTACTCCGCAGCGCGCCGCCCCACGAGCACCCGCTGCGCGTCGGGGTGCACGTTCGACACCACGATCTCGGTCCAGCGCTCGTCGAGCGCCAGCCTTCCCGCGATCGGCTCGATGCGGAAGGTCGCCTGGTCACGGAAGAGCAGCAGGCGGTGCGGCTTCTGGCCCGGCACTGCGGAGCGCATGTCCAGCATCTCGCCGAGGCTCCAAAAGCCGAGCAGTCCGATCCCGTACTGGCCCTGCGTCAGGAGCTGGAAGCGCTCCTGCGGCGAGAGGTGCCGCTTCCGGCTGTGCCCGATGTGCGTGGCGATGTACCGCAGCGCCTCGGGCCGGTCCATCTCGGGGATGACGCCCTCGCCGTCGTCGAAGATGCGCAGATGACCGACGCCCTTCGCGCGGTAGCGGCTGATGCGGATCGTCTTCGCCTGCGCGTCGAGGCTGTTCTGCACCAGTTCGGCCAGCGCCTTCCGCGGATCGGTCTGGGACAGCGCGAGCCAGCGAATCAGCTCGAAGGGATCGTGCGCCTTGAGCCGGCCCCGGATACCGGGCTTCTCGCGGCGGCGGGGTTTCGTCGTCGGCATGGGGGCAGGGTAGCAGTCGGGGGGGCTCCAAACGAGGCGGCACTGCGCACCACCTGGCCATAGGCCGTCGACGGCCTGGATCCGCCTCATTGCGTGATCTCACGCATTGACTGGCGGGAGCGCCTGGACGTATCTTGACACGTCAAGTCCAGCTCGGAGGTGCTCGCATGGCCGCCATCAAGATCAGCTCCAAGGTCGAGAAGTCGGTCTGGGAGGAGCTCAAGGCCCTTGCGGCGGAGTCCCGGCAGAACGTGTCGGGACTCCTCACCGACGCCATCCGCGAGTACCTGGGCCGGCGGCGGGTCCGCCCGGAAGTGCTGTCGCACCTGGACGCCTCGGTGCAGAAGAACGAGAAGCTGGGCCGCCTCCTTGCCGAGTGACCGGACGCTCTTCCTGAGCGTCGACGAGGTCCTGGCCATCCACCAAGCGCTTCTCGACCGCTTCGGCGGACCTCCCGGCGTCCGAGATCTGGGTCTGCTCGAGAGCGTCCTGCATCGCCCGCGCACCGGCTACTACCGCGATCTCGTGGAGATGGCCGCCGCGCTGTCCGAGTCTCTCCTGATGAACCACCCCTTCGTCGACGGAAGCAAGCGGGTCGCGTTCTTCGCCACGGACGTGTTCCTGCGCCTGAACGGGTGGCGCCTCGAGGTCGATCCGGACGTGGCTCACGCAGGCCTGATCGGTCTGCTGGAACGGCGGGAGTGCGAGTTCGCCCATTTGGAGCCGTGGATCCGGGAGTCGGTCGTCAGGGCGTGACCGGACCACCGTGGGGTGCGGTCAAGGAGCGCTACTCGCCGGCGCGGTGACGGCACCGGCGGTGCGGCGCTAGCGAACAACGACGACCGGCCCCGACCGTGGCGGGCCGGCGCCGCGCAGCACCGCGAAGTACATCCCCCCCGCGACGGCCCGGCCCGCGTCGTCGCGGCCATCCCACGCGCGCGCGTGCCGCCCGGGCGCGAGCCACGCCGGCGCTTGCGCCGACCGGACGCGCCGTCCGCGCACGTCGACGATGTCGATCTGTACGGCGGCGCCCGCGGCCAGGTCGAAGCTCAGCATCGTCGTCCCGCGGAACGGGTTCGGCGCCGCAGTCATGCCGAGCGCGCCGACGCCGCCGGCCGCCGTCGCCTGCTGCCCCGCCGCCTGCCCCGCGGCGGTCGCACCCGGATCCGGCACTCCGTCCTCGAACACGATGTCCCTGAGCTTCTCCGCCGCGTCGAACGCGAGCTTCGTGCGCAGCGCGTAACCGTCCGTCAATGTCTGCGCGGTTTGCGAGAAGCCGCGCCCACCTGTGCCGGCCGTCGGGTGCGTGCCGTCGTTCGAGATGAGCGTGCCGACCCAGTTCACCGGCTGGTGTTGCAGCACGAGTCCGTGGAAGTCGATCCACGGCACGCGCATCTCCCCCGCCAGCGCCATCACCGCCGCGTTCGCCGCCTCGACGCGCCCGTCGCCGGCGTGGGCCAGCTCCGGCGGGATCGTGCTGAGCACGGGCACGACGCCGAGATCGAGGGTGCCCTGCGCGAACGCGCGCATCGCCTCCTTCCACGACGCCGCGTCCCACGCGCCGTTGTCGATGTCGTTCGTCCCGAACATGACGATCGCCCAGGACCACTCGCCGGGGGTGACGCCGTCGCCGACCTCGATGCCGGCGGGGGGATGTCCCGCCGCCACCGCCTCGGCCACCTCCCATCCACCGAGGTTCCCGTACGCCGCGCCCTTGCCGTGGTCCCGGTAGAAGGAGTTCGGGTCGGCCGGCTGAGTGCCGGAGTACGCCAGCCAGGAGCGGATCGGCGCGTAGTCGTGCAGCGTCCCGTTGGAGGTCACGCCGTTGAGGACGGCGTTGCGGAAGAAGGCCGACGACTCCGTGATCGAATCGCCGACCTGCCCCATTCGCCCTTCGATCCGGCCCGCGGCCGCTCCCGCCGTCACGACGGCCTGCAGCCGCGCCTTCGTCGCCGCGTCGATGGGGCCGAGGAACGCGCGGTAGTCCGCCCACGCCGCGCCGTCCCAGTCCCACGCATGACTCGGGGCGGCGGCGAGGAGCGCGCACACGAACGCCTGCGCGAACCACCCTCGGCAGAGCCTGCTCATGTCGCTCAGGGTAGCAGGATTCGCCGCTTCCGCGATAATCTCGCGCTCCGGATCGCCCCGCGTCCTCACGCATCGAGGCCCCCATGCTCGGCAAGAAGCTCGGCCACTACGAGATCGTCGCCAAGATCGGCGAGGGCGGCATGGGCGAGGTCTGGAAGGCGACCGACACGCGCCTCGGCCGCTCCGTCGCCATCAAGGTGCTGCCAAGCCACCTCTCCGGGAACGCGGAGACGCGCGCCCGATTCGAGCGGGAGGCGCGCGCCATCTCCAGCATCTCCCACCCGCACATCTGCACGCTGCACGACGTCGGCGAAGCGGACGGCGTCGAGTTCCTCGTCATGGAGCACCTGGAGGGCGAGACGCTGGCCGACCGGCTCCTGCGGGACCGGCTGCCGCTCGCGCAGGCGCTGCGCATCGGCACCGAGATCGCGGGAGCGCTGGACGCGGCGCACCGCCGCGGCATCGTCCACCGGGATCTCAAGCCGAGCAACGTGATGCTGACGCGGAACGGGGTCAAGCTGCTCGACTTCGGTCTGGCGAAGCTCGCGGAGACTCCGGTGGTCCCGGCCGTGACCGCGGCGGTCAGCGAGCCGAGGAGCAGCCAGCCGCTCACCGAGCGTGGCACGATCCTCGGCACTTTCCGCTACATGGCACCCGAGCAGCTCGAGGGACAGGACGCCGACGCCCGCAGCGACATCTTCGCCCTCGGCGCCGTCCTCTACGAGATGACCGCCGGCCGCCCCGCCTTCGAGGCGAAGAGCCGCGCTTCGCTGATCGCCGCGATCCTGGAGCGGGATCCGCCGCCGCTCTCCTCCATCGAGCCGATGACGCCGCCCGCGCTGGACCGTACTATTCGCCGCTGCCTGGCGAAGGATCCCGACGCGCGCTGGCAGAGCGCCGCCGACGTGGGGGCCGAGCTCTCCTGGATCGGGGAGGAGAGCGCGCGCGCGGGCGTGCCCGCGGTCGTGTCGGCGCGCCGCCGCTCGCGGGAACGTCTCCTCTGGGTCCTCGCCGTTCCGCTCCTGGCGGCCGCCGTGGCGCTGGGCGTCGCCCTGCTGCGCCAGTCCGGCGGCGACACGCCGGTCGTGCGCGCGTCCATCCTGCCGCCGGAGAACAAGGTCTTCGACCTGAACAGCTACGAGCCGGGGCCGGCCGCCCTCTCGCCGGACGGCACGATGATCGCGTTCCTCACGGAGGGGACGCGGGACTCGCTCTGGGTGCACGTGCTCGCCACGGGCGCGCCGCGGCTGCTCCTCGAGGGGACGAGCCTCTGCTATCCCTTCTGGTCGGGCGACGGGCGCACCATCGGCTTCTTCGCCGAAGAGGAGATGCGGCGGATCAGCGCCGCGGGCGGTCCGGCCCTGACCATCTGCGATGTCCTGACCGGCAAGGGCGGCGCCTGGAACGAGGAGGACGTGATCGTCTTCGCTCGGGAGGCGGCCGCTCCTTTGTTCCGCGTCGCCGCCACCGGCGGCGAGGCCACCCAGGTCACCGAGCTCGACTCCACGCGGTCGGAGCAGAGTCATCGCTTCCCTTCCTTCCTTCCTGACGGGCGGCGCTTCCTGTACTTCGCGCGGACGGCCACCGCCCAGCGCGAGGCCGGCCTCGTCCTGGTAGGCTCGCTCGACGGGGACGCGCCGAGGCAGGTCATCGCCGGGTCCGGCCAGGCGCTCTTCGCCTCCGGACGCCTCCTCTTCGTGCGGGAGACGACCTTGTTCGCCCAGCCCTTCGATCTCGGACGGCTGGCCCTGCGGGGCGATCCGGTGCCGATCGCGGACTCGGTGGAGCTGATCGGCGGCGCGGCGTACGCCGCGTTCAGCGCTTCGGGAAACGGTGTGCTCGTGTATCACACGGATCAGCAGGAAGCGCAGATGGACCTCGTCTGGTACGACCGGACCGGCGCGGAGGGCGCACGGTTCGGAGAGCCGGGGAACTTCGAGACGCTGGCCTTCTCCCCCGACGGAACGCGTCTGGCCGCCGCGATCCAGGATCCGGACACCGGCCGCACGGACATCTGGATCTACGACATGGCCCGGGAGCTGCGCGGCCGCTTCACCTTCGACCGGATGGACGACAACGGACCCTGCTGGTCGGCCGACGGCACTCAGCTCTACTTCGCTTCCAATCGCGGAGGACGGTTCGACCTCTACCGCAAGGCGCTGACTGGTCCGGACTCCGAGGAACTGATCCTGAAGTCCGGGGGGGACAAGTTCCCGCAGTTCGTCACGCCCGATGGAAGCCGGCTCGTCTTCGCACAGGGCCCGGACCTCTGGATCCTGCCGCTGGAAGAGGCTGGCGGAACTCCTTCCCTCTTGATGGAGGCGGCCAACAGCGCGAGCGGCTCGAAGGACGGTCGCTGGCTGAGCTTCGTCTCGGCCGAGTCCGGCCGCCCCGAGGTGTACATCACGTCGCTGCTCCGTCCGGGACGGAGGTGGCAGCTCTCGACGGAAGGTTCCTTCGCGGGGGGGTGGTGGTCGGCGACCGACATGCTCTACGTCGACCTGGAGGGAGCCGTTTGGTTGGCCGACGTGATCCCCGAGGGTTCGGACCTCAGGATCGGCAAACCCCAGCCTTACCTGGGCACGCCGAACCGCATCGAGAACGGAGCGCTCCATCCGGACGGGGAGCGCAATCTCCTGGCCCAGTTGCAGAGCGATCCGGAGTCCAAGCCGATGGTGCT
>JBQTGV010000183.1:0-16265 GCA_052390515.1 Candidatus Eiseniibacteriota bacterium | reverse complement strand
CTGCCGTTCGCCTTCCTGCTGATCGCGGAGGGGCTCCGCGCCTTCCCGGCCGGCCGGGTCGGCGCTTCCGGAGCCGCGGTGGCCGCGGCGGTCGTGGTCGCGGGGCTCGTCGTGATCCCGCGACAGTCGCACGTGCAGTTCCCGGAGAGGTACCTGGCGCGCTTTCCCGGGGGACAGTCGGCGCTGCCGGACGCGCGCGTGTTCCTGCATCCGGACCGGGATCCGATCCTCGCGCTGCCGGGTCTCCGGGAGATCGCCGCGGCGCACCGCCGGCTGCTGGACCGCACGACGCTCGCGTTCACCGGCATCCGTCAGGAGGAGCATCGCCTGTTCGTGGCGAAGGTGCTGCCCGAGGCGGAGAGACTGCGTCATCTCGTGCAGGACGGCATGCTGCCCGCGGACGCGCACTTCGCGCTCGACAGCGTGGGGGTCATTCCGTACGTGAGCGGGCTGCGCGTCCTCGATCGGCTGGGGCTCAACGACGCGGAGGTCGCGCGGCACGGAGAGCGGTCGGCTGAGCGGCTGACCGCGCACGAGCGCCGCGCCACGCTCGAGTACGCGCGCGAGCAGGGCGTCGACCTCTGGGCGTTCGACGCGGTGCACAGTCTCTTCCGCGAGGGGGACCCGCTGCTCCGCGAGCTGCGCAGGACGGCGGCGGAAGGCCGGCTCCCGGTGTGGCAGGCGGACATGGGCGAAGGATGGGTGCTGCTCGGGGTGCTGCCGCAGGGCGTCGATGCCGCGAGGACCCGGTTTCCGGGGATCGCCTGGAAGCGGTGCGGATGACCGTCACCTCACGGATGACCGTCACCTCACGAGCGTGACCCTCGTCGCCAGCGGCCCGCCGGCCTCCGGGAGCGCCGCAAAGTAGACGCCCGCGGGCAGCGCAGCGCCGGAGTCGTTGCAGCCGTCCCAGGACACCGCGCTCGCTCCGGCGGCGAAGCTCAGACGGCGCACGATGCGCCCGGTCACGTCGAACACGGACAGAGAGCCGGAGTGCGTGCGGGGCTCGGCCAGCACGAACCTCGTGCCTGCAGCGGTGACGCTGGGAGCCGCGGTCAGGCCGGCCAGCCGCCCGCGCTCGAGCGTCGCCGCGGCCGTCGGCGCGATACCCGGGGCCCAGTCCGCGGTCGTCTGAGACGTCATCAGCGGCAGGGCCGTGTCGACGGATCCGTCGGTCTCCAGCGTGAAGCCGAGGTTCGCGCCACCCGTCACGCCTCCGCGAAGCGCCGGCTCGATCGGCGTGACCGAGACGGCCTTGAACTCGAGCCCCTGTCCCGGGAACACGTCCCAGAGGACCGTCTCGACGCTGCTGCCGAGCAGCGCGCCGCTGTTCGAGTCGTCCACGCGGACGACGTACTGCAGGGCGATGGTCTTCGCGTCGACGACGGTGAGCACCGGCGCGGACGCGAGCGTAGGAACCTTGACGCCCGTCTGGACGAGCTCCGTCACGAACTCGAAAGCGGACGTGGAGTACGGCGTGTTCTGCCAGTACACGGCGTTCCCGAGCGACTGACCCCAGGATCCCACGGCACCGCCGTCGTCGAAGGAGTCCACCATGACCTTGAAAGCGGGGTTCGCCGGGACGATGGCGCCGATCCGGGCGTACTTCTGATGATCGCCGCGCGCGCTGCCGAAGGAGACGTCGATCACGGAGAGCTCGGGCGGGCATCCCGTACACCAGCAGAACTGCTGGTTGATCACGTCCACGCTGGCGAGTCCGTACGCGGAGCGCCCGACGTCGATGCTCCACACCGTGGCGTAGCTGCCGAGACCGCCGGCGGCCACGTCGGTGAACCAGAAGCGGACCGCGGTGATCTGATGGAAGTCGACGAGATCCGACTGGATCATGTCCGCGAACAGGAACTCGGGATCCGCGTTCCCGATCGTGATGGTGCCGGACCAGGACGCGCAGATGACGGGACCCTCCTCGACGCACACCTGAACGGACACGGAGTCCGACGCGGTCATGCGGACGATGAACCGGTCGTAGGCGTCTCCGTGCGTGAGGTCGACGGGCTGGGGCGGCCGCCATTCGAAGTTTGCTTGCCACCCTTCGGGTCCGTTCATGACGACGCCGTCGTCGCCGAGCCCGCTCGCCAGGGTGGCCCAGGTCTGCCCGTAGGTGGTCACGCCCCGGGCCGGGCTCACCGCATGACCGGGTCCGACCGGCATGTAGTCGAGACTGTCCGGGCCGAAGGCGAAGCTCCCCGCCTCGAAGTCGTCGATGATCTGTGCGGCGGACGGTACGGCCACGCCGGCCGCGGCGGTGAGCGTCAGCAGGATCAGGTGACGGCGGCGAACCGGGCTCATCTCGTTCTCCTCGAGGTCAGCGGACCTTCACGATTCGGGTGGAGCACGCGGTCGATCCGTCGGTGAAGCGGGCGAAGTACACGCCGCTCGCGGCAACGCCGCCGTCGACGCGGCCGTCCCACGCAACGACGGCGGCTCCGCGCCGCACCACGAGCTGCCGCAGCAGCCGTCCGCTCACGTCGAACAGCTCGATGCGCCCGGCCGCACCCGCCGGCCTCTCCAGGCGAAGCTCGGTGCCGCCGCGGGTGACCGCGGGGATGGCGCGGAGCGCCTGCGCTCCGGGCAGCGGCAGGACCACGGGTGCGGCAGTCGGCGCCGCCGGCGCGCAGTCGCCGGTGCACAGCGTCTCGAAGAGCGGCTCGGCCTCGTCCACGGCGGCTCCGCCGATCAGGTCGAACGTCACGCGGAAGCCGGTGCTCGGTCCGGCCGCGCGGAGAGCCGGCGGGTGGACCATCGCGCCGGCGAAGGACAGAGCCTGCCCCGGGCCGGCGTCGAACGCCATCTCCCGCCGCGACGTCATCACCACCGGCCCGGCGCCGTCCTGATAGAGCACGTCGAACGTGAGCAGGAATCCGGTGGAGGTCGGGGTCAGAACCGGCAGCGCCGGCAAGAACGGATCGGGGCTGACACCCGAGACGGCGTTCACGTCGACCTGCAGGTCGAACGAGCTGTCCGCCCAGGGCCGGCCCGTCTCGTTCCAGGACCAGCTCACCGCACCTACTTCGCCCGGGCCCGTGTCACCGCCCGAGTCCACCCCCTGCAGCGCCAGGTGCGTCGCCGCGCCGCTCACCGTCTTCACGGCGTCGAGCACGCGGATCTCCTGCGTGCCGGCTGGATTCTCGTCCGACAGCGTGAACTGGACCGGCTGGCTCGGGTACGGCGGCCCGATCACGACGGCCGTCGGCACGTCGAACGTCATGGGGACCGCGTCCTTGCGCATCGCGCGGATGTCCCGGATCGAGTAGTCGGCGAAGTCGGAGTGCTCGACCCAGAGCACGATGCTCGTGATCTGCGAGAGGTTCACGACGCCCACCCACGGCGCGAAGGGAACGCTGACGACCCCGCTCCCCGGACCGGGGGCGAGCGGGAACGTGGAGTACGCGCCGCCTCCGGCGTCCCCCAGCGAGACCCCGAGCGTGCCGCCCGCGGTGATGATCCCGAAGTCCACGTCGATGCGGTCGTTCTGTCCGCCCGCGGAGAGGTCGATCGGCCCGGAGGGCTGGTAGATCAGGGTGACCTTCCCGCCGGCGCCGGTGTGGAACACGAGCTCGTCGTCCACCCGGGTGCCCGGCGCCACGTCGGCGATGGCCCCGCCGCCGTCCTGGTCCAGCGTGACCTCCCGGAGCGGAGCGAAGGCGTGCGACGGGCTGGGGACCGCATACGAGCCGGAGACCGACGGAGGCACGGAGATGCTGAGATGGAACGACCCGGTCTCGAAGTCGTCGATGATGGGGAAGGCGAAGGCCGTCGGGACGGCCGGCGCGCAGGCGAGGGCGAGAACCGGCAGGGCGAGGCGGCGTGGATGCATGGGGCTCTCCTTCGCGGATCCGCCGTGGATGGCGGGCGGCTTAGGGTTCTGCAGGAGAGATCGGATTCGGGACCAAACCGCCGCCATCGCCCGAGGGACCCGCGGCACTCCGCCGGCCCGGTCGCGCCCGCGGAGGGGCTCTGGTACGCTGGCAGGCGCCACCTTTCCGCCCGATCCGGGAGTGCCATGGCCTCGACGGAGGAGATCCGCCGCCTTCTGGAGGGCGTGCGGGGGGGCAGCCAGGACGGGTGGGACCGCCTCTTCGCCCTCGTCTACGAGGACCTCCGGCACGTCGCGCACCTCCACTTGCGCGGCCGTCGCACCGGCACGCTCGGCACCACCGCCGTCGTGAACGAGGCGTACCTGCGGCTCGCCGGCGGCGATGCGGGCGCCCTGAACGACCGCATCCACTTCATGGCGATCGCCTCGAGGGCCATGCGCCACGTGCTCGTCGACCATGCGCGGGCGAGGATGGCGGCGAAGCGCGGCGCGGGCGAAGCTCCGCTCGACCTCGAGGACCACCACGCGGTCGAGTCGCCGCGGATCCAGCAGATCCTCGAGCTGGAGGAGGCGCTGGCGCGGCTCGGCCAGCTCAACGAGCGCCTCGTGCGCGTCGTGGAGCTTCGCTTCTTCGGCGGACTGTCGGTGCCCGAGGCGGCCGAGGCGCTCGGCGTCGGCGAACGCACGATCGAGCGGGACTGGTTCAAGGCGCGCTCGTTCCTGCATCGCTGGCTGGGCGACGCATGACCTCCCCCGAGCGCTGGCGGCGGATCGAGGAGATCCTGGACGAGCTGCTGGAGCTGCCGCCGCCCGCGCGCGGACCGCGGCTCGACGCACTCGCCGCGGGCGATGCCGCGCTCCGTGACGAGGTGCTCGCCCTGCTCGAGGCCGGCGCGAAGGCGGGTCCACTCGACGGATCGCTGGAGACCTTCGCGGGGGATGTCTTCGAGGCGCCGCCGTCTTCTCCCACGCCGGCCGGCGGCACGGTCGGGCCCTACCGCATCCTGAAGGAGCTCGGCCGCGGAGGCATGGGCGAAGTCCTGCTCGCGGAGCGCGCCGACGGGGAGTTCGAGCATCGCGTGGCGCTCAAGATCGTCCGCGCCGGACTTCGCCGCGAGGACATCGTCGAGCGGTTCCGCCACGAGCGCCAGATCCTGGCACGCCTGCGTCACCCGAACATCGCCTCTCTGTACGACGGGGGCGCCGCCGCCGACGGCTCCCCATACTTCGCGATGGAGTACGTGGAGGGCGAACGCATCACCGACTGGGCCGACGGCCGTCGCCTGGGGCTCGACGCTCGCATTCGTCTCTTCGAGTCGGTGTGCGGCGCGGTGTCCCACGCGCATCGGAACCTCGTCGTGCACCGGGACTTGAAGCCGAGCAACGTGCTGGTCACCGCCGACGGCACGGTGAAGCTGCTCGACTTCGGCATCGCCAAGATCGTCGATCCGGAATCCGGCGATGCGGCGCAGACCACGCACGGCTTTCTGACGCCGGCGTACGCGTCGCCGGAGCACGTGCGCGGACTGCCCACGACCACGGCGACGGCCGTGTACTCGCTCGGCGTGCTGCTCTACGAGCTGCTGTCGGGCCGGCACCCGCACGGGGAGACGTCGCGGTCCGTGGAGGTGGTCCGCGCCATCCTGGAGGACGAGCCGAAGGATCCGAGCGCCGTGGTGAGGACGGACACGCGGGAGACGACGGCGGCGGAGATCGCACAGCGGCGCTCGACGGATCCGGCGGACCTTCGCCGGCGGCTCCGCGGGGACCTGGACAACATCGTGGCCAAGGCCCTGCGCAAGAGCCCGGAGGAGCGCTACGGATCGGTCGAAGACCTCCGCGCCGATCTCGAGCGGTACCGGCACCAGCTCCCGGTCTCCGCGCGGCCGGCGACCGCGCGCTATCGCTTCGCCAAGTTCGCGCGGCGGAACCGCGTGGCGGTGGGCGCCGGCGCTCTGCTGCTCACGGCGCTGATTTCCTTCGCCGTGTCCATGAGCGTGCTGTACGCGCGGGCGGTGAAGGCGGAAGCCGCGACCGCGCGCGAGGCGGAGGCGGCACGCCGCGTCTCCTCCTTCCTGGTGGAGCTCTTCGAGGTGCCCGATCCGACCGTCTCGCTCGGCCGGGAGGTGACCGCACGCGAGCTGCTCGAGGTCGGCGCGGAGCGGATCCGCCGGGAGCTCGGCGAAGAGCCGGAGACCCGCGCGCAGCTGCAGCAGACCATGGGCAACACGTACCTGGGGCTCGGGCTTCACGAGAGAGCCGAGGCGCAGCATCGCTCGGCGCGGGAGACGCTGGTCGGTCTGCACGGGGAGGACAGCCCGGAAGCGGCTGCGGCCGCCGTGCAGCTCGGCTGGGCGGTGCTGCAGCAGGGAGGCCTGGACGAGGGGCTGGAGCTCGCGGAACGCGCGCTCGCCGTTCTGTCGTCCGTGCGGGGCGGCGCCGGCGGGGGCGCCGATTCAGCGGCGGCGCTGGACCTCCTCGGGTCGGCCCTGCGCGCGCGCGGCGAGCACGCGCGGGCCGAGTCGGTCTGCGTCCGTGCGCTGGCCGCGCGGGAAGGCGCGCACGGGCCCGAGCACGATCTCGTGGCGCAGTCGTGCAACAACCTGGCGCACCTCTTCATCGACATGGGGCGGCTCGAGGAGGCCGAGATGCAGCTGCGGCGCGCGATCGACATCCGCACCGGACTCCACGGTGAGGACCACCCGGACCTCGCGCGGAATCTGGCGAACCTCGCCGACGTGTATCGTCGACTCGAGCGCTACCCGGAGGCGGAGGCGATGTTCCTCCGCGCTCTGGCTCTGAAGGAGCGGATGCTCGGAGCAGACCATGTCGATCTGGCGTATACGCACAACAACCTCGGGCTCACGTATCGACGCATGCAGCGTTACGACGACGGCGAGCGACATCTTCGCCGCGCCGTCGAGCTGCGCAGGATCGGCCTGCCGGAGCATCATCCGCTGACGCTCGCGTCGCTGGACAATCTCGGCATGCTCCTGCTGCACGCCAAGCGTCCGGACGAGGCGGACGCCGTACTCGCAGAGGCGCTCGAGGGGGCCGAGGTCGCGTTTGGAGCGGGGACGCCCGAGCATGCCGGGATCCTCGCGAACGTCGCCTGGATGCGCGAGCTGCAGGGCCGCTGGAAGGAAGAGTTGGTCGCGCGCGTGGCCGTCCTAGAGGCCCGCGAGAAGGTCTGGGGCGCCGACGATCCACGGCTCCTCGGTTCGCTCCGGCTACTGGCTTCGACCCAGGATCGATTGGGTCAACTCGACGACGCCGAGGCGCTCTACCGCCGTAGCCTCGCTATCCTGGAGTCCGCCGAGGCTCCGGACACCCTGGCCGTCGCCAAGACGAGGGAGGCCATCGACGACTTGCGCCGGCGAGGCGCCGCCGGCGCCTCTTCTCCCTTGGAAGCCGGTGCGGGCGGGGGCTAGAATCGGAAAGGCCGGACAGAGAGTGACGACCGCCGGCCGTCGCAAGCGCTGGAGCCGAGCATGGCAGCCCCCCGCCGCCGCCGCATCTCCTTCGTCTCCGGAACGTGGAGAGGGCGGAAGCGCCGCTTCCGGCCGGACCGTTTCCTCGTCAAGCTGAAGGACGACGTTCCGCAGTCGAAAGTGGTGCCGCGCCTGACGGCCCTCCTCGAGGCCGCAGCCGGCGAGCACATCCCCTTCCGCGCGGATCGCTTCGCGGTGATCCGGTTGGCCCCCGGCGACGAGGTGCTCGCCCGGATCGATGCGCTGCGGGGCAATCAGTCCTTGATGAGCGAGATCGATTGGCTCGAGCCCGACTTCCGGGTGACCGGCCTGACCACGCCGACCACGATGCCGGACGATCCGCTGCTCACCGACCCCGGCGACGGGAGCGCGTGGCAATGGGGCATGGTCCCCATGGGCATGGGTGAAGCCTGGGCGCGCCAGCGCGGCTCGAGCAGCGTGTTCGTCGTGATCGTCGACAACGGGTTCGAGGTTGGACATCCGGATCTCTCCTCGGGCCGGTTCCTCTTCGGCGGGAGCTTCCTCTACATCGAGAACTCCACGAGCACTTTTACGCCCACCGGAGTCTTCACCGACGTGATGCCCGAGGACATGACGGACCTGCACGGTCATGGCGTGGCCCTGGCCGGCGTGATCGCCGCCGACTGCGACAACGGCACCACCGTGGCCGGAATGAACTGGGCCTCGCCGATCGGGATCTGCCGCGCTCTGGACAAGGGGGACCGGGACGACGACTCCGTGAGCGGCTCCTGCTCCACGGTGCTCGCCAGCGTACTGCAGGCGCTCGAGTATGCGAAGAAGGAAGGCGTGAACCTGATCGTGAACCTGAGTCTGGAGCTCTCCGACAGTGCCCTGCGCGGGACGCTCGGGACCTCCGAAACCGGAACGATGACGTTCCAGTACATGTGCAAGAAGGCCAGTGAGGCCGGTGCGCTCCTGGTCTGCGCCGGCGGCAATGACGGGAGTGACAAGGATCTGGTGGCCCCGGCTTCCTATGCGACATGGCCCGACTTTCAGGGGCACGTCATCGCCGTCGGGTTTACCTGCCAGACGGGGATTCCGGTCGCCGAGCCTGTCTACCTCCCATCCGGGGAGGGCGTGAGCAGCAGATCTCACCAGAACGTCACGGTCGTCGCGCCGGGTTATGCGTGGCCCGTGCTCGAGTTGGGCGGCGGGACAGACGAGGACTACGGGTCGTCGATCGCTGCGGCGCACGCCACCGGTCTCGCCTCCCTGATCTGGAGCCACCGGCCGGACTTGACTGCCGCGCAGGTGATCGACGTCATGAAGGAGACGGCGGAGTTCCCGTCAGGAGGGGCTGCCGCCTTCTGGGGCAGCGGTCGCATCAACGCGTACGCCGCGCTTCGCGCCGTGGAGAAGCGGCCGGTGATCTCGCTCGTCCTGGACACCTCCGGCAGCATGGCAAGTGGTTCCGGCACGCCGGGCATGACGAGGCTGCAAGTGCTGCAGGGCGCCGCTGACATCCTGCTGCACGTCACCGAGGGGGATTCGCACGTCGGCATCGTTCAGTTCTCGAGCGCTGCAGCGGAGGTGGTGGCCGCCTCCGAGATCGACGCCGGCAATCCGGCTCTCACGCAGGACGCTTTGACGACGCGCATCGATGCGCTCACCAGCAACGGCATGACGGGCATCGGATCCGGCGTGGAGGCCGGGGTGGCGCAGGTGCTGGGCGTCGCCGACGGCACCGTGACGGGCGAAGCGTCGCGCGCGGTCATCCTCATGACCGACGGCCGCGAGAACTCGGGCCCGCGGGTGAATCCCGGACCCGGCGAACCGGCGCTGGACCTCGCCGCATTGGCCGCGACGGGAATCCCCGTGTACGGCGTCGGAACGGGAGACACGAGCGCCGTCGACGTCGACGCGCTCATGACGCTGGCCGGAACCACCGGAGGCGAGTACGCCGTCACCGGCGCGTGGAGCGCCGACAGCGAGCAGCAGATCGCGAAGTTCTTCTGCCAAGTTCTCGCCGAGGTCGGGGGGTTCACGAGCCTCCTCGATCCGAGCGGCGTCCTCACGCGGGCGGCCGGCGACGAGGTGGTGGACTTCGCCGTATGTCGCGACGAACAGCGCCTGGAGGCGATCCTCATGAAGCCCGAGGGCGCGCCGATGGGTCTCGCGCTCGAGACTCCTGACGGCGTGGAGATCGACGCGGACATGGCGAAGCTCATGAACGGGCTGGAGTACCGGGAGTCGGATCGTGTGATCGTGATGCGCGTGATCCTGCCGTGCATGGTACCCGATCGGCCGGCGGCGCACGCGGGAACCTGGCGGGCGGTCGTTCGCGTGACCGGGGGTCCGGAGAAGCAGGCGGTCCCGTACACCCTGATCGTGAATGCGCGGTCCCGGCTCCGGATCGAAGCAAGGATGACGCAGGACGGCACGAAGCCGCCGTCGACGGCGAACGTCGTGGCCAGGCTGCTTCGGGACGGGAGGGCGGCACGGCTACGGGACGTGCACGCGAAGGTCACCGTCCACGGTCCCGACGGCTCCAAGACCGAGGCGAGGCTGGCGAAGGAGAGAGGTTGGTTCGCGGGAAGAGTCGCGCTGCCGAAGGCCGGCGCCTACCGCCTGGAGGTGCGAGTGACCGGCCGCGCCAATGGCAGCCTGTTCGCGCGAGAGAAGCTGCTCACCGCCGCGACGTGGACGCAGGAGCTGGACCCGGGCGACGGCAGGGGCTGACCGAGATGGCGGGGCGGCGCAGGGCTCAGCCGGCGGCCCCGCGTCTCCCGACCGTCGATCACTTACGGTGGATCTCCGACGACGATCTTCGGGCCGCTGCTCCCACCCTCCGCGCACTCGATGTTCATCATGTAGGAATCTCCGCCGGCACCCTCGAGGACGGGCGTCATCGCCCGCTTGCCCGGCGCCAACGTGAACTCGAGCGCTTCGACCGCGCCCGGGTCGATCGAGATCTCGACGTCCCTGTCCGTGGCGTTCACCCACACGATGACATCGCTCGGGAACACGTAGATGTGGTCGATGTCACTTCGCCCCATGTCCGCCGTGAGCTCGCACGAGCCGGCGATGTCGGCGATGTACACTTCCACGTAGTGCGTCGACGCGCACCCGGCGGCGAGCGGCAGGAGGCAGAGTGCTGGCCAGGGGGCGCCTTTTCCAGAAGGACGCATTGCATCACTCCTTGTCGAGTCCGACTCTCCACACGGATCCGACGGGCTAGGCGCCCGCCGCCGCACCTCCCGCTTCCGTGTCCGCTTCCCGGAAGAGTTTCTCGAGGCGGACATCCCTTACGAGGTCCCGGAGCTCGGGCGTTCCTTCGATGATGGCGCGGGGGTATCCGCTCCGGAGCACGTCGAATATATACTCCAGCGCCCTTTCTCTTTCACCAAGAATCTCCAGCACGCAGCCGATCTGGTAGCGCACATCCTGGTCCCGGACCGACCCTGCGTCGAGGGAGTCGAGCAGGACACGCGCCTCGGCCGCCCGGCCGCTCATCGCGTAATACTCCATGAGGTCCACGGCGGCGAAGGTGTCGCCGGGGTGCGCCTCGAGCCAGCCTGTCGCCAGCCCGATCGCGCGGTCGAATGCCTCGAGTGCGCGGCTTCTCTCGTCTTCCGTCCAGTACAGCGCCTTGGCGAGGTTCCCCCAGCGCGCGTGATCTGTCGTGTCGCAGTAGGCCATCGCGTAGTCGTAGTACTCCGCGGACGACCAGAAATCGCCCGCGTAGAAGTACATCGCCCCGTCGTTGCTGCATGATTCGCATGGCGGCAGGATGGGGAAGGAGCGCTCGAAGAGCGCGGCCGCCTCCGTCCACTCGCCGGCGTCGTAGTGGATGGCGCCCAGCGCGTTCAGCGACCACGCGTCGTTCGGCGCGAGCGCGAGCGCCCGCTGGAACTCGGCCTTCGCCTCGTCGGCGCGGTGGATGCGGCTCAGGTGCGCGCCGCGGTCGCGGTGGTTCGCGGAGTAGTCCGGCTCCTGGGCGATGACCGCGCGGAGCAGAACGTCGGCCTCATCGTAGCGGTTCTGCGCGCGCAGCAGGTTCGCCGCGCGGTTCGCCGCGTAGGACATCCCGGGATCGAGGCGCACGGCCTGCGTGAACCAGGCGATGGCGCTGTCGGCATGCCCGGCGTGGAAGTGCGCTTCGCCGAGCGCCAGGCAGCCGGCCGCCGACGCGTCGCCGGCGCGCCGCGCCGCGGCGAGCTCATCGAGCGCGCGTGCCATCGCGGTGGGGTCGTGGCCGGCGGCGTAGGAGGCGGTGAGCGCCTGCCCGAGCCGGACCCGGGCCAGGTGGAACCCCGGAGCCAGCCGGCCGGCGCCCTCGAGCGCGGCCGCGGCGGCGGCAAGATCCGACTCCACGAGGCCCCAGCCCGACAGGTAGCCGAGCGCCGCCGCGGGATCCCGGGGAAGGAGCGCGGCGAAGTCGGACCTGGTCCCCGCGGGAAGGTCGAGGAGACCGGCGACCACGCGCGGGAGCTGCTCCACGAGCGCGGACGGACGCCGCGCGTCGAAGTCGATCGTCGCGGACTCGATGACTCGTCCCTTCACGACGTCCCGGAGGCGGAGCGTCAGGCGGTACCCTTCGCCGAAGCGCTGCAGCTCACCGAGGACGGCGCGGTTCACGCCGAGCGCGTCCTTCGCGTCGTCCGGCTCGGCTAGGTCGGCGAAGGTCACGTGACGCGGCTCCGCCACCCACATGGACCTGCGCGACGGGCCGGCCGCGGCCAGCATCTCGGCCACGGCGTTCGAGAGTCCCTGCGCCAGGGCGTCGTTGTCCGGCCCGGTCACGTTCTGGAATGGCATGACCGCCACGCGGAGATCGGTGACGAAGGGAGAAGCGTCGGCGCTTCGCCCCAGAACCCGATCCCAGGCGAGCCAACCGGCTACTGCCACCGCCGGCGCGGCGATCGCCGCCCACCGCGTGAGGCGGCGCCGCACGTTGGGCCGGCCGACGGCGACTGTCCGGCTGGAGAGGCTCCAGTCGTCGCCCAGTTTCTGCGAGGCCGCGATGGCGTCGGCCACGAACTCCTCCGCCGACGGGTAGCGCTCCTTCGGGTCCTTGCGGAGGCAGCGGTCGATGAGCAGCGAGCACGGCGCCGGCACTTCGGGGTTGCGCTCGTGAGCCGGCACGTAGTCGTCGTTCAGGATCGAGTAGAGCTGCGACTGCGGGTTGCCGCCGCGGAACGGAAGCGCGCCGGTCAGAGACTCGTAGAGGACGACGCCCAGGGACCAGAGGTCGGAGGGCGCGCCGGCGTCTTCGCCGCGGGCCTGCTCCGGCGACATGTACGAGACCGTGCCGAGCTGCGTTCCGCTGACGGTGAGGCGCGTGTTCCCGGAGAGCTTGGCCAGGCCGAAATCGACGATGCGCACGAGTCCGTCGGCGGCGAAGACGAGGTTGCCGGGCTTGATGTCGCGGTGAACGACGCCGTGGCGGTGGGCGTAGGCCAAGCCCTCGGCGGTCTGCACGGCAACGCGGAACGCATCCGGCGGCGTGAGTCCGCCGGAGTTGAGGCGATCACGCAGGGAGCCGCCGTCGTAGTAGGCCATGACGAGGAAGAGGCGGCCGTCGTCCGTCTCGTCGATCTCGTGCATGCGGCAGATGTGCGGGTGATCGAGGGAGGATGCCGCCTTCGCCTCGATCAGGAAGCGTTTCTTCTCCTTCGCGCTGGAGGCCACGTCGGACTTGAGGAACTTCACGGCGACGGTGTGACCCTCGAGGCGCTTGTCCTCGGCCAGCCAGACCTCGCCCATTCCGCCGCCGCCCAGCCGCTCGACGATTCGGTAGTGGGAGACTTCCTGCATCAACGCTCCTCGCCGGGGGTCACGAGGACGGGCAGCTCGCTTCGGGGGGCAGTATAGCCCCGTTTGCGGCGGGGCGGAGGGCGGCGCGGCGATATACTCCGGCGGTGCGCGTGATCCTCGTCATCGGGGCGGTCTACGTCGTGTATGCGGCCGTCGTGTTCTTCGCCCAGCGAACCTTGATGTATCCGGGGACATCACGGGTGGCGGCGGAGGACGCGGCGCCGCGGGGGCCGGGCTTCGAGCGGCACTGGATCGAGGTGGAGGGCGGGCGGATCGAGGCGTGGTGGCTCGGCCCCGTCGAAGATGCCGCGGCCGACTCCGCCCCCGCGCCGCCTTCGCCTGACGCCTCCGCTCCGCCTACGCGGCGGCCGGCGTTCCTCTGGTTCCACGGGAACGGCGAGCTGATCGACGACTGGCCGGAGCTCGTCCGGGGCGTTCGCGAGCTCGGCGCGGGTGTCCTGCTCGTCGAGTTCCCGGGATACGGGCGGTCTTCGGGGAAACCGACCGAGGCGACGATCACGGCGGCGGCGGTCGCGGCGTACGACTGGATGGCCGCGCGGAGCGACGTCGATCCGGCACGGATCTTCGCGTTCGGGCGCTCTCTCGGCGGCGGGGCGGCTTGCGCCGTGGCGGCGCGGCGGGACGTCGCCGGGCTCGTGCTGCACTCCACGTTCACGAGCGTGCGGCCCTTCGCCAAACTCTACTTGGTGCCGGGGTTCCTCGTGCGCGACGTGTTCGACAATCGGCGCGTTGTGGCGGCGTACGACGGGCCGGTGCTCGTGCTGCACGGTCGGCAGGATGAGGTGGTGCCGTACTCGCACGGCGTGGCGCTGGCGAGGGTGGCGAAGCAGGGGACGCTGATCACTTACGAGACCAGTCACAATGACTGGCCGGTGGAGCGGCTGGCGGGGGATGTCGCGATCACCTTCGTGGCGGCCTATCGATAGGCCGGTCGGGGTCTCCACCGTGATCGATGCATCACGTGAGAGGTGCCACTCTGCAAGCAGCTTCTTTGATCCTGGCATTCAGCCGGTGCTGGACATACACTCGACGATGTCGTCATTGTCGGAGTGTGGAGCGAAGCGTGAGCGGCCATTCTGCAGTGTGCGCCCTTGTGGCGTGGGTTATCTCGGCACCAGCCGTCAGTCGACGACCACGACTTTCCTAGACGTCTGCGTCTCCTCGAACCTGAGACGATAGAAGTACACGCCCGCAGCAACCCGGTTGCCTTTCTGGTTGTCCCGGTTCCAGCGGACCGAGTGTGCCCCTGCCTCAACCACTTCCGACAACAGCGTCTTCACTTTCCGACCTGTGACGTCATAGAGGTTGACCTCCGCGCGTCCACGGTGCGGAGTCACAAACGAGATGTCCGCGGATGATCAAGTTTGTTGTCCCATGTGTCACAAGTACCCCTGCGGAGTCATTCAGCGCAGGCTCGATGCTAGTAAATGGAGTCTCGTGTGGGGAGTCGTCGCTAACAAAGGCGTAACGGAGTAACGCATCGACGGCGCTGTCAGGGAGACCTTCCCGTTCCATGATCCATTCCAGTAGTCGGTCTGGTATCTTAGTGGCTCGAAAAGGTAAATAGTGCTCTTGGTCGGAGTATCTGCCACAGCCCATGCACACGCGACTGGCCAAGCCACCACAACCACGTACGTGGCTAAGGAGACTCCGCATGGCCACGCGTGGGAGACAGCCCCTGTCACTTGGCCCCGCTCCTTGCGACCTCCTCGAGGAATCGACCCACGTAATCAAAGGTGCCGGAGGACTCGACTCGCTTTTGTGCAGCGGCAACGCGAACTCGGTGGAGTATGTCCTCCGCCGCCTGCGGCGGCATGAAGAACTCATAGTCCTCGCCAAGCACGACAAGGTAGCCGTGTCCAAGAAAGTTCCAGAACTGCTTCACCCTCTCACGTCGTTCAGCACGCCGTCGTTCCAGCTCCTGTGCTCGTGAGGACGCTCTTGCTGTTTGAACTGCGCCAAAGCGCAGCGGCTTTCCGACTTCGAAGCTGTAGAAAGTGAACTTGGCTTGGACCCACGTTCCCTCGATCCTAACCGACTCGACATAGGGTGACGCCCTATACAGTTCCAGGACATCTCTATGTCCAGCCTCGCGCGACGGAGCGTCCCTCATTATGAGGTTCGCCTTCTCTTCAAGAGTGCTGATCACTGCCTCGTTCTCGTCGAGCTGTACTGACTCCTCAGGGCTGAGAACGGGGGCACTCGGCAGCTGCTCTACACGCCGCGGCGAGAACGGAACACCGTTAAGTAGGAGCGTATCAGAGTCCATTCCCTCGAACACGAACGGTGGCAGCAGCTCCTCGCCATAGGCGAACACACGACCTGTGGGTGGAAGTGCCTCGTGTGCATCTTGGCTGTGAGCCATCAGCGGGGCTAGGAGCAAGGCGGAGGTGAGCACGAAGGGACCGTTGCACCGTTGCATGTATGTGGACCCCTCACCGATGATAAAGTGTCTTGAGGCGGCCCCAGGACGACGACTCGACGTTCACCGGCGGAAACCCTCCGGAAACGCAATACGACTCACCGACGTCACAGGGTGTTGGTGAGGAGGAAGAGAAACCCGTCACTCGGACAACCTCGTTCAGGGCCGCGCTGCATCCGACCACCGCGAGGACTCCGTTAGCAGCGGGACGGACCAAGGCAGAAGTCACCGCCCGTGTCGTACACTAGCCAGCTTCCGAGTAGGATATCCGACCCGCTCGGCGCGCACCCTGGTACCGCCAAGAGAAGATGAGAAGCGTCCCCAGCGTTGAGCGTACCGTTCGCGCCAGCGAAGCCCAGCGGAGCAAGCGTCCCTGTCACATCCGCCTCGAGCGCAGCAACGCCGGTATCCGAACACACAACCCACAGAAAGACGCTTCGCAACCCATTCGTGGCTGCTGATGCATTAAGGAACGCATCTGAGCTGCTCGCGCTGATCGACAGCCGATTGCTCGCTACAAGCTGTGCGGGCACGGGTCCTGGCCAAGTAGCCAGCATCACCAAGGCTCCGACGAACATTTGCCTATGCTGTGAGTTCCGGAAACTCTGACCCCACCTTTTCCGGAAAATATGATCCCTTGAGGGGCTCCGATAGCCTGCCCTCCGGAACGACCGCGGCGGCCCCGCGGCGGCGGAGGGCGAAGGGGGATGATCGG
>JBQTGV010000182.1:0-9495 GCA_052390515.1 Candidatus Eiseniibacteriota bacterium | reverse complement strand
CTCGACGCGGCCGCGCCCGGCGCGCCCCCGGGGGCGTTGGGGGGGGCCGCGCACGCCGCTGCGGTCGAGCCGGTCGTCACGACGTCGTCGACGAGGATCAGCGGAGCGCCACCTTCGCCCGGGAAGGTGCGGGCAGGGGCAAACGCGCCGCGCACGATGGCCTCGCGCTGGCTTCGCTCGCGCCCGGCGAGCGCGCGTCCCCCGCGCGTGCGCACGAGCCACTTCTCCACGGAGAGGCCCGTGGCGGCGCCGATGGCGGCGGCGAGATCCTCGGTCTGATTGAATCCCCGCTCGCGCCGGCGCGAGCGAGTGATGGGCACCGGCACCAGCACGCCCACACCGAGCCTAGGCGCAATTTGCTCAGCCGCCTCCCGCGCGAGGCGCCCGCCCACGGCGCGGAACCCGGAGTACTTCGAGGCTCCGAGGATCCGCAGGAAGTGCGCGTCCACGGAGAACGCGGCGATGACGCGCGGGGTGCCGGCGACGAGGTCGTCACGACCAGGCCGAACCGCGCGGAGCGCGCTCCAGCAGCCCTCGCAGAAGTGTTCGGCGGGACGCTCCGCGCGGCCGCCGCACGCGGGGCACGCCGGAGGCCAGAGCAGGTCGGCTAGCGCGGCAACGTGACGTCCCAGAACGCGTCGGATGCGGACCCCCCGCCGGGAACGGAAGCTACCGGGGGAAAGGGATCGGGCAAGTCTCCTCCCGCCCCCGCGATCCAGCCGCGGTCGCGCAGCTCGCGGCGCACGAGGTCCGCGGCGAGCCGATGCCCGGCCGCCGTCCAGTGCGCGTCGACCGGGAAGTACGTCGAGCCCGGCGCCTCGCGCTCCGCGTCCCGGAATCCGCCGAGAAGATCGATCCACGCGATCCCTTCGCGCGTCAGCCAATCGCCGATGACGCGCTGCGCGTGATCCCGCTCGAAATCGGAGTCCGGCCGGCCCCATCGCCGAACGTAATCCTGCCACGCCTCGTCGCTCACCTGGTACTTCACCGGAGCGATCACCACGAGGTAGCGTACGTCGCGCTCGCGTGCCCACGCGGCGATCTCCCGGAACGCGGACTGGACGGCCGGCCAGCCGGCGCGCTCCACCGGCTCCGGCCAGACCGCGAGACCCACGGGGTCGAGGTAGCGGCTGCGATCTGCGAGCGGCGTCCGCTGGTAGACGTCGTACAGCCGCTCCCGCAGGAACGCGTACAGGTGCGAGCGGACGCGCAGCTGGAACCGCAGTCGCGTCAGGAAGCCCTTCTCCGCCGCCACCATCCGGCCGTCGCTGATCCGCGGCGTGCGCAGGTAACCGTCCGGATCTGAGTCCTCGAGGTCGTTGCCTGGATACAGGACGTGCACGACGACCTGCGGATCCCAGTCGGCCTGCCGGCCGATCAAGAGGCGCGCCGACCGCAGTGCTCCGTAGCCTCCGACGCCGCCGTTGCGCACGGAAGCGTCGAGCGCCTCCTCCGACGCGAGAAGCTGCTCCAGCACCTCCGGCCACGCGTCCTCCGCGTTCACGCCGACCCCGAAGGTGAACGAATCACCGATGGCCAGGACGCGGGCGGAGCCGTCATCCCGCGCGCCCTGCTCGGGCACGCGGTAGCCCTGCGGGTCGATCCGGATCGACGTGCGGTACTCGGGCACGCGGATCTCGTCCACGTGGCCCGGCTGGAGCGAGTAACCCGCGACTGGATCCTGCCGGAACATGCCGGTCGACGCCGCCGAGCGCTGCGGCCAGAAGAAGCGAAGCGCGACCTCGCCGAGACCGCATGCCGCCGCGACCCCCAGCAGCACCGTCACGACCGAGAGCAGGAGGGTGCGGCGTGGCGGCATGCTGGCTCCGGTCGGCGACGAGTCCTTCCTTGATAGCAGCGAAACGCGGTCTTCGCCACCGCCGATTCGAGACTCGGCCGCCGACTCCGATCCCTTGACCCGTGCGGGTGCGCATGCCACGGTCCGCCGGATGAGGGAGTCCCTCCGCGCCCACCTCGCCATGGCGCTCGCGTCCTTCGCCGTCCTCTTCTACCAGGTGGCGATCACTCGCGTCCTCTCCGTGGTCCTCTGGTATCACTTCGCGTTCCTGTCCATCTCGCTAGCGCTGCTCGGCGTCGGTGCTCCGGGGGTGTGGTTCGCGCTCCGCCGGCCCCGGCCCGGCGGCGGCACGCTTCACGCCGCGCTGCTCGCCGCGGGAGCCGCCGTCCCGCTCTCCGTGGTCGCAGTCACGCACGGCATCGGGCTGCTGCGCGGGGCGGAGGACATCCGCGACTCCGCGGCCGGCTTCCTCGACGCGCCGGTGCTGCTCACCGTCGTCGCCGTGCTCGTTCCCTTCCTCGCGCTGGGTGCCGCCGTGTGCCTGCTCCTGCTCCGCGCCGAAGGGCGAAGCATCGGCTCGATGTACGGCGCCGACCTCCTCGGCGCGACGCTCGGCGCGGCCGCCGTCGTCCCGCTCCTGCACGTCGTGCCCACGCCGTCGCTGCTCGCCGCCGCCGGGCTGCTGCCGCTCGGCGCCGCGCTGCTCCTCTCTCCTCGGAGCCGGCTGGCCGTCGTGCTGGCCGTCCTCGTCGTGATCGCGTTGGCCTGGGGCGAACCGTTCCGGCTGCGGTACACGAAGAAGTACGTGGAGTCGGGCGAAGTCCTCTACGAGAAGTGGACGCCCACCGGCCGGATCACGGTCTTTCCCGACGTCTTCCATCAGCCCGATCCGACGCAGGCCTTCGCCTGGGGCATGGGCAGCCGGTGGGAGCCGCGGCCGATCGAGCAGCTCTGGATCGAGCAGGACGGCTCCGCGGGGACGCCGGTCACGAAGTGGACGGGTTCGTTCGGGAGCGTCACCCACCTCTTCTACGACGTGACCAGCGCGGGCTACCAGATCCGCGCGCCCGAGAGCGCCTGCGTCATCGGCGCCGGCGGTGGCCGCGACGTCCTCACCGCGCTCGCCGCGGGCGTGCGCCGCGTGGATGCGGTGGAGCTCAATCCGCACACCGTCGCCGCGGTATCCGGGCCGTTCCGGGAGTTCTCGGGCGACGTCTATCACATGGACGGCGTGCACCCGATCGTCGCCGAGGGGCGCAGCTTCCTCACCCGTACGCGTGAGCGCTACGACCTGATCCAGATCTCCATGGTGGACTCCTGGGCGGCCACGTCCGCCGGCGCCTTCGCCCTCTCCGAAAATCACCTCTACACGAAGGAGGCGTTCCACCTCTACCTGGACCGGATCTCCGACGGCGGCCTGGTGTCGGTGAGCCGTTGGATGATGGCGCAGCACCTGGTCGAGGGCGTCCGGCTCGTGCTGCTGGCCAAGGCCGCGCTCGTCGAGTCCGGAGTGCGAGATCCGGGCGCGCACCTCGCCGTCGTGCAGGGCGGCGCGGTGCTGACACTGCTCGTGTCCCGGCGGCCCTTCGACGCCGCCGATGCGGCGGCGCTGGAGCGCATGTGCGCGGCGCGGGGCTTCGTGCAGCACTGGCCGCCGTCCGCCGGCACTCCGCCCAACTCGGCCATCCCGCCGCTCATCCTCGGCAACGGCGAGAACTTCCGCGAGCGCGGGCTGGACGTCTCCCCGCCGACGGACGATCGCCCGTTCTTCTTCCAGACCGTTCCGGTCGTCGGGCGGACCGATCCCGAGCTCGTCGCGCGGCTCTCGGTGAACGAGCAGTCGGTGTTGCTGTTGCGCAGGCTCGTCCTCGTCGTCGCGCTCTTCGCCGCGCTGCTCTTCCTCGTGCCGTTCGCGTTCGCCTCTCGGTTCGAGGCGAAGGAGCTGCGCCGCGGCAGCGCGTACTTCGCCGCGATCGGGCTCGCCTTCATCCTGATCGAGACAGCGTGGGTGCAGCGCTTCATCCTGTATCTCGGACACCCCAGCTACGCCACCACGGTCGTGATCGCCGCGCTGCTGGCCGGCGCGGGATTCGGCTCCTTCGCCGCGGGGCGGGTCACGCCGTCGAAGGCGCGCACGGCGGGCTTCGCCTTGCCGGTTCTCCTGGCTGGGGCGAACCTGGCGCTCGGACCGATCTTCGAAACGACGCTCGGCTGGCCGTTCGCCGCGCGCGTGGCGCTCGGCATCCTGCTGCTCTCCCCGTCCGGCCTTCTTATGGGCTTCGCGTTCCCGTTGGGGATGATCCGCTTCGGGGACGCGGCCAAGCCGTGGTTCTGGGCGATGAACGGCGCCTTCAGCGTGGTCGGGAGCGTCTCGTCGCTCGCGCTGGCGATGCTCGCCGGACACGAGGCGGTGGGTTTCGCCGGTGCGGTGTGCTACATGGCGGCGGTGCTGCTGTTCCGTGGGGGGCAAGTCGAGAACGCACGCACGCGTCTTCGCAGCTAGATCTGTCCGCTACGGTCAGTGCGCCCGCCGGGCCAGCTCGTCGAGACACGCTTGCTGCATCAGATCGATGTCCGGCCGCTCCCCGGTCCACAGCTCCACCGAGAAGCAGCCCTGCTGCACCAGCATGCCGATGCCGTCGTGCACGGGAATGCCCATCGCGCGGGCCATCTTCACGAGCGGTGTCTCGGGATACACGAGATCGAGCACGAGTCCCGCGCCGGCGAGCTGCTCCTCGGAGATCGGCGGAGGATCCCCCGGGCGAAGGCCGAGTGCCGTGCAGTTCACCACCAGACCCCCGGCCGGCGCCTTCGCCTCCTCGAGCCGCTCCGCGACGACCTCGGGATGCTGCCAGCGCCGCGTGAGCGCCTCGGCGCGCGCCAGCGTGCGGTTCGCCACGCGGATGCGGGGGCAGCCGCAGTCCCGCAGTCCCCAGGCCACCGCCCGAGCCGAGCCGCCGGCTCCCAGGATGAGACACTCCGAACGCGTGAGCTTGCCGGCGTGCAGGGAGATGATCCACCGCTGAAAGCCGCCACCGTCCGTGTTGTCCACGCGCCATCCCCCGGGCATGCGGATCATGAAGTTCGCCGCGCCGATGGACTTCGCCGTGGGGTTCACGTGGCGCGCGCCGTCCAGCGTGAGCTCCTTGAGCGGGACCGTGACGTTGACGCCCTCGATCCCCTCGCGGAAGAGGTCCGCCATCTTCGCCGGCCACTCCTCGCGGCGGATCTCGCGCGCCTCGTAGGTGACCTCGACGAAGTCCAGCGAGCGGAACGCCGCCCCCATCATAGCCGGGGACAGCGAGTGGGCGATCGGCGAGCCGACGACCAGGAACTTCACCGCGGCGCTCGCGCAGGCAGGAGCCTCCGCGCCCGAAGCTTCCAGACCACGAAGAGCACCATCCCGATCGACACCCACTGGTTCAGGGTGAGCGGGACGCCGGACAGCGGGAAGGCGGTCGCGTCGTACTCGCGGACCATGTCCATGAAGAACCGCGAGACGCCGTAGGCAGCGACCAGGACGAGGAAGAGGCGGCCCGTGGGCAGCGGTTTCCTGTCCATCCACAGCAGCACGCCGAAGACGGCGAAACCCACCGCCGACTCGTAGAGCTGCGCGGGATGCAGCGGCTGGCCGGGATGGACCGACCCGGCGTGGCAGTCGGGCGGGAAGACGAGGCCCCAGGGCACGTCGGTCGGCGCGCCGAAGCAGCATCCCGAGAGGAAGCAGCCGATGCGCGTGAGCCCGACCCCCAGGGCCATCGACGGGGCGATCGCGTCCGCGGCCTTCCACGCGTCCACTCCCCACCGGCGCAGGAACCACATGCCGATGACGGCGGCCGGCACGGCGCCCCCGTACATGGTGAGCCCGCCCTCCCATGTGCGGAACATGTCCAACCATCGCCCCTCGAACTGCTGCCAGTGCGCGGCCACGTACAGCGCCCGCGCCCCGACGATGGTGACGATGATGATGATCAGAGAGACGTCGGTGATCCGCTCCGCGGGGATGCCGCGTCTCTCGGCGCGGGTCCCGGCCAACCAGATGCCGACCGCGAAGGACAGCGCCAGGAAGAAACCGTACGAGTGGATCGTCAGCGGCCCGATCTCCAGCAGCGTGCGGTGCATCAGTTTCTCCGGCGAAGGTTCACGCCCATGACGATGCCGAGCCCGGTGAGCGTGGCGATGAGCGACGTGCCGCCGTACGAGAACACCGGCAGCGGCAGGCCGGTCACCGGCACCAACCCCAGCGTGACCCCGATGTTCACGAACACCTGGAAGCCGAGCATCGACAGGATCCCCACGACCGTCAAGCCCGCGAAGGGATCGCGCGCGGACGCGGCGATGGAGAAGCCGCGGATCAGCAGCAGGGTGAAGAGACCCACCAGGATGATGGTCCCGATGAAGCCGAACTCCTCGCCCACCACCGAGAAGACGAAGTCGGTGTGGCGCGCAGGAAGGAAGGCGAGACCCTTCTGCGTTCCCTGCAGGTAACCCACCCCGTCGAGCCCTCCCGATCCGATGGCCACCTTGGACTGGATGAGCTGGTAGCCCGCACCCGAGGAGTACTTCCCCGGGTCGAGGAAGGCGAGGATGCGGGACTGCTGGTACGGCTCGAGCCTGCCCCACAGCACCGGCGTGGCGATCCCCATCACGACCGAGAGCGTGACGAAGAGGATCTTCTCCAGGACGAGCGTGCGTGAGAAGTACGCCAGGGCGAAGAGGCCGACCGAGAAGACGATCCAGGAAGGCAGGCTCGACGCGCACACGACGGAAAGCGCCGGCGAGAACGCGAGCAGCAGGAACGGGAACGGCACGCCAGCCCAGTAGAGCATCGGCGGGCCCATGGAGAGGAAGACGAGCGCGGTGCCGAGGTCCGGCTGACGAAGCACGAGAGCGGCCGGGACGAGAATCAGGAGGCTCGGCAGGATGAGACCCGCGGCGCCGTCCGGCGGCCTCCGGCGCGCGGCCAGCACTTTCGCTAGCAGCAGCACGCTGGCGAGCTTGGCGAGCTCCGACGGCTGGAAGCGGATCCCCGCGAGCGTGATCCAGCGGGTGGCACCGCCCGCGGAGGATCCGATGACGAACACGAGAATGAGGCCGATGATGCCCATCGGATACATGAGCCACGAGAGACGTTCCCACGCCGCGGGCGGCAGCGCTGCCGCGCCGACGAAGGCGCCGAGGCCCAGGACGGCGAAGACGAGCTGCTTCTTCCAGAGTCCCGCCGCGACTCCGCCGTCCTCCACGTGACAGGCCGAGTAGACCACGACGAGCCCGAAGAGCAGCAGGCCGAGCACGGCGAAGACGAAGAGCCGGTCGAGGTCGTCGAGACGGACCCTCACGAGGGTTCCTCCGGAAGCACCCCAGGCTCCTGCCCTTCGCCCACCCAGGCTCGGAGCAGCTCGCGGGCGATCGGCGCGGCCACGTCGCTCCCGTGGCCGCCGGCTTCCACCACGACGGCGAACGCGAGCTCCGGGTTGTCCGGCGGGGCGTAGCCCATGAACCAGGAGTGTGCCTTGCCGTGGGGGTTCTCCGCCGTGCCGGTCTTGCCGGACGGCCCGATCCCCTCGATGCGGGTGCCGCGCGCCGTGCCGTTCTCGTGCGCCACGACGAGCCGCATCGCCTCCTGGAGGCGGCTGCGCGTCAGCGGCGACATCTCCCAGACACCCTCCACGCGGGGCGGGAAGCGCGTCACGGACCCATCGTGCGCATGGATCTCGTGCACGATGTGCGGCCGGAGCACCTGACCGCCGTTCCCGATCACCGCCGCGAAGCGCGCCAGTTGCAGCGGCGTGACCAGATACTCGCCCTGCCCGATCACCAGGTTGAGCACCGTCCCCTGCGTCCAGTTGCGCGCGCCGTAACGCTCGTCGAGCCAAGCGACCGAGGGAACGTTTCCGGAGAGCTCCCGCGGCAGGTCGATCCCGGTCGGCACGCCGAGCCCCGCGGCCTTCGCCGCATTCGCCAGATCGTCCGCACTGATCCGCTCCGCGATCTGATAGAAGTACGTGTCGCAGGATCGGACCAGGGCCATCTCCAGGTCGAGACGTCCGTGTCCCTTCTCCTCCCAGCAGCCGAACCAGCGGTTCCCGAATCGGTACCCGCCGAGGCACGGCGTCCGGCAGAGATCGCGAAAGCCGATCACGTTCTTCTCCAGGGCCACCACGAACGAGACCGCCTTGAACGTCGATCCCGGCGCGTAGATCGCCTGCACCGAGCGGTTCAGCAGGGGGCGGTCCGGGTCGGTGTTGAGCAGATTCCACTCGCGCGAGCCGATGCCGGTGGCGAAGAGGTTCGGGTCCAGGCGCGGCGCGCTGGCCAGCACGACGACGTCGCCGGTCTGCGCCTCGATCACACACACCGCGCCCCGGCGCCCGACCAGACACGACTCCGCCAGCGTCTGCAGGCGGACGTCCACGGAGAGGTGCAGCGAGCTGCCGATCTCCGGCGGAACGGGAGCGCGTCCGGAGAACTCGCCGACGACGCGACCGAGCGCGTCGACCTCGTCGTACTTTTCGCCGTCGACCCCGCGCAGCTCCTGCTCGTAGACCCGCTCGATGCCCGTTCGCCCGAGGAAGTGCCCCATGCGGTACCCGTCGTCGGCCAGCTCATCGACCTCGCTCTGCGAGATCTCGCCCACGTGACCGAGCAGGTGACCCGCCAGCGGTCCGAGCGGGTACGAGCGCACGTTGGTCACGTCCAGGGAGACGCCGGGCAGCTCCTCCTCGTGCTCGGCCACGCGCGATACTTGCGCGAAGGGGACGTCACGACGGATGACGCGCGGAACTTGCGGCGGCACCGACTCCAGACGTTCGCGAACGTCCTCCACCGGCATCTCCAGCAGCTCGGAGAGAAGCTGGAGCGAATGGCCCCGGGACAGGGTCTCCTCGGGCACGGCCAGCACGGTGAAGCTCGGGCGCGTGTCGGCCATCACCACACCGTTGCGGTCCAGGATCAGGCCGCGCGGGGCGTTCACCCACTCGCGGCGGATGCGGTTGCGCTCCGACTGCAGCGTGTACACGTCGACGCCGAGCACCTGCAAGTCGAAGAGGCGCACCGCCAGGACGGCCGCGGCCACGCCGACCAGCGCCATGAAGCGCCGGGCGCGTTCGCCGCGGCGGCTCAGGTTGTGGACGTCACGATCGGCCACGCCAGGACTCCTCACCCCAACCCACGACCTTCTCCAGCAGCGCCATGACCGGCACGGCCACGAGCGCGGTGTAGATCGCTCCGGGGATGATCGCACGGAACAGCGCGCGCACCAGCTCGTCCGGCGCGCCGGCCAGCACGAGCGCCAGATCCCGCACCAGCGTGGCCACGAGCGCCACCACGATCCGCGTCGTGAGGCTGCCGCGCACCAGCCGCCCGCCCAGCGACCCGATGCCGAAGGCCACGAGCGCGTCGATCAGCGAGGTCAGCCCCAGTGCGCCGGGCGAGCTCAGATCCACGAACAGACCGCCCACGAAACCGGCGAGCGCGCCGCCGGCAGGGCCCTCGTGCAGGGCGGTCAGCAGGATGAGCAGCAGGGGAAGGTCGGGGCGCGCATCCAGCACCCGGATGTGCGGCACGATCGTGGTCTGCAGCACGACGAGGAGCCACAGCGCCAGCAGGAGGCGCAGCACGCGGAGCATCTAGGCCCCGGTCTCCTCGAAGCCGACTTCGTCCCGGACCCCGCGCCCGATCCGACCGCCGTCGTCGAG
>JBQTGV010000181.1:0-10905 GCA_052390515.1 Candidatus Eiseniibacteriota bacterium | reverse complement strand
ACCTGCTCGGCGAGCGCATCGTACTGCTCGACGTGCCGGACCGCCGCGTCGGCCCGGCCCGGTACAGTCGCCTCCGTCTCGGCCGTCCAGAGCAGCGCGCCGGGTCGGAAGAGGTTGCCGGTCTCCTCGGCTATCGCGAGCGTCGTCTCGAAATGCGACAGCGCCTGCGGAAAATCGCCGGCGAGAAAATACCCCTGCGCGAGGAGGTAGCGCCCGATCGTCGTGTAGATATGACTGCCCGCCCGCTCGGCGGTCTCGAGGCTCTCCCGGAGCCAGTCGAGCGCGACCTCGACATTCCAGTCGCCCTTGAGCAGGTGTGATAGGCCGACCGATCCCTTCGTGAGCTCCACATGCACGACATCGGTTCCTTTGGGAAAAGCCCTGGCGATCCGCTCGGCGCGATCCAGATAAGTCCTGGCTACGTCCCACTCCCCGAGCTGAAAGAGGTGGATGAGCCACAGGAAGTGAGCGTTGTGCACATCCCAGATGAACACGCTCGGCACGGCGCGCTCCGCGAGGACAAGCCCGGTGAGGTGATAGTCGATCGCCGTCCGACGCCGGACGTCGATGTCGCTCGAGACCGATCGACAGCTGTTGCCGAGCCCCCAGTAGACCTCACGCATCTGCGAGAGTTGACCGAGCCGCTCGCAGAGCGCGAAGCATTCCCGATGGTGTGCGAAGGCGCCGTCCAAGTCCATCTGGTCGTACCGGTACCAGCCGAACTTGAAGTGGATCTGGGCGAGCCGCGGAAGATCGCCCAGCCGCTCGGCGATCTCGCGGATCTCGTGGAGCATCCGCCGTCCCTCTGCGTACCGCCCGCCGACCCAGACCATGTCCACCTGCGCGAGGCGAACATCGAGGCGTTGTCGGTCCCGTTCCTCGCCACGAGGAAGCTGATCGAGGCACGCAATGACGGCATCGTAGTAGCGCAGCGCCTCCTCCGCCGCGAACCGCGCCGTCGCCTTCTGCGCAGCCCGCGTGAGATAGGCGACGGCCTTGGCCGCGTTCCGGCTCTGCTGATAGTGGTGGGCCAAGAGTTCGGTTTTCTCGTCGAGGCGGTCGGCGAAGGTCTCTTCCAGCACCGTCGCGATTCGTTCGTGACAGCTGCGCCGCCGCTCCACCGGCAGGCTGCGATACGCGACCTCCTGCGTGAGGGCGTGCTTGAACGTGTACTCCAGATCAGGGAAGAGCTGCGTCTGGTACAGGAACTCGGCGGCCTGAACATTGTGGAGACTGCGGCGCAACGATTCCTCGGGTTCGTCCACGACGGCCTCGAGGAGCGCGAACGGCACGTCCTTCCCCACGACGGCGGCGTTCTGAAGGACGCGCTTGTCCTCGGGAGCGAGCCGGTCGATGCGGGCAGCGAGGATCGCCTCCGCGGTCGCCGGAATCTGAAAGGTCTCGGTCGGTTTCGCCAGTCGGTACGCGCCGCGCTCGCCCTCGAGCATTCTGACCTCGACCAGGGCCCGCACGCTTTCTTCCAGGAAGAACGGATTCCCTTCCGTCCGTTCGATCAGCCGCCGCTTCAACGGCGCGAGCGCGGCGTCGCTCCCGAGCAACGCGTCGAGCACGATCTCGGCGCGCGCCGGGGGCAGAGGGTCGATGCGGAGCTGTCGGTAGTACGTCTTGCGCGCCCAGTTGTGCACGTACTCGGGCCGATAGTTGACGAGGAGGAGGAGGCGGGCGGTCGGCACGCTCTCGACGAGAGTGTCGAGCAAGGCCTGCGTCTCCGTATCGATCCAATGGAGGTCCTCGAAGATCACGACGAGCGGCTGGACCTGGCTTTCGCGGAGCAGTACATGCTTGACGCCGTCCAGGGTCCGTCGGCGGCGATGCGCCGGGTCGAGAGTCTCCCACGTTGGATCACCGCTGGAGGCGTCGAGGAGCGAGAGGAGCGGTGGAAGAAACGGCTCCAGGACCCGATCGAGGGAGAGGACCTTTCCTGTCACCTTCTCGCGGATCTTGCGCGGCTCATCACGGCTCTCGATCTGAAAATACGATCTCAGGAGGTCGATGACCGGCAGGTACGCGGTCGCTTTGCCATACGAGACGGAGTTCGTCTCTGCGATCAGCCATCCGTGCGTGCGATGCGAGCGCGTGAACTCCCAGTAGAGGCGCGATTTGCCGACGCCGGGTTCGCCCACGAGTGCGACGACCTGACCATGGCCACCGTGGGCGAGTGCGAGCGCCTGGCTCAGCTCCTCGAGTTCCGGATCGCGCCCGACGAAGCGCGTGAGTCCGCGCACCGCCGCGGCCTGCAACCGCGACCGCGCTGGTCCTACGCCCGTGAGTTGATACAGCTCCACGGGGCTGTCCAATCCTTTCACCGGCACTGGACCGAGCGCTTGCACCGCCACGTAGCCCTCGGCCAGCGCCAGAGTCTCGCCGGTGAACCGGATCGTCCCCGGCGCTGCAAGTTGCTCCACCCGCGCGGCAAGATGCGTCGTCTGACCAACGGCGGTGTAATCCATCTTCAGATCGCTTCCGACAGATCGCACCATTACCTCGCCTGAGTTGAGGCCAACACGCGCTTGGATCTCGACGCCATACGACCGGCGGACGTCCTCCGTGTACCGGCGCAGCGACTCCTGGATGCGTAGAGCGGCATAGCACGCGCGTACCCCGTGGTCCTCGTGGGCGAGGGGCGCACCGAACAGCGCCATGATCCCGTCACCCATGACCTGGTTCACGGTGCCCTCGTAGCGATGGACCGCTTCCATCATGAGCTCCAGGACGGGGTCGAGGATCTTGCGGGCTTCTTCGGGATCGCGGTCCGCGAGCAGCTCCATCGAACTCTTCAAGTCGGCGAAGAGGACGGTGACTTGCTTGCGTTCGCCCTCGAGCGCGGCCCTCGAGGTGAGGATGCGTTCCGCAAGGTGCTTCGGCGTGTACGACTCCGGGCACGAGTAACGGGCCGGCCCTTGGCCGGGCACCGGCGCACCCGCGAGGGGCGCTCCGCAGGCGTCGCAGAACTTGCTCCCACCCTCGACCTCGACGCCGCAGCTCGAACAGAGCGTTCCGAACGTCGCTCCGCATTCGCGGCAGAATCGTGCCCGTTCGCGGTTATCTGCGTGGCACCGAGGGCATTTCATGATGGTGACCTCCGACCAAGCGGATGCACTCGAACGACGCACCACAAGTCGAGGGCACGGGGTGAATAGAGCCGGGCTGTCTACGCTGGGCGGCCGTTTCTTCGAACACCGGGCGGCCCTGAAGTGGCAACGCCTGTGGCCCTACGAGAAGTTCGTCGCGATGATTGACCGGCACTGGGATGGGATCGCAGCCTATTGCGACCCGGACAACAAGGTCGCGCTCGGCTTCGTCGAGGGTTGAACAATAAGGTCCGCGTCCTCTTGATCTGGTGCGCGAGAAGTGAGCCATCAGGCCTCGCGCCAGTGGCCGCTGCCCGGCGGGCTCTCCACGAGCTGCATGGTGCCCGTGAGCTCGTCGTCGCCGATGATGATCTCGACGTCGACAGTCGAGTAGTCGCCGGCGGGGACGTTGGCCGTGGCGTCGCGCAACGACACGCCGCCCGAGTCGTTCGGATCCTCGTCGATGTCGAATCGCTCGATACCCGTGCGCGCCTTCTCGTCCGGCGAGATTGACCAGCGGCGGCGGGGCGCGGTGCCGTGCACGTCGAAGCCGGTGATCGGGTTGAAGTCGTTCGCGGGCGGCGGGTAGAAGACCCCGCCCGAGGGCGTCGAGAGGCGCACCCACACGGCCTCGGTCGCCGGGTCGATGCCGTCGGTGCCCGCGCCGAGCGCGAAGTCGGCGCGGAAGCGCAGCCGGTCGGTGGAGTCGGAGTCGTGGACGCGGAAGCGGGTGAAGACCAGCGTGCCCGCAACCGGCTGAACCACGCGCACCGACTCGAACGAGAAGATGGCCAGCTCCGCCCGGGCGGGGCCCGCAGGACAGCCGAATTCCACGGTGGCGCTGGTCCGGCCGCGCGAGGGGAGCGCGTCACGGCTCAGAAAAGCGCGCGGAACCGGGGGCAGGCCATTGACTTCCACAATCTCGGCGCCCTCCGCCGTGCGCCGAACCCGAAGCGTTGTCTCCGCGCTCCAGGGCGCCACGACGAATACCGGATAGTTCGAGTCGAGATGGTATTGCGTGCTGATCGCCAGTCCGATTCCGTCGACTCCTCTGGTGATGCATGCCGCGACGATGTTCTTGTCCTCACCGCCCTCGTTGATGACGAATCGTACGCCGGCCTCTACGCCGTTGCGCGTCGACGAGCTCGCAACCCGGAACGTCGTGACGATATCGAGATCGGGTCCGCTGCTTGCCGCGTCGGGATCGTCAGCGAAGAAGTTACTGATATCGTCGACGCTGTTGTCGTTGATCAAGAGCACGGTGCCAGGTGAGAACGAATTCGGTAAACCTTCGTGCGTGAACGTCAGCGTCGGGTGGTTCGGATCGAGTTGCACGCCCGGGCTCGCCGACGCCTCTGGCACCCAGAGCGGGCCGCCGGTGGGCCGCCCGAGGCCCGTCGGCACCGCCGCGGCCCCGAGGAGTGCCCCGCCGCCCTTGAGGATCGCTCGCCGAGAAATGGGGCTGCTCATGATGTGCCTCCTCGAGCGCTCGCCGGCCCGGCCAGCATCCCAGTTCCGCCTAACGAAGGGCTCCGTGGTGCGCATGGGGCACCACGTGGGGCGCCTCCTCCGCTAGGGAATGCCCGTAGCCCGCGCACGTCACTCTGGGATTCGTCGGACTGAACAGCCCGGCCGGGTTCTCCTTCCAGAGCCAGACGTGGAGATCGTAGTGATGCAACCCTCTGGGCATGAGCGGCTCATGCCCCTCCATCGGCCCGTCGAACGGCTGGCCGAATACGGCCGGCCGCTCCTTGATGCCAGTCGCCAGCGGGACGAGCCATTCGGCCGCGACGAGCCGGAGCGTGTCACCGGCCGGCTCATAGATGAGGATCGGCGGGCGCATCGGGTCCGGCACCGGGCCGATGAGCTTGGGATTCAGGAAGTGGATGCCCATCCCACCGGCGGAATACGAAACCCGTCCGGCCCCGCCCGGCTGGGGATAGTGGACGCACCCCACCGTGGAGAAGTAGCCGTCGCGAACGGCCACGTAGGGATCGTGGTACTTCTCGAGGGCCGATCGGAGCTTCTCCAGTTCCGGCGGCAGCGCGGGTCCCTGGGCGCCCCCGCTCGACGCGAGCATGGGACCCGCGATGCCCACCACCAGAAGAACCAGACCAAGAAGGCGGCACCGAACACGAAGCGTGGTCATGACTCAGCCTCCTGAGCTCGCGCTCCAGTCGCGGAAGGTCACGCTCACGGTGTAGCCGACGGCGCGTGACAGGCTCGTCACGGCGAGCGTGAAAAAGGCGTAAAATTCGCGCTGACCGTGGTCGGGCTGACGGCCCTTCGAGCACGGTCGGGAGGCTGGATGGGCCGGCTCGAGATCAGCGTCCTCGGAGGTTTCGGGGTCAAGCTCGCGTCGGGGGAGGCGGTAAGCGTTTCGACGCGGAAGGCGCAGGCCCTGCTCGCCTACCTCGCAGTCCATCCCGGTCAGGCCCATCCCCGTGACAAGCTCGCCACCCTCCTGTGGAGCAATTCCGAGGATGCGCGGGCCCGGGCCAGCCTTCGACAGACGCTGAGCGCACTCGGCAAAGCGCTGGTCGGCATCGGCGACGGGGCCATCGTGACCGACGGGAACAGCGTCGCGCTGAATTCCGCTGTCACCGACGTGGACGTCGCGGCCTTCGAGCAGGCGCTGACCGACGGCACTCCGGAAGCGCTCGAGAAAGCGGCCGACCTCTACCGCGGCGACCTGCTCGACGGGCTCGGCGTCGATGAGCCGGTGTTCGAGGACTGGCTTCTCGGCGAGCGGGAACGACTGCGCGAACTGGCCATTGACGGTCTCGCGAAGCTCCTCGCGCATCAGATGAAGACGGATGCAACCGAGCGGGCGATCCGGACCGCCGTCCGACTCCTGGCGCTGGAGCCGCTCCAGGAGGTCGTGCACCGCGGGCTCATGCGCCTCTACGCGCGCCAGGGACGTCGTGGCGCCGCGCTCAAGCAGTACCAGATCTGCGTCGCGGTGCTGCAGCGCGAGCTAGACTAGGGACCGAACCGGAGGGCGAGACGAAGCGTCTCTACCAGGAAATCCTGCGGCGGCCGACGGCCGAATCCGGGCGAGCTGCGTGGCGACCGCACCGCCGGCCCGTCCCCCACAGCGCGCCACCCCGCGGCAGGCCGCCACGACAACCGACGATGCGCCCCTGATCGGACGCAACGGGGAACGGACGCAGTTGAGGCACGCGTTCGAGGCGGCGGCCTGCGGACGCGGACACGTCGTGGCGGTCGTCGGGGAAGCCGGCATCGGGAAGAGCAGCCTGGTGGCGGCGCTCGCCGCCGAGGTCCAGCGTCTGGGCGGTCAGGTCCTTCTGGGGCGCGCCCACCAGACCGAGCAGGTCCTCGCGTTCAGTCCGTGGGTAGATGCGTTTCGGACCGGTCAGATCCTGGCGGAGGTGGACGGGCTGCCAGCCGTCTGGCGCGCGGAGCTGGCACGGCTACTCCCCGAGCTCGGAGAATCGGGGTCGGACGCCAGCACCCCTTCTTCCGCGGACCACTTGAGGCTATTCGAGAGCGTCACGCAGCTCGTCGAATCCGTCGCGGCCAGGCAGCCCTTGCTGGTCGTCTTCGAGGACGCGCACTGGGCGGACGATATGAGCGTGCGCCTGCTCGCCTTCCTGGCGCGTCGGATCCGCGCCGTGCCGGTGCTGATCGTGCTCACGGCTCGGGAGGAGGAGCTGGCGAGCACGCCGGTGCTTCGCCACGCCCTGGACGAGCTGGGCCGCGAGCCGCACTTCGTCCACCTCACGCTTCCGCCGCTGTCGCGCCCGGACACCACAGCCCTCGTGCGCGCCGTCGCTCCGGTCGGTAGCGACGCGGCGGCCATCCTGCGACGCGGCGAGTACGTCTGGCGTGTGAGCGAGGGAAACCCGTTCATGATCGTCGAGACCATGCGGGCGTTCGAGCAGGGAGCGTCGCTGGAAGCGCTCGGCAGTGGGCTCTTGCCCGACCGGGTCCGACAAGTGATCGCCGGACGCCTCGAGCACCTCAGCGACGTGAGCCGCCGCCTGCTCTCGGTCGCCGCAGTGATCGGACGCGAGTTCGATTTCGCGCTTCTCCGGAATGCGGCCGGCCTGCCGGAACTGGAGGCGGCCGAAGCCGTGGAAGACCTCGTACGCCGCCGGGTCTTGCGCTGGACCGGGCGGGCATTCGATCTCACGCACGAGTCGATTCGGGAGGTCGCCTACGCCCAGTTGCTGCCGTCCCGCCGCACGTTGATGCACGCGGCGGTCGGTCGAGCCCTGGAGGCGGTGTACGCCGGCAACCTCGAGCCTCACTACGGCGCGCTCGCCGTGCACTATCGCGAAGGCGAGATTCGAGATCGGGCGATCGACTACCTGATCCGCGTCGCGGAGCAGGCGGCCCGAGGCTACGCCCATGTCGAGGCGGTCAACACGCTGCGGGAGGCAGTTGGCCTCGCGGAGCGGCTACGGCCGGAGGAGCGGGACGCGCGCATCGTGGATCTCGTCCTTCGTCAGGCCAACCTGCTCTACTTCCTGGGTCGCTTCGCCGAGAGCGTGGACCTCCTGCTCCGGCAGCAGGAGCGGCTCGGGCAACTTGGCGACGCCGCGTTCAACGGGCCCTATCACTTCCTGCTCGGCCAGACGTACAGCCTCCTCGGCGATCGGAAGCAGGCGGCGGAAGCGGCCGAGCGCGCGATCGCGGCGGCGGAGAGCTGCGGCGACGATGCGATCCTGGGGAAGGGGCGCACCGTGCTCGCGCGCGAAGCGTACTGGTTGGGGCAGCCGCGCGCAGGGATCGAGCATGCCCGGCAGGCGGTCGCGCTGCTCGAGCGGACCAACGAGCGATACTGGCTCGGTGTCGCCTATTGGCTCGTGGGGCGCAACCACGGCTTCATGGGCGAATTCGACGTGGCGCTGGAGGCTCTCGCCCAGGCCGACGCCGTCGCCGAAACCATCGGGGACCGGCGACTCCAGAGCCACATCGCCTGGGTGGCGGCGGATTTCGAGGCGCTCCGGGGCGAATGGGACCGAGGCATCGAGATCTCGCAACGCGCCCTCGAGCTGTCGCCCGATCCGCTCAACCTCGCGTGCTCCCTGGGTCAGCTCGGCGCCTCCTACCTCGAACGCGGAGACACCGCCCGGGCGATCCCCTTGATCGAGCAGTCATGGAACGTTTCGACGACATCGCACCGTCGGGGCAGGCGCGGGGCTGGTACACGATGCTCCTCGGCGAAGCGCACCTCCTCACTGGCGAGCTCGGCCGGGCCCGGGACTTCGCGCAGCAAGGACTGGAGATCCTCCAGAAGACGGGATACCCGCGCGGGACGGCGTGGGCCCTGCGGACGCTGGGCAAGATCGCCCGGGCCGCAGGGGCCTACGCGGAAGCGGAATCACATCTCAGGCAGGCCTTGCAGATCTTCGTGTCGGTATCCGCGCGGTTCGACGTCGGGCGGACGCATCTCGCCCTCGCCGATCTCTTTCATGCCCAGGGCAACCGGTCGGCAGTGGCGACGCATGTTCGCGAGGCGTACGAAGTGTTCACGGCGCTGCGAATCCCGGCGTACATCGAGCGAACCGAGAGGCTCGCCGTCGAATTCAAGGTCGACCTCGCGGCGCCGCTCGCGTGAGGACAAGGGCGGCGCGGACGGCATGCGTCGCGGGGAGCATCTTCGTGCCGGGGAACTTCGCGGCGCCCACCAGCGCGTCGAGGTCGAGGCGCGCCAGCAGCGACAGCAGCAGGAACAGGCCGCCCGCCCGGGTGGAGAACGTCCGCGGGGCCAGGGAGAACGCCCGCACATCGGCGATAGCGT
Organism: Candidatus Eiseniibacteriota bacterium; assembly: GCA_052390515.1. Taxonomy (GTDB): domain Bacteria; phylum ARS69; class ARS69; order ARS69; family ARS69; genus JBQTGV01. Next base: position 2,043 of record JBQTGV010000181.1, on the reverse strand, counting down.
CGGCCAACGGGCGCGGACGACTCGGACGCTCCTCATCAGCGCGGCGGGGCAGCCGAGCAAAGCCTTCCGCCCGCAACACTTCTTGGATGGCCGTGACGCTGAGGCGGGCGGGGCCGGCGCGCTCGAGCTCATCGCGGGATGTCGTACACGGAGAAGTTGCGCTTGCGCAGGGCGACGACGCGGGCGCGCACGGCATCTTTGCGCGGCTGGGAGGTCGGCCCGTGCGGGATCTCCCGGAAGAACTCGCGGTCCATCCGGTGGCGGAAGCGCCAGCAGAGGACGCGGAAGGCGCCGGGCTGGTACCCAAACCTGAGGGCGACGGTGTCGGACGGCGCGCCCTCGGCGAAGTAGGCGCGCAGGGCTTCGTACTGGCGCTGGCGGGGGTGCGCTGGTTCCAAGAAGAACCGTGCGGCTTCTGTTACCGAATCTAGTGATTTCTTGATACCGACATACTAGGTCTTGTGGGTGTCAAGGGCGAAGGAAAAATCGTCGGGTCGCCGCTGTCACGAGGGGAAAATGCCATTGAGGCGAGCTTTTCGGCGCGGCTGGCGCCACGAGGTCAGTCATCGTGATAGGCAGTATCAGACTATAGATCTGATAACGCCAATAGGGCCGGTCGGGGAGCGGTCACGAGGGGCCGCTCCGGCGGGAGGGCGGGCCGGTGTTACCGGAACTCCAACCCGTGAAAATCAGGGTTAGCGGAGCACGACCATGCGCCGACCAGCGATCAGTGGCACCGTGACTGGCTCCGGCGTCGATCTCCGGAGGTCCAGCCCGCTTGCGAGTTGGCACGCACCGCCCTCATCAATCTTAAGTATTGACGGTATAGCATGTCGGCCGTTCTCATTGTGCGCCACCGCCGGTCCAGCAAAGTGCTCAGGGAGGCAGGGTCGTGTGCCTTCCTCACCGACCGGTCAGTAGTTCAGTGGCCTTCGCCTGGGTCGGATGCCCAGTTTACCGCTGTGTCCAGTGCACGGAGACGCGTGATGTCATTGCGAGGGCGCCGATCAAGCGGGCAATGGATTCCCGGCCAACTACTGCGGGACCGTCGAGCCAAGCCTCCCTCTGACGCAGTTCAGCACACGCCCTCAGACCACCGCGCACAGGCGCGCGTCAGCTCCCGGTGGGCTGCAGTCGCAGATGAACGTGCGCTTGGCCAGGACGGTGGCCTATGAGTCTGACCACGCTGATCACGACGGTCGTTCACCGGATGTACAGCACCGGGCTAGGCTCCAAGAACAGCATCATTGCCGTGGCAGCAGCAGCAGTGCTCCTGATTCACAGTGGGCCCGCGAGTGCGCAGTTCAGCTTTGACTTCGCCCTGGACCGGCTATCGATCGATGGAAACACGTTCGGTTCACTCGACGGAGTCCCTGACTTCGTCGATGACTTCAACGATGGCTCGGTGATAACCGCTCCAACCGCGGCGTTCGGTTGTGCGCCGGGAGGCCCGCCGTCGGAATCCGGAGGGTTCTTGAATCTTCGGAGCCGAGACGGGGCGACCGAGTCGACCGATCGCGTGCACGGGGCGACATTTCTTGTCCGGCACTGTGTCCTGGGCCAAACATCGTCGGCCTTCATTTCCCACCTGCGGAGGGAGGCTGGCGATGCGGTGGTGACTGCGTCGTTCCGTGGAGATTTACCCGAGGAGCGGCAGAACTACGGGCTTCAGATCGCCGGGACTGACGAGGTAACGAATATCCAGGCAGGCTGGTGTGGCAACACGTTTTGTATCCACGCTCTCTATCGCCGGTCGTTCTCGGAGCTCTCGGTGTTTCAGACCGTGTTCGTGAGCCTTGGGAGCGCGTCGCGGGTGATCTTCCGGCTCGTCATCCAGGCGAGCGCGAATCGTGTCCTGACACAGTACAGCCTCGACAACGGCAGCACCTTTATGCAGGTCGACCCACCTCAGCCCGGCGCGGTATTCACGAAGGGGGACTTCGCTTCGGTGAGCGTGTTCGGGGCGATCAATATCTCACTACCGGCGTCGGCTACGCGCGGCCCGTCAAGTACGACAAACCGCTCCGGCGTGAGCTCCGACCC
>JBQTGV010000180.1:0-3061 GCA_052390515.1 Candidatus Eiseniibacteriota bacterium | reverse complement strand
GTTCCTGCTCGTCAACCATGCCATGCATGACATGGCGAAGTTCATGATCCGGCTCGTGAAGAGCGACTTCGCCACAAACCCGTTTGCGGGCCTGGCGGTCGTGAACCGAATCGCGGCGGAGAAGTTTGATCGTGACCCCGCGCTTCAACAGCGCCTCAACCACTTCATCGACACTTGCTACGGCGGCGCGCTTCAGGCACTCCAGAACAACCCGCCGGGGTGGGAAGACGCGCCGCCCCCGTCCCTGAGCGGTGTCCCGAAGGGCACCGTCGATCTTCTTGAGGTCGATACGCCGGCCAGCCGCCCCTTGCGGGAGAGGTACTACCCGAAGCTCGTGTTCCCAGACCGGGACGGTGTGCTCCGCCGGTGTGATCAGCACTGGGATGCGCTCAACGGAGACCTCTTGAAATACGTGCGGACGTACAGCACCGAACCCGCCACCTGGCTCGGCAGCCTGAGCGCATCCATCAAGAACGCCTTTCTGACTGAAGACCGCCTCGTGCGGAACGCGCTGCGCAACTACCGCACCGTCCACGATCCCGCGGGCGGCGCGCAACTGAGCCCGACGAGCAATTCGTGGCTCGGCGCGGCCGCGTCATGGGTGCTCGGCACCGTGGCAGGATTCATCAATCCCCTGGTGATGGCGCAGGTCGTGGATTTCTTCCAGCGAACGGCGTACATCGTCTACGGCTACACCCAGATGGTCGTCTACGCCATGTTTCCGCTCGTGCTCGCGCTCTCCCTGCTGCCGAATCAGCTCCCGCGGTTGGCGACGTACTTCATGGTCCTCTTCTCGCTCAAGCTCTGGCCGGTCGTCTGGGCGATGATCGCGGCCGCCCACGAGCGCGTGTTGCAGGTCTCGATGGCGGCCGGGGTGACGGAAAATCCAAGCGGCTTCCGCTACCCCGCGCTGCTGCAGTTCGTGACCGCCCTGATGATCCTCGGGGCGCCGGGCCTACTCAGCCTCGTGTTCGGCGTCGCCACACACCGCATCGGCGCGCAGATGTCGGCGTGGAAGCCGATGGGCCTGCCGCTCCCAGGGATCGGCGTGCTCGGCGGAGGCGGGCGCGCGGGCGGCGGAAAGACGTAGGGCGCGGGCGCGACGCGCGAGACGGCCGTCAGCTGAGATCGAACATCCGCCGCACGCGCCCCGTCGCCGGGTCGCGCGGCACATCGACGCTTCGCCGCGACGCTGTCGGAGACGGCCGCGTGAAAAGCGCGTCGAGCTCGGCCGCTGGATCGGAGGCCGTAGGCGACGGCGCAACCGGCTGCGGCACGACGTCCAGGCCCTGTGTCCGCGCCCGGAACCAGAGCAGCGCGAGGAGTAGGGCGTACCCAGCCAGCAACGCCGTGGCGATCGCGCCCTCAAGCGGAAAGGGCGGTGGCCTCTTCACGACAAACAGCGCAGAGGGCTCCTTCATGACGTAGTCGATCCAGTAACGGTAATCCAGTCTCCAGATCTCCATCTGATGCATGCTTACGGCGAGCCAGCCGAGATACACCAGGCGGCGTCGGAACCGGCGCCGATACGGGCGCAGCACACCGGGTTCCGCCGGCTGACGGAAGAAGCGGCGCGCCGTAATGAAGAGCAGTGTGCCGAGGACCGCGACCGCCGCGGCGTGGACGGCGAGGAACGCCCAGACATGCTGCTGGGCGGTGTAGTCGGGGAACGGGCGCGGCCCCATCGTCGCCCTCGTCGCCCACCAGCCGACCAACACCACCGCGAGCAGTGTGCGCAGCGGCCACGTCACCCGCCACCAGCCCCGAACCCGCGCCTGCCCCCGCCTCCATCGCACTGACCCCTCCCGGCCAAGCCCACGGCTCGGCGGCCTACCTCTCCCATTCGTAGTAGTAGGTCTATCGGCTCCGCGTCAAACCGGCACACTCGTTGTTTCCGCCAATCTAGCCGGCCGACTACAGGCTCAGACGCCGGACGGCGCATGAGCCCTCTTCGCAGGATCCAAGCGGCGTCCCACTCTCTAGGCTTCCTCGCATGCTTGATCGCTTCGCCTTGGGCCTCTCCGTGGTCCCCCTGTGGCTCTGGATCGTCTATGCCGTCCTGGGCGGGCTCTCGACCGGAAGCTTCCTGAACGTCGTGACCTGGCGGTTGCCGCGCAACGAGTCGCTCCTCGGCCGTTCGCGCTGCCCACGCTGCCGCGTTGCGATCGCGTGGTACGACAACATTCCGGTTCTGAGCTTTCTCCTGCTCGGCGCGAAGTGCCGTGCGTGTCGGGCGCCGATTTCGTGGCGCTACCCGCTCGTCGAGCTCGCCACCGCAACGATCTGGGGAACGACCGTGTGGTGGTTCGGGCCGACGCCGCAGGCGTTCATCGCCGGGGCCGCGCTCTCGATCCTCCTCGTCGTCTCACTCATCGACATCGAGCACATGATCGTCCCAGATCTCCTGACCCTCGCGCTCCTCGCGACGGGACTCGCCGCCGCGTCCCTGGGCTGGGGACCGTCGCTCTCGAACGTCCTCGCTGCCGGCGCCGCGGGTGCGTTGCTGATCGGCATGATCGTCGTGCTCACCCGCGGCGGGATGGGGACCGGCGACGTCGGGCTTGCGGCAGCGCTCGGAGCCAACCTCGGCGTCGTCGGCCTCGCCCTGGCCCTCTGGCTTGCGTTCCTCATCGGCGGGATCGTCGCGGCCCTGCTGCTGCTCTACGGACGGCACAGCCGCAAGACGGCGATCCCCTACGGCCCGTTCCTCGCCATCGGCGGCGCTGTCGCGCTCTTCGCGACATCGCACTTCACGCAGTGGTTGTCGACACGGTTTCTCATCGCGCTGCCGTACTAGAACACCCGTGGCCGAGTCGACGAGTCAGCGCGAGCTGCAGGTTCACAGGCCGCTCGTCCTCTCCGGCGTCTCGCTGACCTCGTACAGCGTCCACGAGGACACGCTCTCGCTTCATCTGCGGAGCGCCCTTTCCCAGCGTGCGTGACCGACAGTACGACCGCCGATCAGTGCCGTGAACACCGCCGCAACCAGAAGCGCTCGGCAGAGACCAGCGCGATGAGCGAGAGCGCACGCGGCGGGAGTCAGCGCCGGCGTCGTCTTCGG
>JBQTGV010000179.1:0-63662 GCA_052390515.1 Candidatus Eiseniibacteriota bacterium | reverse complement strand
GGAGGGCGGCTCGCCGCCCAGGGCGAGGTCGACGAGGATCTGCTGGAGGGCTTCCTGGAGCATCCCTACTTCTACGAGAAACCGCCCAAGTCCACCGGCCGCGAGGTCTTCGGCGCGGGGTTCGTCGCGCTGACGCTGGGGGAGTGGGGTCGGCGGGGGGAACGCATCGAGGACGTGGTGGCCACGCTGACCGAGTTCACCGCGCTTTCCATCGCCGGGTCCATCCGCGAGTACGTGCTCCCCGCGGTCAAGGCCAGGGAAGTTCTCGTGTCCGGCGGCGGCGCCCACAACCTGACGCTCATGCGTCGGATCGCCGCCGAGCTGGACGGGCTGACCGTGGCGTCCCTGGAGGTGGCGGGTTTCTCCGCCGATGCGAAGGAAGCGCTGGCCTTCGCCGTGCTGGCCCGCGAGACCGTGCTCGGCCGGCCCGGCAACGTGCCCGGCGCGACCGGCGCGTCCCGCCCCGTGGTCCTCGGGAAGATCACCCCGGGCCGACGCGCGTGAGGCGGCTGGCCGCGGCGGTCGCGGCGCTGTGGCTCGCCGGCTGCGCGGGCGGGCCGCCGATCCACACGTCGCCGCCGAGCCCTGCACCCAGCCGTCCGGAGCCGGCCCCTCCTCCGCCCGTGCCTGCCACGCCGCCCCTGCGCGACGACGAGCGGGGGGAACCGCCTTTCGCCGGGGATCTCCTCGTGCGCATCGGCCTCCACTGGGAGCGCGGAAAGGTGGACGTGTCCTCGCGGTCGGGCCTCGTCGTCGAGGACCGGGAGGGGGCGAAGGTCGCGGCGGGCGCCGGGGCGAAGCTCGTGATCTCCGCCGGCGACGAGCCCTCGGTCTTGGTGGCCGATCGGAGCAGACGCGTCCTCCGCGAAGGTGCGGCGCTGCGCGTCACCCCGGCGAAGGACGGCGACCTCGTGGTCGGATCGCGACGCGTGCGCGGAGTGCTGGAGCTCTCGTCACGGGCGGACTCCCTGTTCGTCGTCAACGTGCTGCCGATCGAGGAATACCTGCGCGGCGTCGTGCCCCGCGAGATCGGCGGGCGGCCCGAGGCGGAGCGGGAGGCGGTCGCGGCGCAGGCCGTGGCCGCGAGGACGTACACGGTGAAGCGGCTCGGCCAGTACCGGAGCCTGCCGTTCGATCTCTACGCCAGCGTGCAGGACCAGGTGTACGAAGGCATGGGCGGGGAGGACCCCGTCGCCGACCTCGCCATCCGCGAGACGGCCGGACTCGTCCTCACCGACCGCGGCGGACCCATCGAGGCGTACTACTCGTCGACCTGCGGCGGCCACCGCAGCGACATCGCCGCCGTCTGGCCGCATCGCCAGGTGTTCGCCTCGCTGCGCGGGGGACCGGACGGAGCCGACGGCCGCTCGTGGTGTTCGTTCTCGCCGCACTTCGCCTGGAGCGAGACCTGGGACGGAGCCACGCTGTCCCGTCTCGTCCGGGAGAACGTGCCCGCACAGCTCGAGATCCCGCCGGGTCTGGTCCGGGGCGATCTCGTCGACGTCCGTGTCGCGAGGAGAGACCCGTCGGGCAGGGCGGCGGAAATCGAGTACGTCACCACGTCCGGTTCGTGGAGCGTCCCCGGCGACCGCAACCGGTGGGTGCTGCGCCGGGCGGACGGCTCCATCCTGCGCAGCGTGCTCGTCGAGCTCGAGGTGGAGCGGCGAGGCGAGCGTGTCCACCGCGTGACCGTCACGGGTCGAGGCAACGGGCACGGCGTCGGCATGTGTCAGATGGGGGCGATCGGTCGCGCGCGCGCCGGCGCGTCCTTCCGCGAGATCCTCGCCGCGTACTATCCGGGTGCGGAGACTCGCCGTATCCGACGCGAGGACATCCCGGAAGGGTGGCCCGAGACCTCCTAGGGTGGTGCCCTTGATGGTCCGGAGGGCCTCTGGTATGTTCTCCGGGCTTTGCGGCCCTTCGGGCCGGAGTGCTTCGTCGGGGTCGTAGTTCAGTTGGTTAGAACGCCGGCCTGTCACGCCGGAGGTCGCGAGTTCGAGTCTCGTCGGCCCCGCCATGCGAGGCCCCTCGGCCCCTGCGGTCGGGGGGCTTTCGCGTTTCCGGGCGAATCGCGATACTCGGAACGCCGACGGCGGGAGATCCAGGCCGATGGGCGAGGCGATCGAGGAGGGGCTGCGGGCGTCCGGCGTGAGCCTCGCGCTCAACCTGGTGCTGGCCGTCGTCAAGATCACGGTCGGCGTCGTGGGAAGCTCGTACGCCCTGGTCGCCGACGGGATCGAGTCGACGCTGGACGTGATCTCCTCGCTCATCGTCTGGAGCGGGCTGCGCATCGCGCGCCGCCCACCGGACCGGTCCCACCCCTACGGGTACGGCAAGGCCGAGTCCATCGCCGGCGTGCTCGTGGCGCTCACCCTCCTCGCCGCGGCGGGCCTCATCGCCTGGCAGTCGGTCCGGGAGATCCGCACGCCGCACCATGCTCCCGCGTGGTACACGCTGCCGGTGCTCGTGGGCGTGGTGGCCCTGAAAGAGGGCATGCACCGCTGGCTGCACCGGACCGGGAGAGCGCTGGGGAGCCTCGCCCTCGAGGCCGACGCCCTGCACCACCGGTCCGACGCGTTGACTTCGGCCGCGGCGTTCGTGGGGATCAGCGTCGCGCTGATCGGAGGCGAGGGATTCGAGCCGGCGGACGACTGGGCGGCTCTCTTCGCCTGCGTGGTGATCGTGGCGAACGGCGTCCGACTCCTCCGCCCGGCCGTCGCCGAGGTCATGGACGCGGCCGTCCCCGAGAGCGTCGTGGCCGAGGCGCGGGCGATCGCCGGCTCGGTGCCGGGAGTCGTGGCCGTGGAGAAGTGCCGAGTGCGCAAGAGCGGACTGGGCTTGCTGATGGACGTTCACGTGGAAGTGGATCCGGAGATGAGCGTGCGCGACGGTCACTCGATCGGGCACGGGGTCGCAGACCGGCTGAAGGGCTCACCGCTCCAGGTCGTGGACGTCGTGGTGCATGTCGAGCCTGGCCGATCCGTCGGCGGGGGACGCTGACCTCGGTACTAGCGCGGTTCCTCGTCGGCCGCGCTCTCCGCCGGCAGCGGAAGGCGCCGTGGTTTGCGAACGCCGAAGAACCCCGACAGGCCGCGGCACACGTTGTCGGTCTGCTTGCAGATGGCGGGGTAAGACTCCAGCGGGAGCCCGAGCTCGCCACAGAACGGGGCCGCGTAGGGCAGGTGGGCGGAGGCGGCGACCGCCGCCGTTGCCGAGCGAGTGATGTCGAGGGTGCGCAGCTCTTCGACGCCGGCGTGATGTAGACCGATCGCGGACACGAGCACCTCGGGAAGGCCCCACGCGCGCGCCAGCCAGGCACCGGCGTGGGCGTGCGTCCAGCCCAGGATCTGCGCTTCGAGGTCGTGCAGCTCCCGGCCCGAGGCGGCGGCGCGCTTGAGCACCGGCAGGTACTCCGGGCGCTGCTCGACCAGGACGGACTGGGCCATGTCCTGCAGCAGGCCGCCGGTGAACGCTTCGCCCTCCTGTCCCGGAGCGATCTTCCCGGCGAGCACCTCGGCGAAGGCCCCGCGCTGCAGCGCGGCGCACCAGAACGTCTCGTGATCGATGGCCTTGGAACGCCCCTTGATCGCGTCGGCGACCGAGAGGCCGACGACGAGCGCCTGGATCCGGTTCACGCCGAGCAGAGAGACGGCCAGACGGACGTCCCCGACTTCCTGCGCGAGGCCCACGTCGGCGGAATTCACGACCCGGAGGATCCGAGTCGCGATTCCTGGATCGCTGGTGAGCACCCGCGCAAGTTCCGAGGGAGCCAGCTCGTCGTTGCGGAGCATCTGCAGGAGACGGGAGGCTGCCTGGGGGAGGGAAGGGACCTCGATCGACCCGAAGATCCCATCGAGATCGATCGGCGTCGCGGCCGCCTCGTTCCCGTCGCCGTCCCGGATCATCGGTGCCTCGTCGTTGGGGTGGCGCCGGTCGAGCCGGGCGCTTCCCCCTCATCGGTCGATCGGGGCGCAAACCTTTCGCTGAAACTGGCACCGTCCAAGGGGGCGTTTTGACGCCGTTTACAGCCCCGGCCGGCCTACAATGGCCGCTCGGCCCGTCGGGTCGGCTTCCACGAAGCGAGGAGAGGGATCATGCCCGAAGTCACGGTGCACGCGCCCGGCGCGTTCTGCTGGATGGAGCTCGCGACCACCGACCGCAAAGCGGCGGCGAAGTTCTACACCGACGTGCTCGGTTGGGATTTCGAAACGCACGAGATGCCCGAAGGAATGGGCACGTACACGATGGTCCGGCATGGCGGCCGGGAGCTCGGCGGTCTGTACGAGCTCAACGCGGAGATGCACGCGCAGGGCGTCCCACCGCACTGGCTGAGCTACATCAACGTCGAGAGCGCGGACGAGTCCACGAACCGTGCCGAGGCCGCCGGCGCCGAGATCATGATGGGGCCGATGGACGTGATGGACATCGGCCGGATGGCGGTGATCCAGGATCCGACCGGTGCGGTGTTCGCCGTCTGGCAGGCGAAGAAGCACCACGGGGCCGCCGTGGTGAACGAGCCGGGGACGGTCTGCTGGCACGAGCTGGTCACGCGCGATCTCCCCGCCGCCAAGAAGTTCTACGCGCAGACGTTCGGGTACGAGCTGGCCGACCAGCCGATGGGGCCGATGAGCTACACGTTCCTGATGGCCGCGGGGGCGCGTCAGGCGGGCATGATGGCGGTGACGCCGGAAATGGGTCCGGTGCCTTCGCACTGGATGATCTACGTGGCTGTCGACGACTGCGACGCGAGGCTGGCGCGGGCGAAGACCGGCGGCGCCCAGGTGCTCGTCCCGCCGAGGGACGTCCCGGGAGTGGGCCGCTCCGCCACGTTCCTGGATCCCCAGGGCGCGGCGATCTCGATCATCCAGCTGACCTGAACCACCGCGCGGAGGCGCGGGGACGCGGGTCCCCGCCCTCCGCCGGACTCAGACGGGCTTCCCGCTCCGGCAGTGTCGATCGAAAGCCGCCGTCAGCAGGGACGCGAAACGCTCGGCGCTGGTGCCCTCGATCTGGTGACGCTGGATCACCTCGACCGGCTTCCCGTCCTTGAAGAGCGCCGCCTGTGGGGAGCTCGGCGGGTACTCGGCGAACAATCCGCGGGCGAAGTCCACCGCCTCGATGTCCATGCCGGCGAACGTGGTCGCCAGGCGATCGGGCAGCACGCCGTGGGTCAGGGCCAGCGCGAGCCCCGGCCGCGCGATGCCGCCTGCGCACCCGCAGACCGAGTTGACGAAGAGCAGGGTCGTGCCGCCGGACGAGACCGCCTTGCGGACGGCGTCCGGAGTGCGTGCTTCCTCGAAGCCGAGCTGCGCCATCTCCTGGCGCATCGGCCGGACCATCTCCTCCGGATACCTCATCGATTCCTCCGCTTCATGGGGCCGACTCGGCCGCGTACTCGATGAGCCGCTTGAGCGACCTCACCTCGTCGCGCGGAACGACGACCCGTTCCGTGTTCTTGAACACGCCGAGTCGTGCCGAACGGGCCAAGTACACTGCTTTCTGCTCGGGTGTGCCGACGTCGCGCACGTCGGCGTCGTGCAGCAGGACTCCCTGCTCGGTCTCGGAATGATACCGGCCGACGTAGATCCGCGGTCCACCCGTGTCGACGACCACGGTGATCCCGTGCAGCGGGTGCTCGCAGGTCTTTCCCAAGGGCCACTCCCTCGTGCCGGGCGAATGAAACCCCAATGTACCGAATCGATCGGGGTGGCACCAGCCCGGGCGGTCCGCCGACGGACCCACCACCGGTCCGCGGCGGAGATCGGACACCTATCGCACGAGCCGCAGCCCCACGTTGAACGTCTGCCCAGCGCCGGAGCGGCGGCCGGCCGGGAACGTCGTCCACAGTACCTCGAGCTCGGCGTCCGCCCCGACGAACCCCTTCACGCCGACACCGCCCTGGACGTAGTAGCTCCCCTCGGAGGCCCCGAGCCAGTCCCGAGACAGCTCCAGCGGCAGCTCGAGCTTCCACCGCGGGGTCACCGCGAAGCCCGGGATCGCCTTGAACGGTGTCGTCCACTGGCTCTCATCACCGGCCAGGCGGACGCGCGCGCCCGCTTCGGCGTAGATGCGGATGCGCTCGCCGGCACCGACCTCGTCGAACCCCTTCGTCGACCAGACCGGTTCGTCGAAGTCCAGGAACGGATCGCGCTCATCGCCCTCGAGGCGCGCGGCGAGCGGCACGCGCAGCCCGGTCTCCAGCGTGAAGGAGGGGCGAGCCTCGAGGACGGCCGCCTGCACGCACGGCGTGACCGCCGTCAGTCCTCGGCGGGAACGGAAGTCGGGAAGCCGGGTGTCGTCTCGGACGGCGCGCACGGTGAGCTCGAGCCCCACGTTGACGCGCGGGCGCCATCCGCGGCGGACCGCCGCCGTCGCGGTATACCACGTCGAGCGGGGGCCGGGGTCGCTCCGGCGGCCGCCGGCGTCGTAAGTGCGCGTCTGCGTGTAGAGATTGTGGAAGAGCTTGAGCTCCGACTCGCCCGGGGCGAGCAGCATGGAGGCCCCGTGCGCGCGAAACGCACCGGCCGAGCCTGCCGCGCGAGGCAGGGCCGCGGCAAGCGCGGCGACGCCGATCCACACGAGTCTCCTCATTCGCACCCCCGTCCAACCCTGATACGTCGCCCGGGTCCCGGCGTGACGCACGCGGCCCGAGCCGGGCGAAGGCCGGCCGCGTCCTCCGGCAAGTCCCGACGCGCCGCGCGGGTAGCGGGTCGCGACCAGAATGACCCACGACCGCACCGCGAGGACTCGTTGACTGTCTCGGGAGCGTCCGTTACCCTCGTTTCTCCGAAAGTGTGCCACCCACCTCGGAATCCCGGAGCCCGCTTGACCGCTCGCCGACGCGCCGTCCTGGCACTCGAGGACGGCAGCCTCTTCGAGGGATCGTCCTTCGGCGCGACGGGGCGGGTCGAGGGCGAAGTGGTCTTCAACACGGCGATGACCGGCTACCAGGAGGTCCTGACCGACCCCTCGTACCACGGTCAGCTCGTCGTCATGACCGCCTCCCAGATCGGGAACACCGGCGTCAACGAAGAGGATCCGGAGTCCGGCAGGCCCCACGTGCGCGGCTTCGTCGCGCGGGAGTTCTCCCGCACCGTGTCCTCGTGGAGGGCCACTCGCAGCCTCGACGAGTACATGCGCGAGTGGGGAGTGGTCGGCATCCACGAGATCGACACGCGCCGGCTCACCCGACTCATCCGCGAGAAGGGGTGTCTGCGCGGCGTCCTGGCCAGCGGCGAAGCGCTCGAGGAGCTTTGCTCCGGAGACGCGCTCGTGGAAGCGGCCCGTGCCGTTCCCGACCTCGCCACGCTGGACGTCGTGCGGATCGTCACCTCGCCCCGGCGCTTCGAGTGGCGCGGCGACGAGCCCCGGGGGAAGCGCGCCGCCGCCGAGCCGGCGGTCCTGCGCACCGGCCCGACGCTGGCCGTGCTCGACTGCGGCATGAAGCGCAACATCTTGCGCAAGCTCTCCGCGCACGGCGCCCGCGTCATCGTGTTCCCTGCGACGGCGAAGGCCGAGGAGATCCTGGACGTCCAGCCGGACGGCCTCTTCCTGACGAACGGCCCGGGGGATCCTCGCGCCGCGGGGTACGCGGTCGACACCGTGCGCTCGCTCGTGGGCAAGCTGCCCATCCAGGGCATCTGCCTGGGACACCAGCTGCTGGCCCTGGCCTGCGGCGCGCAGACCTTCAAGCTGAAGTTCGGGCACCACGGAGCGAACCATCCCGTTCGCCAGGAGACCTCCGGCCGCATCGAGATCACGTCGCAGAACCACAACTACGCAGTGGACCCGGAGAGCGCCCAGGCGGTGGGCTTCGAGATCACCCACCGGAGCCTCTTCGACGGAACGGTGGAGGGGATGATGCACCGGGACCTCGCGCTCTACTGCGTGCAGTACCACCCGGAGGCCGCGCCCGGTCCGCACGACTCGGGCTACCTGTGGGAGGAGTTCCTGGATCACCTCGGCGGGAAGGTGCGCTGATGCCGCGCCGCGACGACATCGAGAAAGTCCTGCTGATCGGGTCCGGCCCGATCGTCATCGGGCAGGCGTGCGAGTTCGACTACTCCGGCACGCAGGCCTGCAAGGCGCTCCGCGAGGAGGGCTACCGCGTCGTCCTGGTGAACTCCAATCCCGCGACCATCATGACCGACCCGGAGACGGCCCACCGCACGTACATCGAGCCGATCAACGCCGACGTCCTGGAGCGGATCATCGCCCGGGAACGGCCGGACGTCGTGCTGCCGACGCTCGGAGGCCAGACGGCGCTGAACGTCGCCGTGCAGGTGGCGGAGCGGGGCGTCCTGGACCGGTACCGCGTGGAGCTGATCGGCGCGAACCTGGAGACGATCAAGAAGGCCGAGGACCGCGAGCTCTTCAAGAAGGCCATGGAAGCGATCGGCATGGACCTTCCCAAGGGTTTCATCGCCCGGAGCCTGTCCGAGGCTCGCACTGCCGCCGCCGACCTCGGCTTCCCGGTGATCATCCGCCCCGCGTTCACGCTCGGCGGGACCGGCGGCTCGATCGCCTACAACGTGGACGAGCTCGAGGAGTTCGTGGCCAACGGACTCGCCGCGTCGCCGATCGGCGAGGTGCTGCTGGAGCAGTCCATCATCGGCTGGAAGGAGTACGAGCTCGAGGTGATGCGCGACCGCGCGGACAACGTGGTCATCATCTGCTCGATCGAGAACTTCGACCCGATGGGCGTGCACACCGGCGACTCCATCACCGTCGCGCCGGCGCAGACCCTGACCGACCGGGAATACCAGCGCATGCGCGACCACGCCATCCGCATCATCCGCGAGATCGGCGTAGAGACCGGCGGCTGCAACATCCAGTTCGCTGTGGAGCCGGACACCGGGCGGATGGTGGTGATCGAGGTGAACCCGCGCGTGTCGCGCTCCTCGGCTCTGGCGTCCAAGGCCACCGGGTTCCCCATCGCCAAGATCGCCGCGAAGCTCGCCGTCGGCTACACGCTGGACGAGATCCAGAACGACATCACCCGGGTCACGCCGGCATCGTTCGAGCCGACGCTCGACTACGTGGTGGTGAAGGTACCGCGCTGGAACTTCGAGAAGTTCCCCGGCGTGGAGGAGCGGCTCGGAACGCAGATGAAGTCGGTCGGCGAGGCCATGGCCATCGGCGCCACGTTCAAGGAGGCGCTGCAGAAGGCGCTGCGTTCCCTGGAGATCGGCCGCTACGGGCTCGGCGCGGACGGCGCCGACACCGTGGAGCCCGACCTGCTGGACCCGGCGGAGCGCGCCGCCCGCCGCGACGACCTGCTCATGCGGCTGCGCAGCCCGCGGTGGGACAACGTGTTCCGGATCCGGGAGGCGTTCCGTCTCGGCGCCACCGCCGCGGAAGTCGGGGACGCGACGCGCGTGGACCCCTGGTTCCTCGACCAGATCGTGCAGATCGTCGAGCTGGAGGACGAGATCCGCGCCCACGTGGCGAGCGGCGGAGCGCCGCAGGCCGACCTGCTGCGCCGCGCGAAGCGCCAGGGCTTCTCCGACGTGCAGCTCGGCACGTTGTTCGGCGTTTCCGAAATGGAGATGCGCGCGGTCCGCAAGGAGCTCGGGATCGTCCCGTCGATGAAGACGGTCGACACCTGCGCCGCGGAGTTCGCCGCGCACACCCCGTACCACTACTCGACGTATGCCGAGGAGTCCGAGGTCGTGCCCGCCGACCGGAAGAAGATCCTCATCCTCGGCGGCGGCCCGAACCGGATCGGGCAGGGCATCGAGTTCGACTACTGCTGTGTGCACGCCGTCCAGGCACTGTCTGCGCAGGGGTACGAGACCATCCTCATGAACTCGAACCCGGAGACGGTGTCGACGGACTACGACACGGCGGATCGCCTGTACTTCGAGCCGCTGACGCTCGAGGACATCCTGAACGTCGTCGACGCGGAGCAGCCGGTCGGGGTGATGGTGCAGTTCGGCGGCCAGACGCCGTTGAAGCTGGCTCTCCCCCTGGAGGCCTGCCGCGTTCCGATCCTCGGCACGCAACCCGCGGCGATCGACCGCGCCGAGGACCGGGAGAAGTTCCTGCAGGTGGCGGCCAAGCTCCGCCTGACGCTCCCGCCGAGCGGAACCGCCCGAACACCCGAGGCGGCGAAGGCCCTGGCCGATCGCATCGGCTACCCGCTGCTGGTCCGCCCGTCGTACGTGCTGGGTGGCCGCGCCATGCGCATCGTGTACGACGATGCGGCGCTGATCGAGTCCATGAAGGAGTCGCAGATCGCTTCACCCGGCCAGCCGGTGCAGATCGACCGGTTCCTGGAGGACGCCTTCGAGTTCGACGTGGACGCGATCGCCGACGGAACGCGCTGCGTGACCTGTGGGATCATGCAGCACATAGAAGAGGCCGGCATCCACTCCGGCGACTCGGCGTGCGTGTTGCCGCCGTACAAGATCCGGCCCCAGGACCTGGTGACCATCCGCGAGCAGACCGCCGCGGTGGCGCGGGAGCTCGATGTGCGCGGCCTCGTCAACGTACAGTTCGCCATCCAGGGCGACGAGGTCTACATCCTGGAAGTGAATCCCCGCGCGAGCCGCACCGTGCCGTTCGTGTCCAAGGCCGTAGGCCTGCCGCTCGCGCGCATCGCGGCGCGGGTCATGACCGGGGAGACGCTGGAGGAGATCGGCTTCACCCAGGAGCCGCGCCCGGCGCACGTGTCGGTGAAGGAGTGCGTACTTCCCTTCGCGAAGTTCGCCGGGACGGACCCCTTCCTGGGCCCCGAGATGAAGTCGACCGGCGAGGTCATGGGCATCTCCATGAGCTTCGGCCTGGCCTTCGCCAAGAGCCAGACCGCCGCCGGCGACGAGATCCCCATGGCCGGCGCCGCCTTCCTCTCCGTCAACGACCGCGACCACCAGGCCGTCGTGCCCATCGCCAGGGAGCTGGCCAAGCTCAAGTTCCGACTCTTCGCCACGAAGGGAACGGCTGCCGGGCTGCACTCGGCGGGCCTCGACTGCGTCGTGGTGCCGAAGCTCGGCGAGGGTCGGCCGCACGTCATGGACCGACTCGCCAACGGTGAGATCCACTTGGTGATCGCGACGCCGCTGGGCAAGGAGTCCCGCGCCGACGAATCGAGGATCCGCCACATGGCGATCAGGAAGGGCGTGCCGGTCATCTCCACCATGTCGGCCGCGGCGGCCGCGGTGCGAGCCATCCGCGCGCTGTCCGATACCGGCCTGGAGGTGCGCAGCCTGCAGGAGTATCACGAGACCCGTATCCCGGACTCTCCCGAGGAGCTGTTCCGGACGCAGGTGCCGAATCATGCCGCAGAGTGACGCGGTCCGCTGGATGATCACGGGAGGCGCCGGCTTCCTCGGAATCAACCTCGTGCGCCGCCTCCACGCCGAGGGGGTGGAGGCCACCTCGCTGGACATCGCTCCGTTCGACTACCCCGAGCGGGACCGCGTGCGCTGCGTGACGGGGGACATCCGCCGCCGGGAGGACGTCGACCGCGCGCTGGAGGGCGCGGACGTGGTCTGCCACACCGCCGCGGCGCTGCCGCTCTACAAGCCCGAGGACATCTACTCCACGGACCTCGACGGGACGCGCACGGTGTTCGAGGCGGCGCGGGACGCGGGCGTGAAGCGCGTCATCCACATCTCCTCGACCGCGGTGTACGGCATCCCCGATCACCATCCGCTGCTCGAGAACGACCAACTGGAGGGCGTCGGCCCCTACGGCGAGGCCAAGGTCGCCGCCGAGGAGGTGGCGGCGTCCTTCCGCCAGTACGGAATGTGCGTGCCGATCATCCGGCCGAAGTCGTTCGTCGGTCCGGAGCGTCTCGGGGTCTTCGCCCTCTTCTACGACTGGGCGAAAGATGGGCACGGCTTCCCCATGATCGGCAACGGCAAGAACCGCTATCAGCTCCTGGACGTCGAGGACCTGTGCGACGCCATCTGGCTCTGCGGGACGTTGGCGGAGGCGCAGGTCGACGACGTCTTCAACGTCGGCGCAAAGGAGTTCCTGACCATGCGCGAGGACTGGCAGGCGGTGCTGGACCGCGCCGGGTTCGGCAAGAAGATCGTAGCGACGCCGGCCCGGCCGCTCATCTGGACGCTCCGCGCCCTCGAGGCGATGAAGCTCTCGCCGCTCTACAAGTGGGTCTACGAGACGGCTTGCGAGGACTCCTTCGTCTCCATCGAGAAGGCCGAGCGGGTCCTGGGCTGGAAGCCCAAGCACTCGAACGCGCAGGCCCTGGTGCGGAACTACGAGTGGTACCTGGAGAACCAGCATGCCTTCGCCAACCGGTCGGGGGTATCCCACCGGGTGCCTTGGAAACAGGGCATTCTGGGCCTGGCCAAGAAGGTCTTCTGACCCGTTCCCCGGGTCCCCGAGGTACTCCGCCGCTCGCGATCCCCAAGGCCGCCTTGAACACCCCCTCCGCCGGTCTCGTCCTACGGGTGATTCCGAAGTACGAGCCCGGAGCCCGAGGAGGGGACGCCGTGAAGACCCGAATCCTGAGAGACGACCCGAGGAGCCGCCTTCTGGCCTGGACACTGGCCGGGATCGCGCTCCTGGCCATGGCAGGAGATGCCTCCGCCGATCCGACATCCCGCAAGCTCGAGCGGCAGCTGGGACTCTTCGAGCGCGTACTCGACGACATGCTGGTGGACAGCCCGAACTGGCTCGTGCAGAGCCACAGCGAGACCCGCGGCGTCTACGTGGACGGCCACGGCGTCATCTTCACGTTCGACGCCTCGCTGACCGGCTCCAGCTGGGACTTCGGTCACGGTGGCAAGTGGTGGAACTGGTGGCGGGATGATGACGACGGCCGCCGCGTGATCGTCATCGACGACGACTGGGAGGACGAGGACGACTCCGACCGCGCAGACCGGCGTTCGGAGCGCAGCGAGTGGTACGAGCGCGACATGGCGCGGCAGGAGCGGCGCTACACCCGCGGCAAGACGGAAGTCGTGGAAGCGCTCGTGGACTTCGCGGATCTCCTGACCGAGATTCCGGACGCGGAGCACGTGGAGATCGAGGCCTTCCTCGAGGACTCGCCGTACTTCTACGACAAGGACCTGCGCCGCCTCTCGGTGCGGGCGAAGATGAGCGACATCCGTGCCTTCGCGGCGGGCTCGATCGACGAGAAGACGCTCGTGGAGCGGATCCAGACGAAGGAATCGTAGACGCGCGGACCCCCGGCAGCAGCGCGCGGGCGCTCCCCGTCCGATCCGGGCGGGGAGCGTTGCTGTCTTCCGGCGCTACTCGGAGCAGGCCTCCCGGATCCGTCGGACGGCATCGAGCTCGGCGTCGCCCGGAGCGGGGAGCGCGAGTGCCTCCCACTGGTCCGCCGCAGTACCCGCATCGGTGCAGTATCGGCCGGGAGCGATCGCCACGAGGTCCGCCCAGAGCGTCACGAGGCGGGAGAGGACCTCGGCGCGGCGCGCCGCCGGCGGTCGACCGACGAGCTGCTCCTCCGCCGCATCCACCGCGCGGACGAGCTCGGCCTCCGAACGCCCGATCCCGGCGCGCCCGACTGCGACTCCCCGATCCAATGCCGAGGGCTGCGCCGCTCCGTTCGACACCGGGGCGGGCTTCGACAGGAGAGTTCCGGGTGCGAGATCCGTTTCCTCGAGGGCGCTCACTTCGTCGAGGGCCTTCTGTGCGCGCGGTTCCGCCGCCGGTTCGGGCGGCGGCTCCTCGGATGCCTCCGGTTCCGTCGCGGTCTCCACTGGTGGCGACGACGCGGGCCCGGCCTCCGTCTCGGCGACGACGGAGCGCTCGGCCTGGGCGCCCTCCGCCGGTTGCCCAGCTCGCTGCTTCGCTTCCCGGCCTGCCGGCCTCCCGAGGGGTGGGACCGTGTCCACCGGGGCTAGGTCGTCCGAGAGCGGCCGGAGGAGGAGGACCAGCAGCGCGGCGAGCAGAGTGCCGGCGGAGCCGAGAGCCAGGGATAGGTGACGCGCGCTGAATCGGTCGTGCAGCCGCCGCTTGCGTGCGCGCGCGGAGGCCAGCGGCCCCGTGTTCGGCAGGGGCTGCCGGGCCACGGCCGAGTCGATGCGCTCGGCCAGCTGCGCCCACTCCGCTTCCGGCCGCCAGGTCCCGATCTCCGCCACGGCAGCGTCGGCGACCGCGTAGGCGGCGACCGCATCGCGGCAGGCCTGGCAGGAGCGAAGATGCTCGCGGACGCGCACCGCCGCGGCCGCGTCCAGCTCGCCGTCGGCGAAGGCCGAGAGCGAGTCCCGGAAGGTCGCACAGTCTTCGTTCATCGAGGCACCATCCTCCGCATCGTCTCGCGCGCCCGCGCGAGGCGGGACATCACCGTTCCGACGGGCACGTCGAGCATCGCCGCGATCTCCAGGTAGGAGAGGCCCTCGCTGGCGCGGAGCGAGAGCACGATCCGCTGCTCGTCCGACAGCGCGGCGAGGGCCCGGCTCACCCTGGCCAGGAGCTGCGCCCGCTCCGCGCTCTCGTCCGGGCGCGTTCCGGCGGCCGGCAGATCCTCGTCGAGCACCTCCGCGGCGCGCCGGCCGCGCGCGGAGAGCATCGTCATCGCCCGGTTCGTCGCGATCCGCAGGAGCCATGGGATCACCGGCCGCTCCGCGTCCAGACGATCGAGCGCGCGCCAAGCCCGGAGGAACGTCTCCTGAACCAGGTCGTCCGCGTCGTGGGACGTGCCCAGGAGCCGGACGCCCAGCCCGAACACGCGCCGCTGGTGGCGCCGGACGAGCATCCCGAACGCGCGGCGGCTGCCCGATTGCGCCGCCAGCACGAGCTCGCGGTCGTCCGGCTCGGGACTCTCCTGCCTTCGCGATGCCGGCTCCGTCACCGACCCACCCTCGGTTCGCAATACCCCCGACCGGAGCGTTTCATTCCCGGCGCAGTGTAGGGGGAGGGAATAGAACGCGCCACGCTCGGGTACGTCTCACGAGAAACGGGCCACGCGTTCCGCCCCGGAAGCCCGGCCCGATCGGAGGAACATCATGCAGCACGAGAGAAACCGAGGCAGGCTTCGCGCGGCGCTCGCGGGGCTCCTGCTGGGGCTCGCCCCCGTGGCGGGCGACGGATCCGAAGCGCCCGACCCGGCACGACCCCTCCCCGGCGACCGATGCGGGTTCGGCGGCGGAGCGCTGCAGCTCGTCGTCGGCGGGAACGTGCAGGACGTCGAACTCCCGCTGGCCCGCACGGCCGTGAAGGCGGACGTGTCGGGGCCGGTCGCGCGCGTCACCGTGACGCAGACCTTCCAAAACCCGTACGAGGACACGATCGAGGCCGTGTACGTGTTCCCGCTTCCGCACGAGGCCGCAGTGAACGACCTGGAGATGCGCCTCGGCGAACGCGTGATCCGCGGTATCATCGAACGGCGCGACGAGGCGCGGCGGCTCTACGAGAGTGCAAGGGATCGAGGTCACGTCGCGGCGCTGCTCGAGCAGGAGCGCCCCAACATCTTCACGCAGTCCGTGGCGAACATCCTGCCCGGGAACGACGTCGTCGTCACACTAACCTACGTGGAGACGCTCGCCTACGACGACGGCCGCTACGAGCTCGCCTTCCCGACCGTGGTGGGGCCGCGCTTCATTCCGCCCGGCGGCTCCGGTGACGTCCTGCCGGCGGGCGGCTTCGCCCCGGTGCCCTCACGCGGCGTGCCGGACGCGGACTACCACATCAACCCGGACGTGCTCCCTCCCGGATTCCGCTCCGGGCATGACCTCGCAATCGAGGTGCATCTGGACGCCGGGCTCCCGGTCCACGACCTGGAGAGCCCCACGCACGTGATCCGGAAGCAGGTGAACGGCGCGAGGGCGGACGTCCGACTCGACCCGCTGGACACCATCCCGAACAAGGACTTCGTGCTGCGCTGGCGTGTCGCGGGCGACGAGCCGGCAGCCGCCGTGCTGACCCGGAACGACGGGGAGCAGGGCTTCGTCACCGTCATGATCCACCCGGAGCGTTCGCCCTCCCACGGTGAGATCGGCGCGAGGGAGCTGGTCTTCGTGCTGGACTGCTCCGGCTCCATGTCCGGCGAGCCGATCGCGGCGTCGAAGGCGCTGGTTCGCCACGCGCTGCGCAACCTCCGGCCGGGGGACACGTTCCAGGTGATCCGCTTCTCCGACCGGGCCTCGGGCTTGGCGTCGGCGCCGCAGCCGGCGACCCCCGACAACGTGAAGCGCGCCATCGCCTACGTGGACGGGCTCGAGGGCGAAGGCGGCACGATGATGATCGAGGGGATCCGCGCCGCGCTCGGCTACCCGGCGGATCCTTCGCGGCTGCGGATCGTCGCGTTCCTGACCGACGGGTACATCGGCAACGAGAACGAGATCCTGGGCGAGATCCGCGGCCGCGTGGGCGGCGCGCGGCTCTTCTCGTTCGGGGTGGGCAGCTCCGTGAACCGCTTCCTGCTCGACCGCATGTCCGAGGAAGGCCGCGGCGAGGTGCAGTACTTCCTGCCCGGGAGCGACGTACGCGCCGAGGTGGCGAAGTTCACCGAGCGGATCGACAGTCCCTGTCTGACCGACATCGAGCTCAGCTGGGAAGGCCTCGGCGTGCGCGACGCGTATCCCGCGCGCGTGCCGGACCTCTTCGCCGAGAAGCCGCTCGTCATCCACGCGCGCACCGACGGCGCCGCACGGGACGGCCGCGCGCACGGGAAGCTGCGCATCCGCGGCCGGCTCGCCGGGCGGCCCTGGGAGAGGACGGTCGTCGTCGACCTGCCCCGCCGCGAGTCCGGGAGTCCCGCCCTGGCGAGCCTCTGGGCGCGTGCGCGGATCGCGGATCTCGAGCGGGAACAGGTGCACGGAGAGACCGCGGACACGGTGAGCGAGATCACCGATCTCGGACTTCGCCACCGGCTCGTCACCCAGTACACGTCGTTCGTGGCCGTCGAGGAGACGACGGTCGTATCCAACGGCGTGGCCAGGACGGTGCGCGTTCCGGTGCCGATGCCGGAGGGCGTCAGCTACGAGGGCGTGTTCGGCGAGCTGGACGCCGGCGTGATGCCGGGCGCGCTCGGCGTCGGGGGCGTCGGCCAACCGGCGCCCATGACGATGAAGTCCCTCGCCTCGACCGAGCGCGTCGCCGCACCGGTCATGCCGGAGGAAGCTCGACGGGAGCTGCCGGCATCGAGGTCCCGCGGAACGGAGCGGGCGATGACGGCGGTGCAACTCCGCGTGTCGGCCGACGGCACCGAGCTTCGCCTCGGCGAGAAGCTCCGGCTCACGATCGAGGTGATCAACGGGAGCCGGTACGACGTGCGTGTTCCCGCGGTGCTGCTGGACGGGAGCGTCAAGCCGGCCATCCGGGTGATCGACGGCGCGTGGAACGAGGCGACGGTGGTGGATCGTCCGGTGGCGGGCGGAAGCGGGGTGAAGATCGTGCCGGCCGGCGCCACCGAGACCATCACGATCGTCCTCGACACGGAGGACGCGCGCTTCTTCCACGGGCCGGGGATCTACCATCTGATCCTGCCCGGCGCGGACTTCGGGGCGGTGGACTCGAATCGGATCACGATCCGGATCACCGCGTAGGGCGAAGCGACGGACACCGAGCGGGGGGCCGGGTGCGGGTTGCGCCCGGCCTCCTTCGGTGTTATCGAGTGGGGATGGATCTCCGCCTCGCATGCATCGCGGCGGCCCCCCGCGCCGCTCGGGGAGCGGGCCGCTCCCTGGTCCTGTTCGCTCTGGCGATGGGATGCTCCTCGGTGCGCGTCGCTACGGATTGGGACCGCCAGTACGACTTCTCGACGCTGCACACGTACTCCTGGGCGCGGACCAAGGACGACGCCGACGCCGCGCGGTTCCACTTCCTCGATCGTCGCATCCGCCAGGCGGTCGACGCCGAGCTCGCCGCGCGAGGCTACGAGTCCCGTGAGAGCGGCGGGGACTTCCTCGTCGTGTACAACGTGAAGGTCCGGGACCGCGTGAACGTGTACTCGTACGGGCCGGGCTGGCGCCGCTGGCACGACGTCGACACCTACAAGGAGGGAACCCTCGTCCTGGGCATCGTGGACCGGGCGCAGGACGAGATCGTCTGGAGCGGCTGGGGCGAAGGAATCGTCTCCGAAGCTGGCCCGTCCGAGGAGGCGGTCCGGGAAGCGGTGGCGAAGATCCTGAAGGAGTTCCCGCCGAAGGGCTTTTGACTGGTCTCCGGGTCGCCGAATCAGGGAAGATCGGCCCAGGTCCAGCCCGGATCTCACGCTCGTGAAAGGACGCCCACATGAAGCTCAGTCCATGGATCGCCGCGGCGCTGCTCCTCGGCGCCACCCAAGCCCCGGCCGGCGGAGGTCCGGCCACGTTCGCCGAGGCGAAGGCCCTTGCCGCAGAGCAGGGCAAGCCGCTGCTCGTCGACTTCTTCGCCACGTGGTGCGGCCCGTGCAAGGTCTTCGCCAAGGACGCCCAGTCCGACGCGGAGACGATGAAGGCGCTCGAGGCCGTCGTGCTGTTCCAGATCGATGCGGAGAAGGGCGAAGGCATCGAGATGGCCAAGGCCCACGGCGTGCAGGCCTTCCCGACGTTCGTCCTGGCCAGCTCCTCGGGAGAGCCGATCGACAAGTGGGTCGGCTACGGCGGCGGGTACTTCCAGACGCAGCTCGGCGAGGCGCTGGCCGACCCGACGACCGTCACGCAGAAGCGTGAGCGCTTCGCCGCGAAGCCGACGGCGAAGGATGCGGAGACGCTTGCCCGAGTGCACGCGGCGGGCGGAGAGTTCCTCGAGGCGGTGGCTCACTACCGCAAGGCCGCCGTCCTGGACCCGTCGACGAACCGTGACTTCCAGATCCTCGACGCCATGGCATCCGGGATTTACACGGACGCGTTCACCGCGGACCAGGCGCGCGAGGCGGCCGACGTCGTCGTCGCGCAGGCGGACCGTCCCGTCGATCAGCTCGTGCAGACCTGGTTCCTGATGCGTCGGGTGGAGAAGAAGGCGGAGAAGGCCGACTTCGCGACGCCCTACCTGGAACCGGCGCTCCGCGCAGCGCGCACCGACGAGAACTACGCCGATACGGCGAAGGATCTGGAGATCGACCACGCGCTGCGCGTGCAGAAGGACAAGAACCGGGCGTACGAGCTGAAGCTCGCGTCCCAGGCCGAGGGCTGGAAGTCCGATCACGACGCGTTGAACAGCGTGGCCTGGTGGTGCTTCGAGAACGGCGTGCGGCTGGAGGAAGCCGAGGTGCTCGCGCGGCGAGGCATCGAGCTCGCGCCGGCCGGGACGGACAAAGCGGCCGTGCTCGACACCGCCGCGGAGATCTGCAACGCGCGCGGCAACTGCCCGGAGGCCGTCGTGCTGATCCGGCAGGCCGTCGAGAACGCGCCCGAGTCGGAGTACTACAAGAAGCAGCTCGAGCGATTCGAGACCTTGACCGCGTCCACGAACTGACGGCGGCCGGCGAGCCGCCCTGTGCG
This sequence comes from Candidatus Eiseniibacteriota bacterium, assembly GCA_052390515.1. Classification (GTDB taxonomy): domain Bacteria; phylum ARS69; class ARS69; order ARS69; family ARS69; genus JBQTGV01. The sequence goes on along the minus strand of JBQTGV010000179.1, from coordinate 44,304 downwards.
CGGGCGGCTCGCTTGCTCGACCCTTCCGGCCCTGCTACCTTCGGTCAGGAACGCCTCGGAGGGGCCGTGGGTCAGACCGTACTGGAGAAGATCACCGAGCGGCATGCCGTCGGCCGGCCGGCTGGCCGGCCGGTCCGCTCCGGCGACATGGTGCGGGTCCGCCCGTCCCACGTGATGACCCACGACAACACCGGCGCGGTGATCCCCAAGTTCCTGTCCATCGGTGCCTCGCGTATCCACGACGCCGCGCAGCCGGTCTTCGCCCTGGACCACGACATCCAGAACGAGAGCGAATCCAACCTGGGCAAGTACGCGAAGATCGAGTCCTTCGCGAAGCAGCACGGCATCGCCTTCTTTCCGGCGCGCAGCGGCATCTCCCACCAGATCATGGCCGAGGAAGGGTTCGTCCACCCGGGGACGTTCGTGGTCGGCTCGGACTCGCACTCGAACCTGTACGGGGCGCTCGCGGCCGTCGGCACGCCGGTGGTCCGCACCGACGCCGCGGCCATCTGGGCCACGGGGGAGACCTGGTGGGAGGTGCCGCCGGTCTCGCGCGTGGAGCTGCGCGGTCGTCTTCGCGCGGGTGTCGTCGGGAAAGACGTCATCATCTCGCTGATCGGCACGTTCAAGAGCGACGAGGTGCTGAATCACGTCGTGGAGTTCACGGGCGACGGAGTCGCCGCGCTCACCCTGGATCAACGCATGACCGTCGCGAACATGACCACGGAGTGGGGTGCGCTCGCCGGGGTGTTCCCGTTCGATCGCGTCCTGGAGCGGTGGCTCCTGGACCGCGCGAAGTACTTCCGGGAGCGAGGCGATGCGCGGCCGCGGCTCACCGAGGAGATCGTGGCCATGCGCCTCGCGGCGATGCCGCGGGCGGACCCCGACGCGGTCTGGGCGCGGGACATCACGCTGGATCTGGAGCGGGTCGTCCCGCACGTCGCCGGACCGAACGAGGTGAAGACGATCACGCCCCTTCCGGACATCGAGGCGCGCGGAATCAAGATCGACAAGGCGTACCTGGTCTCCTGCGTGAACTCGCGGCTCGAGGACATCGAGGAGGCGGCGCGGGTGGTCCGGGGGCGCAAGGTCGCACCGGGGGTGGAGTTCTATCTCGCGGCGGCTTCCGCGTCGGTCGAGGCGGCGGCACGCCAGAGCGGCGCGTGGGGCGCCTTGATCGAGGCCGGCGCAGTCCCGCTCCCGCCGGGATGCGGGCCGTGCATCGGTCTCGGCAAGGGGACACTGGAGGCGGGCGAGGTGGGTATTTCCGCGACGAACCGCAACTTCAAGGGGCGGATGGGCTCCCGCGAGGCGCAGTGCTACCTCGCGAGCCCAGCGGTCGTCGCCGCGTCCGCGGTTGCCGGGAGGATCGCCGGCCACCAGCGGTTCGAGTCGCTGGCGATCGTCAGCTCGATGCGGGACGAGGGCGGCGCGAACGCCGGCAAGCAGGTCGTGACGGAGATTCTGCCCGGCTTCCCCGCGGAGATCCGCGGTGAGCTCGTCTGGTTGCCGAAGGACAACATGAACACCGACGGGATCTACGGGAAGGACGTGACCTACCAGGACGACCTTCCGCCGGAGGAGATGGCCCGCCACGCCTTCCGCAACTACGACCCGGAGTTCCAGCGGACCGCGCGCCGCGGGGACATCCTCGTCGGCGGGCGCAACTTCGGTTCGGGCTCGAGCCGCGAGCAGGCCGCCACCGCGCTCCAACACTTCGGCATTCCCCTCCTGGTCGCGGCGTCGTACTCCCAGACCTACAAGCGCAACGCGTTCAACAACGGGTTCCCGGTGATCGAGTGCGAGGCGCTCGTGGAGCGCCTGGCGAAGAAGTTCGCGGGGGACGCGCGGCTGACGATCCGCACCGGCATTCAGGTCACCGTGGACTTCCGTGCTTCACAGGTTCGCATTGGTGGCGAAGCGCTTCCGTTCCTGCCGCTCGGGGAGGTGGCCCAGCGGCTCGTCGTGGCCGGCGGGGCCGAGGCTCTGGTGCGGGAGGTCATCGCGTGAGGGCTGGAGAGGCCGGACCGCGTGGCCCGGAGGTTCGTTCCGACGCCTGGGTGCGCGTCGAGCCGCGGTCTTCCGGCGGCGTGGAGATCGCGCTCACCAGCAAGGTCGGCGCTCTCTACGGCCCAGCCGTCCGCCGGCAGGCGGAGGCCTCGTGCCGCGTTCTCGGCGTGGCCGATGCCCGCGTCGAGATCGAGGACCAGGGTGCGTTGCCCTTCGTGCTCGACGCGCGGCTCGAAGCCGCCGTGCGCGCGCTCGGCGGGCGGGCGCCAGCCGAAGTCCTGCCCGACCTGCATCCGGGCAACCGCGCCCCGTCGGAGCGGGAGAGGCTGCGTCGTTCCCGCCTCTATCTGCCGGGCACGACTCCGAAGTACATGATCAACGCGGCGCTCCACCGGCCCGACGGTGTCATCCTCGATCTCGAGGACAGCGTCCCGTTCGCGGAGAAGCCGGCGGCCCGCGTGCTGGTGCGCAACGCTCTTCGCTTCCTCGACTGGGGCTCGTGCGAGCGGATGGTGCGCATCAATCAGCTGCCCGCCGGGCTCGCGGACCTGCCCTTCGTCGTCGGGCACGGCGTCCAGGTCGTTCTCGTTCCCAAGGTGGAGGAGGCCGCGCAGGTCGTGGCGGTCGCGGAGGAAGCGGCACGGCTCGCGCGCGATGGGCCTTCGCCCTGGCTCATGCCCATCCTGGAGAGCGCCGCCGGAGTGCAGCACGCCGAGGCGATCGCCCGGGCGCATCCGAGCGTCGTCGCGCTGACGATCGGACTCGAGGACTACACCGCGGACATCGGGGCGGCGCGGACCGCCGAGGGGCGGGAGAGCTTCTGGGCGCGCTCCATGGTGGTGGCCGCGGCGCGGGCCGCGGGCGCCCAGCCCATCGACTCGGTCTATTCCGACGTCGCCGACCCCGACGGGCTGGCCGCGTCGGTGCGGGAGGCGAAGTCGCTCGGCTTCGAGGGCAAAGGCTGCATCCATCCGCGCCAGATCCCGGTGATCCACGAGGCCTTCGCCGCGACCGCCGCGGAGCTGGACTACGCGGTCCGCGTGGTGCGCGCCTTCGAGGAAGCCAGGGCGAAGGGCCTGGGCGTCGTTTCGCTCGGCTCGAAGATGATCGATCCTCCGGTGGTGAAGCGCGCGCAGCGGACGGTGGACTTGGCGGCGAGGACCGGGCGGCTCGACGCCGCGCGGGGCGCGCGCTGATGGCCCGCTCGACGGCGGAGCCGGGCGTCCACGTGAACGCCGCCGGCCGCGAGATTCCGGCGCGCGTGAACGGCCGCGCGACGGTGCCCTACGCGGGCGTTGGCGCGCACCATCCCGAGGGGCGGAAGCACGGACCGACGATCCGCTCCTGCGCGGACTATCCGGAGAGCGGGGACAAGCGCGTCGGATCCCTGCGTGAGGCGCTGGAGCGTGCCGGCCTTCGCGACGGCATGACGCTCTCCACGCACCATCACTTCCGCAACGGCGATCTCGTCGCCAACCAGCTCTTCGACATCGCCGCGGAGATGGGAGTGCGGGACCTCGTCTGGGCGCCGAGCGCGTCGTTCCCCTGCCACTCGCCGATCGTGCGGCACCTGGAGCGCGGAGTGGTGCACCACATCGAGGGATCGATGAACGGGCCGCTCGGGATGCTCACCTCGAAGGGCGGCATGAAGGGGATGGGCGTGCTGCGTTCCCACGGCGGCCGCTACCAGGCCATCCAGGACGGACAGCTGCCCATCGACATCGCCGTGATCGCGGCGCCGACTGCGGACTGCTTCGGCAACGCCACCGGGGACCGCGGCCCCTCGGCCTGCGGGCTGCTGGGTTTCGCCCTGGCGGACAGCGAGTACGCCGAGCACGTCATCGTCGTCACCGACAACCTCGTGCCCTTCCCGTGCCTGCCCTGGCAGATCCAGGGCAACCGCGTGGACCAGGTCGTGGTCGTCGACCGCGTGGGGGATCCCTCGCAGATCGTCTCCGGGACGACGCAGATCACCGCGAGCCCCGACCGGCTGCTGATCGCCGAGTACGTGGCGCGGTTCGTGCGGGACGCCGGCATCCTGCGCGAGGGGTTCAGCTTTCAGGCGGGCGCGGGCGGCATCGCCCTGGCCTTCGCCCTGTTCCTCAAGGGCATGATGAAGGAGGCCGGCGTCACGGCGTCGTTCGTGCGCGGCGGCAGCACGAAGTTCCTGGTGGAGATGCTGGAAGAGGGGCTGACCCGCTGCATCCTGGACGGCCAGACCTTCGACCTGGAAGGCGTGCGTTCCATGCGCGAGAACCCCGCGCACGTGAACACCAGCCCCTTCACGAGCTACAACTACCACGGCAAGGGGAACTTCGCCTCGATGGTGGACGTGACCGTGCTGGGCGCAACGGAGGTGGACGTCGACTTCAGCGCGAACGTCGTGACGCACTCCGACGGGCTGCTGCTGCACGGCATCGGCGGGTGGCAGAACTGTCTCTTCGGGAAGTGCGTGATCCTGGCGCTGCCGGCGGTGCGGGACCGCATCCCGGTGCTGGTGGATCGCGTCACGACGCTCGTAGGGCCCGGCGAGCTGATCGACGTGGTCATCACCGAGCGCGGTGTCGCGGTGAATCCCCGGCGAAAGGACCTGCTCGAGGCGCTCCGCGGCAGCGACCTGCCGCTGCGGGACATCCGCGAGATCAAGGCCGAGGTGGAGCGGCTGACCGGCGGACCTCCCGCTCGGCCGGAGCTCGGGGAGGAGTTCGTGGCGGAGATCCAGTGGGTGGACGGCACGACGATCGACGCCGTGCGGCGCGTGACGGGATGATGGATCCGGTCGCGGCGCCCCCCTCCGTCGACGTCGAGCAGCGCATCGTCGACACGATCAAGACGCTCGCGCTCGACGCGGTGGAGAGGGCGAAGTCCGGCCATCCCGGACTTCCCATGGGCGGCGCCGACTTCGCCACCGTGCTGTGGACCCGGCACCTGCGGGTGGATCCGGCGTGGCCGGAGTGGCCCGGCCGCGACCGCTTCGTGCTCTCCGCCGGACATGGCTCGATGCTGCTCTATTCCCTCCTGCACCTCGCGGGGTTCGACCTGCCGCTCTCCGAGCTGGAGCGTTTCCGGCAGTGGGGCTCGAAGACGCCGGGGCATCCGGAGGTCCGGCACACCCCGGGCGTCGAGACGACCACCGGGCCGCTGGGCCAGGGCTTCGCGAACGCGGTGGGCATGGCGCTCGCCGAGCGGCTGGTGGCGGCGCGCTTCCCGAACGGACCTGATGGCCCGGAGGGACACCGCACGTTCGTCTTCGCCTCGGACGGCGACCTGATGGAGGGCTTGGCGGCGGAGGCGGCGTCGCTCGCCGGGCACTGGGGGCTTTCGCGGCTGATCGTCTGGTACGACGCGAACCGCGTCACCATCGACGGGTCCACGGACCTTGCCTTCACCGAGGATGTCGGCGCGCGCTTCCGCGCCTACGGCTGGCACGTCGTCGGCCCGATCGACGGACACGACCGCGAGGCCATCGACCGGGCTCTGCGGGAAAGCCTGGCCGAGAAGATGCGGCCGAGCCTCATCGTCGGAGCGACGAAGCTCGCGCACGGCAGCCCGCGTTTCGAGGGCTCGAGCCGCGCGCACGGCGCGCCGCTCGGGGAGGAGGAGGTGCGGGCGGTCAAGGAGCGGCTCGGCCTCGATCCCGGAGCGAGATTCCGCGTGCCCGAAGCGGTTCGTTCCTGGTTCGGGGGCTGGCGAAAGGCGCGCGCCGCGGAATCCGCCACTTGGCTCGAGAGGCGGGCTGCGTTCCGGGCCGATCACGCCGCGGAGGCGAAGGCCTGGGAGGCGGCGTTGGCGGACGCGCTGCCGGCGGACTTGCTGGCCGACCCGCCGAGCTGGAAGACGGGGGAGGCCGTACCCACCCGGAAGGCCGGCCGCGAGGTCGTTCAGGTGGCCGCTCGGCAAGTACCATGGTTGATCGCCGGTTCCGCGGATCTCTTCGAGTCGAACCTGACGGCGGTGGCCGGCGCCGAGCCGGTCGCGGCGCCTGGCTACGCCGGGCGGAACGTCTTCTACGGGGTCCGGGAGCACGCCATGGCCGCCATCGTGAATGGGCTCGTGCTACACGGCGGGGTTCGCGCCTTCGGCTCGACGTTCCTCGTGTTCTCGGACTACCTCAGGCCTTCGCTCCGGCTGGCCGCGATCATGGGGATCCCGGCCGTGCACGTCTTCACGCACGACAGCGTCTGGGTCGGCGAGGACGGCCCGACTCACCAGCCCGTCGAGCATCTGGATGCGCTGCGGGTCATCCCCAACGTGCACGTGGTCCGACCCGCCGACGCGCGCGAGACGGTGTGGGCTTGGGGGCATGCGCTCCGCCGCCGCGAGGGGCCGACGGCGCTCGTGCTCACGCGGCAGCCGGTCCCGGTGCTGGAGCGGGTCCCGTCGATCGAGGGGGTGGGCGGCGCGGGCGTGGTGTACGAGCCGGACCGCGCCGCGGATCTGGTGCTTGCCGCGACCGGATCGGAGGTCTCGCTCTGCGTGGATGTCGCCATCGCCCTGAGAGCCGAGAGAATCGCGGCGCGGGTCGTCTCGCTTCCCTGTCTCGAGACGTTCGCCGGGGCGGCCGACGGGGAGCGTGAGAGGATCCTCCCCGCAGCCGTGCCCCGGCTTTTCGTGGAGGCCGGAACCGGCCTCTCCTTCGCCCCCTGGATGCGGCCGGGTGACGCCTTCCACGGAATCCGCCGCTTCGGCGCGTCCGCTCCTGGCTCGGAAGTCGCCGCGCAGTTGGGGCTTACGGTCGTGGACCTCTTGCTTCTCGCGAAGCGGCTGGCCGCCGCAGGCAGAGCTACCTAGCGCCGCGTCTCGAAGGAAGTGTTCAGATGGCTGAGCGTCGTAGCCGCCGTGTCCGGAGCCATGGCCGGCGGCGGCCGGCGGCAACGAAGCGAGCGAGGCACGGACGCCGAGCGAGCGTAAGCGAAGTCATCTGAACATTTCTTTCGAGACGCGACACTAGCGCCGCGCGAACGCAGCCAGAGCCGACGCCTCGTCCTTCTGGCAGGGAAACACCGCATCCAGGTGCGTGAGGCGCAGGATCTCGCGGACTCCGGACTTCATTCCGAAGAGGACGAGGTCTCCGTCGGGCCGAACCGCCTTGAGCAGGCTCACCAGGGCTCCGAGGCCCGAACTGTCGATGAAGTCGACGCCGGAGAGGTCGATCACGAGCTTCGCGCCCTTGGGCTCGATCCCGGAGAGGATCCCCGACCGGAACTGCTCGGCTGTGTCCGCTCCGATCTGGGTTCCGTCGACGCGAACGACCGCGACGGCCCCTTTCCTCTCGATGGCGACGTTCACGATGACCTCCGGACTGGGGCGAAAGGGGACTGGCTCATCCCGTATCGGCCGAACCGGAGCGCCCCTTGACGACGCCGCCCGACACGGCCGGCGAGGGGATTCCCTCAATGGGCGGAGGACCGTAGCCGATCCCATTGCGGAAAGTCCCGGCGTTCTCTCGTTCTTCCCGAGGGACTTCCCGAAGGATGACTCCATGGCCGGACCCGCCTCGACCACGAGTGCAGCTCACCGTGTGCGCATCGACACCGTCGCGACACGGCAGAGCGTGAGCCTCATCTCGAACCTCGTGCAGCTGTACCTCATCGAAGCCCTGTCGCTTCCGGCGGACGAGCCGGAGACGACCCGCATTCGCCTCGCCATCATGGAAGCGGTGACCAACGTGGTCCGACACGCGTACCAGGGCCGCCAGCCCGGGCCGATGGCGCTCACGCTGGAACGGGAGGGCGATCGCCTGGTCGCCGTGCTGACCGACGCGGCGGAGTGCTTCGATCCCCTCGGCGGAGCGGACGGCCTCCCGCGCGAGGTCCAGCGGACCGACGAGCTCCGTACCGGCGGCTACGGCCTGGGAATCATCGGAAGCGTGATGGACGAAGTGCACCACCGCTACGACGAACAGGTCGGGAACGAGCTGACCCTCAAGGTGCGCTTCGCCCGGAACGGCGCGTCGTAGACGCGGCTGCACCGCCGTCGCGCGCCGCGGTTCCCGATCCTCCCCGCGCTGTGCTAGCCTCGCCGCTCCCACGGGAGGGGCCCCATGGCGCACAAGACCGGACGGCCCGCCGATCTTCGCGAACGGGCCGACGGGGTCCAGGACGGCCTCGTCGAGGTCCGCCCACTGGAGATCTCCGCGGTGCGCACGGTGTCGGACCTCGTCGAGCAGATGAAGTCCACGTCGTTCGGCGGGCGCGCCGTCGGCGAAGCCGCGGACATCCTGCAGGAAATGGTGGAGGACCGGGACTGCCTCGTCATCGCCACGCTGTCGGGAGCGATGACCGTCGGGATGATGGGCCATCTGCTCACGGACATGATCGAGGCGGGGATGCTCGACGTGGTGATCTCGACCGGCGCGCTCATGGCGCACGGGTTCGTGCAGACCGCGGGGATGACGCACTTCAAGTACGACCCGCGGATGGATGACGAGGAGCTCTACGAGAAGGGCTACAACCGCGTGTACGACACGCTGGAGCTGGAGCGCAACCTCGACGACGTGGAGAAGATCGTCGCCGAGGCGCTCGGGGCGGTGGAGGGCGAAGTCCTCTCCAGCCGCCGGGTGCACGAATTGCTCGCCGACGTGATCCTGGCGCGCGGCCACCAGCGCGGTATCCTGCCGTCCGCGCGGCGGCGGGGCGTTCCGGTCTACGTTCCCGCGTTCACCGACTCCGAGCTGGGCATCGACTTCGAAGTGGAGAACCGACGTCGCGCGCGCGCCGGGCGCGAGCGGCTCGTCTTCGACGCGTTCCTGGACCTCTCGCACTACGTGGAGCTGTGCCGCACGAAGAAGAGGCTCGGCATCTTCACCATCGGCGGGGGCGTCCCGCGCAACTGGGCGCAGCAGGTGGGACCGTTCTGGGAGGTGCTGGACAAGCGCGTGCCCGGAGCGGGCGCCTTCGTCCGCTTCACCTACGGCGTGCGTATCTGCCCCGAGCCGACCCACTGGGGCGGGCTCTCCGGCTGCACCTACTCCGAGGGCGTGTCCTGGGGGAAGTTCGTGCCCCCCGAGGAGGGTGGCCGCTACGCCGAGGTCTACGCCGACGCGACGATCGCGTGGCCGCTGGTGGCCGGCGCAGTCATGGAGCGGATGGCGGCGCGCTGAGGGGCCGCGCTCAGCCTGCCTCGCCCGGGCGGTCCCCGCCGGGCTCCCGCGCGATCACCACCGCCGTCGTGTCGTCCGCCCACGGCTGCTCCCCGCCGTACTCGGCGGCGGCGCGGAAGATCGCATCCAGCACGGCCCTCGCCGGGCGGCCCGCCTGGGCCTCCATCACGGCGAGCACCCCGGCCTCCCCGAACATGTTGCCGGCTGCGTCCTCGCGCTCCAGCAGTCCGTCGGTGACGAGAGCGAGCGTGTCTCCCCGGTCCACGTGCGCCCAGCCTCGCTTGTACACGCTCGTGGCCAGCGGCCCGATGATGGTGCCGCCGATCGTGAGGCGGCGCGGTCCGCGCGGCCCGCTGATCAGTGCCGGCGGGTGTCCGGCGTTCACGTAGAAGAGGTTGCCGTTCGACTCGAGCTCAGCGTAGATCAACGAGACGAAGCGGGTCGAGAGGATGCTGCGTGCGATCACCCGGTTCAGGCGGTTCACGATCAGGGTGATCTTGAGCGACCGTTCCGAGCCCATGCGCAGCCCGGTCACGACGTCGCGGGCCAGCAGGGCCGCGGGCAGCCCGTGACCGCTCGCGTCTCCTACCGCGAGGACGATCGTGTCGGGATCGCCCGGGAGGAAATCGAAGAGATCCCCGCCGACGATCTCCGCGGCCTCGGAGCGGGCCGCCACGGTGAATCCGGGCAGCTCCGGCGCGCGGGTCGGCAGCAGGCTGCGCTGAATCTCCGCCGCCTGGTTCAGGTCCGTCTTGAGGTGCTGCACCCCGATGCGGTCGTCGATGACGTTGCGCATCGTGTGCAGCGTGAAGTCCAGGTCGTCGCGCTCCCAGCCCGGCGTCAACCCGAACGCCAGGATGCGCCGCGGCTCGGAGCCGATGAGCACCGCGGCCGACTCCATCCCGCCGAGCCTCCTTTCCAGCCGCTCCGACTGCCCCTGCACCGTCGGGTCGAAGATGAACACGCCGTGCTGGAGCAAGAGCTGAAGTGGGCGGTAGTTCAGCCGGATCAGCACTCCGATGGCCTGCGGGTCCTTGGACCCGACCTGGTGGACGAGCTCGAATCCCTTCGCTCCGCGGTCCTCGTAGACGCGGCCGCTGTCGATGAGCAGCGTGGCGCCGAGGCGAACCACGATCTCGTCGACGAGGGCGGCGAACCACTCGCGGCTGAACTCCGCGCCTTCGCCGTGGGACAGCAGGCGGGAGAGCTCCCGATAGAGCTGCTTGGGGTGGAATGCCGGGCGCAGGTTCAAGGCGAAGCCTCCAGGAGCCGTCGGGCACGGGCGAACGGACGCCGGAACATCGCACGGGTGAGGCGACCGGTCTGCGTGTTCTGCCGGCTCGGATGATAGCTGGTGATCAAGGTGCAGCAACCGTCCTCGGTGTGAAACTCCCGCGCGTGCGCGAACTCGAGCTTTCCGGCCCACCCGGCGCGGTTTGCGCGCGACCAGGCCAGACGCACCGAGTCGAACGCGAAGCGGCCGAGCGCGATCACCACGCGGAGGTCGCGGAGGCGCTCGAGCTCCTCGACGAGCCACGGGAGGCACGCGTCCCGTTCGGCCGTGGTCGGGCGGTTTCCGGGCGGCGCGCAGCGCACCGCGCAGGAGACGCAGGCGCCACGAAGCGCGAGACCGTCGTCCGGCCCACGGGACTCCGGCAAGCTGGCGAAACCGGCCGCGTGCAGCTCACGCCAGAGCCATCGGCCGCTCTCGTCGCCGGTGAACACCCGCCCGGTCCGGTTGGCTCCGTGCGCTCCCGGCGCGAGGCCCACGACCAGGAGCCGGGCATTCGGGTCGCCGAAGGAGGGCACCGGCCGCCCCCAGTAATTCTCGTCCCGGTACGCCCTTCGCTTGACCCGGGCGACCGTCCGGCAGTGGTCGACAAGGCGCGGACAGAGCCGGCAGGCGACGATGCGGTCGGCAAGTGCACGCGCGTGAGCCATCGACGTTCTCGCGAAGGGGGGGATATACTCCGACTCCGGTGCCCCCGGAGTCTGCCATGACCGATCCGGTGAAACGAGCGCTCGTCGAGGAGTTCGAGCGGGCCCTCGTCGACTTCGCGGCGTTCGCCCGGGATCTCCCCGCCGACCTCTACGACATCCGCGTCCCCGGCGAAGAAGGAAGCATACGCGCCATCCTGGGCCACGTGGTCGAGGCAGGCTATGCCCATGTCTCGTACGTGGCGAAGCACTGCGGCGGCAGGATCCCGGAGCGGAGATTCCTCGACCCCAACGGCCTCACCGATCCGGAGACGTTCACTGCCGCGTTGCTCGACGTGGGGCGATTCGCGCGGGAGGCGCTCGAGCCGGTGCCCGACACGATGCTGGAGAACCGCTTCGAGACGCGCTGGGGTCAGGTCTACGACGGCGAGCAGATGATGGAGCACGCCACTTGCCACCCGGGACGACACACGCGCCAGCTTGGCCGATTCCTGGACGGCGAGCTCGGCGATCCGCTGGTCACATCGCGGTGATGCTGAAGCCGGCGTCCACGTAGTGCACTTCGCCGGTCACTCCCTTCGAGAGGGAGGACAGGAGATACACGCCGGCGCCCCCGACGTCGTCGGTGTCCACGTTGCGCTTGAGGGGAGCACGCTCCGCGGCGTCGGCCAGCATGCCGCGAAGCCCGGACACGCCGGACGCGGCCAGCGTCTTGATCGGGCCGGCGGAGATCGCGTTGACGCGGATGCCGCGCGGCCCGAGGTCGACCGCGAGATAGCGGACGGCCGCCTCGAGCGCGGCCTTGGCGATCCCCATCATGTTGTAGTTGGGCACGACCTTTACCGAGCCGTGATACGAGAGCGTGAGCAGGCTCGCGCCGTCGTTGAGGATCGGCTCGGCCTTGCGGGCCAGCAGCAGCAGCGAGTAGACGCTGATCTCCATCGCCTTGAGGAACCCTTCCCGGGACGTGTCCAGCGTCCTTCCGGAGAGGTCCGTACGGTCGGCCCAGGCGATCGAGTGGACCAGGAAGTCGAGCGAGCCCAGCGATTCGGAGACCTGCGCGAACGCGGCGTCCACGAGGGCCTCGTCGGTCACGTCCATGGCGATGATGGGGACGCGGGTCACCTGCTCGGCCAGCGGACGAACCCGCCGTTCCAGCGCTTCGCCCTGGTACGTGAAGGCGAGGGTGGCGCCGGCCGCCGCCGCCCGCCGCGCGATCCCCCACGCGATGGAGCGCTCGTTGGCCACGCCGACGACCAATCCCTTCTTTCCGGCGAGCAGGGTGGAGGCCTCGGTGGCGGCTGTGCTCTCGGTCGATTCGGACATGCCCGCTCCCGGGTCGGTTCGAGCCGGAGGTTCGCAGGAGGGGGCGGGATCGCGCAAGGGCCGGATCACACGCCGCGGCGGCGGATGCCGAGCCGGGAGAGCCGGCGGTCGGCCAGCAGCCGGCCTTCGTTCTGGCAATCGGGGCAGTAGCAGGTCTCCGAGCCCCGGAAGGAGATCCGGCTGATGACCCCGCCGCATTGCGGGCAGGGCGAGCCGGCCCGGCCGTGGACCGCCATATCCCGGCGCCACAGGTCCTGCTTCACCGGCAGCCCCTCGGGGCACACGGCGCGGATCCGGCCGATCCAGAGTTCGACGGTGTCCCGGATGGCGGCATGCAACCGGGCGATCTCGGCGTCGTCGAGCCGCGCGGTCATTCGCAGGGGCGAGAGCCGGGCCGCGAAGAGGATCTCGTCCGAGTAGGCGTTGCCCAGACCGGAGACGAGCTCGGGGTCCCGCAAGGCGCCCTTGAGCTGGCGGTTGCGCTCGCGGAGGATCCGAGCCAGGAGGTCCGCGGTGAACTCTTCGGAAAGCGGCTCGATCCCCCGCTCGATCCGCGGGAGGTCGGAGGGCCGCCGCAGCATGTGCAGGGAGGCCCGTCGCTCCTTGCCCGCCTCGGTCATCTCCAGGACCGTCCCACCGTCGAAGTGCACCGAGAGGACCGTGCGCCTGGCGTGGGGGCGAAACGACTCGTGCCGCTTCAAGTGCAGCCGGCCCGACAGCATGAGGTGGAACGCGAAGCAGAGCGGGCCTTCCAGCTCGACGATCAGGAACTTGGAGCGACGGGACGCACCCGTGACGAGCCGGCCCTCGGCCGTGGCGACGGCTGGCTCGACCGTCCGGAGCACGAAGCTGTCCCGAAGGGCTACACTCCCGACCCGGCGGCCGGCGAGCGCCTGTGCCAGCCGCTCACGGTAGACGGTCAGCTCCGGAAGCTCCGGCATCGCCTCCCTCCCCGAGGGCCCACCGGCAGCATACACCGGCCGAACGGTGCGCCGAGCGCTCCACGCCAGAGTTGATAGCTGTCTGCTGCACTCCCTTGCGGGAGATTACTTTTGTGGCAGATCCCGGTAGTGCACTCGCGGATTTCGTGGTAACCCATACGGCGTTTCATTCGGTGAACGGACCCGGGGAAGCGTCTCTCCGGGCCGGCGCGTCCCCCGTCGCAGGAGGAAATAGATGGTTCGCATGTTCTCGGGCGGCGTTTCCGCGGTGGCGGGAATGGCCCTGATCGCAATCACCGGCGCGCAGACCCTGGCCGCCGAGGTCCAGTGGGACGGCGACGTCCGGATCCGCTACGAGGCCGACGACCGCTCGTTCGCCCCGGACGTGAGCGCCGAGCACACCGTCTTCCAGAGAACCCGGCTCAGCGCCACGGCGAAGAACGACAAGGGCGCGGAAGTCATGATCCAGCTCCAGGACTCGCGGATCTGGGGCGACGAGGGAAGCACCCTGAACGACACGGAGAACGTGGACATCCACCAGGCCGTCGCTCGGCTTCAAGACCCCAACATCGAAGGGCTGGAGTGGATCCTGGGCCGGCACGAGCTGTACTACGGAGCCGGCCGCGTGTTCGCGGTGAACGACTGGAGCAACGTGGGTCGTTCCTTCGACGCGGCGCGGGCTCGCATGAGCTTCGACGACGAGCAGTGGCTGGACCTCGGGTTCGGGAAGGTGTCCGAGGAGGCCACGACCAGCGTCGACGAGAACATCGCGTTCGGAGTGTGGCACATCCAGGTCGCCGATCCGAACCTTTCGCTCGAGCCGCTGATCCTCTACAAGGAGAACGACGCGTTCGACTCGTTCATGACCTCGCTCGGGAACCACGGTGCTTTCGAGTCCGGGCGGATCCGCGTCACGAGCGATCTCGTCTACCAGACCGGCCAAGTCGCGGGCAGCGATGCGAAGGCCTACTTGGCGAATGCCATGCTGGCTGTCGACGCGTCGGGCGCGTTGGACGGCAGCTCGGGCATCGCGGGTGGATACTCCATCTACTCCGGTGACGACCCGGCCGAGGGCGACGACGCGGCGTACGACAATCTGTACTTCGACGATCACAAGTACCACGGACTCATGGACATCGCGCACAACATCGTGGACGCCGGCGGACTCGGGCTGCGCGACGTGTTCCTCAAGGCATGGGTCGAGACGCCTCAGGGCGTGATGCTCAAGGGCGCCGTCCACCGCTTCACCAGCGACATCGACGTGACGCTTCCGGCCGGCGGCGGCGACCGGAACGGAATCGGCAACGAGTTCGACCTGGTGATCTCCAAGGATCTCGAGTCGGGCATGTCGGCCCAGGTCGGCGGCGGGGTGTTCTCGCCGGGTGACCTGACCGAGAACCTGCTCGGAGACGAGTCGGCCTTCTGGGCGTACGCGCAGGGGACCGTGGGCTTCTAGTTCGGGTTCCCCGAATCCGCTCTGCGGGCGGGCTCCGGTTTCGGCCGGGGCCCGCTTCGTGTCTCCGGGGCGCTCCGGGGCGGCCTGCACACGCGGCTTGATCCCCGAGGGCAAACCGGAGTAGCTTGATCCGCGAGGGTACTCCCATGCATGTGCCGAGCTGCCGTTCCGGCCTCGCACTTGCGGTGATCCTCCTGACCTCGCTCCTCCCCGGGGTCTCCGCTGGCGCGGCCCGTTCCGAGTCCTTGCCTCCGCCCGGCGTGGTGGACGCGTCCGAGCAAAGTTCGAACGCTGCGTTGGTCTGGTATGTCCTGACCGTCGTCGGCGGTCCCGGCGGTTCGGTGACGCCGCGTTCGACGTTCCGCCCGTCGGGCGCCACGGTTGTGGTTCGCGCGACCGCCTTCGCCGGCAACTCCTTTGCCGGCTGGGTGGGAACCGGGCCAGGTTCCTACACAGGCCCCAATCGAGCGGCGACGATCACGATGGGTGGCCACATCACCCAGACCGCGACGTTCGGCTCGACTCTCACCATGAACGCCGGTCCGGGCGGCACCGTTTCGCCTGCGACAGGAACGCACGCGATCGGGTCGCAGGTCACGATCGAGGCGTTCCCTGGCGCGGGGAATGTCTTCATCGGCTGGACCGGAGTTGGCAGCGGCTCCTACACCGGGACCAACAACCCCGCGACGGTGATCGTCAACGGCCCGATCACGCAGACAGCCGCGTTCCAGCTCGCCGTTCCGGTCACCGTGACGACGTCGCCGCCGGGCCTGCGAATCGGCGTGGACGGGGCGGACTACGTGTCGCCGTACACGTTTGCTTGGCTGGCGGGAACGACTCACGACGTGGACGTGGACTCGCTGGTCGTGGGTTCGGGCGACCGACGGCGCTTCGCGGCCTGGAACGACGGGATCGTGACGCCGACACGGTCCGTCGTCACCCCGCCAGCGGCCGCGACCTTCACGGCCGAGTACTCCCAAGAGTACATGCTGACGTTTCTGGACCCGCCGGAGGGAGCCTCGTCGCCGGGTGACGGCTGGTTCGCAGCTGGCGACAGCGTGTCGATCACCGCCGTTCCGGTTCCGGGCTTCGCGTTCGAGGAGTGGACCGGATCGGGCAACGGCTCGTACACGGGGACCGCCAATCCCGTGACCGTGACGATGAACGGACCGATCACGCAGACTCCGAGCTTCCGGCCGCTGGGCTACGAGCTGTCCATCAGCGCCAGCGCGACCGATCCGCTCGTGAACACGGGTTCGCCGACCGGCGGAGTTCGGTCGGTCTACCTCTGGATGGTTTGCTCGGTCGCAGGAGTCGCGGCACTCGAGGCCGACGTTACGGGCGACCTTCCCGTCCTCGGATTCGCTCCGGCCAACGGCGTGGTGAACGTGGGCACGAGCACCGCTCTGTTGCTCGCCATCCCGGGCTGCGCCGTGACGGGGCCGCTGCTTCTCGGGTCGATCGTGGTCGACGACGTGGGCGGGACTCTCTGCCTCGGTCCTTCCGCGGCGAGCGGGGTCCTGGGCGCGGTGGACTGTCAGACGTTCACGACAGTGACCCCGCTGGTGACCGGCTTCTCCTCGAGCGGGCAGGCGCCGTGCGTCGCTCCCGGAGTCGACTGCAGCGGCCAAGCACTCTTGCCGGTGACGGTCATGACCTCGCCGACGGGTCTGCGCATCGGAGTCGACGGCGTAGACTACGTATCACCGCACACGTTCTCGTGGATTGCGGGTTCCTCTCACTCGCTGAGCGTGGACTCACTGGTGGTGGGGTCGCCGGGAGACCGCCAACGGCTCGCGCAGTGGAGCGACGGCCACCTGTCGGCGGCGCGCACGATCTTCGCTCTGACGTCCAGCTACGTCGCCCAGTACACGCGCGAGTATCTGCTCGACTTCCAGGATCCGCCGGAAGGCACATCGTTGCCGGGAGACGGATGGTACGGGACGGCAGTCAGCGTCCAGATCACCGCGGTCCCGGATGCCGGGTTCGGCTTCGACCACTGGACGGGAACAGGGAACGGCTCCTTCTCCGGAACCGAGAACCCGGCCACGGTCACCATGAACGGGCCGATCACCCAGATCCCTCACTTCCTGCAGAGCAGCTACCTCCTCACCATGTCGGCCGGCGCGGGTGGAACGGTCACGCCTGCGTCCGGGAGTCATCTGTCCGGAACCGTGGTGCAGATCCAGGCTCTTCCCGACTCGGGTTTCAAGTTCGTCGGCTGGGTGGGGACGGGCACCGGTTCGTACACGGGGACGAACAACCCAGCGACCGTGACGATGGGTGGCCCGATCACTCAGACCGCCGCCTTCGTCGTGGACGGCTACCAGCTCACCATGTTCGCGGGTCTGGGCGGCACGGTGACTCCCGCAACCGGCCTTCAAGCGACCGGGGCCATGGTGACCATCCAGGCGATCCCGGATCCGGGATATGCCTTCGTCAACTGGACCGGTGTGGGCGGTGGCTCGTACTCGGGAACGAGCAACCCCGCGACCGTGACGATGAACGGCCCCATCACGCAGACCGCCACGTTCATCGCCGGGGGATTCCTGCTCACCACCTCGGCCGGTCCCGGCGGTACGGTACTGCCCGCATCCGGACCGCAGATGCCGTGGACGACGGTTCCGATCCAGGCGTTGCCCGACTCCGGGTACGCCTTCCTCACGTGGACCGGAGTGGGAAACGGCTCTTACAGCGGACCCAGCAACCCGGCGATAGTGACGATGAACGGCCCCATCACGCAGACCGCGACGTTCGCGCAGGGGTACACGCTGACGATGGCAGCCGATCCGGGTGGAAGCGTCACTCCGCCGGCCGGACTGCACTCCTTCGCCGCCAACACTCCCGTGGTCATCCAGGCACTCGCGACCAGCGGCGAGGCGTTCATCGGCTGGACGGGGACGGGCCCCGGCTCGTACACCGGAATCGACAACCCGGCGATCGCCTTGGTGAACGGCGACATCACGCAGACGGCTCACTTCGCGGCGCAGGTTCCCGTGCCTCTGACGATGATCGCCGGACCGGGAGGCACGGTGACGCCCGCGTCCGGGACGTACAACGTCGGCACCCTGCTGACGATCCGCGCCACGCCCAACACGGGCTGGGCGTTCAGCGACTGGGTCGGCACGGGCAGCGGATCCTACACCGGACCGAGCCCGAGTGCGTCGATCCGGATCGCCGGGCCGATCGCCCAGACGGCGAACTTCGTCGTCCCCACCACCTGGCTGGTGACGATGGTCGCCACCGGGGGAGGGACGGTGACGCCCGCGACCGGCAGCTACCCCGGCGGGAGCGTGCTGCAGGTCGACGCCATCCCGAACCCCGGCTACGCGTTCAGCTCCTGGGCCGGCTACGGGCCCGGCTCCTACACCGGGTCGGCCAACCCTGCCACGATCACGGTCAACGGCAACATCGTACAGACCGCGAGGTTCCAGGTTTCCGTTCCCATCACGCTGACGACGTCACCACCCAGTCTGCGGATCAACGTCGACGGGGTCGACTACGTGGCCCCGCAGACGTTCGGGTGGGCCGGCGGGTCGCTGCATGCGGTGAACGTGGACTCGCTGGTCGTGGGCGTCGACGAGCGACATCGATTCACCTCTTGGAGTGACGGGCACTCGGCGCCTGGGCGGCAGATCGCCACTCCGGGGACGGCCACGACGTTCTCGGCGGCGTACGTGCACGAGTATCTCCTGGCGTTTCAGGATCCGCCGGGGGGGACCTCGCAACCGGGGGACGGGTACAAGTCTGCCGGAAGCGCCGTGCCGATCACGGGTGTCCCCAGCCCCGGGTTCGCTTTCACGGCGTGGACCGGAACGGGGAGCGGCTCGTACACCGGAACGGCGAATCCGGCGACGGTGACGATGAACGGTCCCATCGTCCAGTCGCCCGCCTTCCGGCCGCTGGGGTACGAGATCTCCATCAGCGCCAGCGCGACGGACCCCTCGATCAACACCGCCGCGCCGACGGGCGCCGCGCGTACTCTCCATCTGTGGTTGACTTGTTCGGATACGGGGATCTCCGCGCTCGAGGCGGACGTGACCGGGGACCTGCCGGTGCTGGCGTTCGCCCCGGCTGCCGGCGTACTCAACGCGGGCACGGCGCAGAACCTCCTTCTGGCGATCGCCGGCTGCGAGTCTACCGGCGCCATGCTCCTGGGGTCGCTCGTCGTGACGGACACGGGTGGCTCCGTCTGCCTCGGACCGTCGGCGGCGCACGGAGTCCTGGCGGCCGTGGACTGCACGACGTTCGGGCCCTCCAGTCCGCAGGTGACTGGGTTCTCGTCCAGTGGGGCCGCGCCGTGCGCGGTTGCCGGGAACGCGTGCCTCGTTCCGGCTCCGAGCGTCGCCAGGGTCGGGGCGCAGGGCGAGAGTATCCAGTCACTCACTCCGCCGGTGCTCCTGCCGCTGGCCAACGCATTCCTGGGCGCCCGTCCCAATCCATTCGCCGGGCAGACGGATCTGCACTTTGCGGTGGCGTCGGCGGCACGGGTGCGCTTCTCGATCTACGACGTGACCGGCCGGCTGGTGCGGCGGCTGGCGGACGAAGACATGGCGGCCGGTGAGCACCTGCGGAGCTGGGATGGGCGAGGGGAGAACGGCTCCCACGCGGCTGGCGGCGTGTACTTCGTCCGTCTGCAGATCGGCTCCTTCCGGCAGACGGAGCGGATCGTGCTGATGAGGTCGGGGGATTGAAAGGGGCCGCATGTCGAGTCGCGCACCGCGCGTAAGGGCGGCTCCACACTGAAGTAGAGCAAGCAAGGGCTCGAGGAGGATTCCCATGCACCTGCAGAACGGCCGCCCCAGTCTCGCCCTCGCGGCGATCCTGCTGGCGTGGCTCCTCCCGACTCCCTCCGAGGGAGCGCCAAGTCCTGCCGGCGTGTCGGCGCCCGTCGCGAGCGACCCGCCGGGCGCACGCGCGGCCCCGTTCTACACCCTGAACGTCGTCGGTGGCGTCGGTGGGACCGTGTTCCCGAGCGGAAGCTCGTTCCGCTCGGCGGGCGGCACGGTGACGATCAGGGCCACTCCGTCGATCGGATACCAGTTCGTCGCGTGGACAGGCGTCGGTCCCGGGTCATACACGGGGCCGAACCGCTCGGCGCCGGTCACCATGAACGGCAACATCACGCAGACAGCCACCTTCGAGATCAAGACGTTTCCCCTCACGATGATCGCCGGCGCGGGCGGGACGGTGACCCCGGAGTCGGGGATCTACGTGCACGGCACCGTCGTCACGATTGAGGCCCTCCCGGACTCAGGGCACATGCTCCTGGGTTGGAATGGAATCGGGACGGGTTCGTACAACGGTATCAACGCCCAGGCGACGGTCACGATGAACGGCCCGATCACGCAGACGGCGACCTTCACTCCAGCGCACACTCTGACTATGGCGGCAGGCCGGGGTGGAACGGTCTACCCCGGGATCGGTGCCCATCTCATTCCCGCGGGAGGGTTGATCGACATCGTGGCATTCCCAGACTCGGGATATCAGTTCTCCTCCTGGATCGGCACGGGAGCGGGTTCCTACACTGGAACCGAGCCGTGGTGGTGGGTCATCATGGACGGGGACATCACCCAGTCTGCCAGCTTCGACACTGCGAGCTACGATCTGACGATGGTCGCCGGCCCGGGGGGAACGGTGACGCCAGCGTCGGGGACGTACACGCACGGCAGCGCCGTCTCGATCCAAGCTGTGCCGGATCCAGGGTTCGCCTTCGGCGGCTGGACCGGAGTCGGCACCTCCTCGTACACGGGAATCGCGAATCCGACGACGGTCACGCTCTACGATCCCGTGACGCAGACCGCCAGCTTCGGTTCCCCGCGGACTCTCACCATGGCAGCGGATCCGGGCGGGACAGTGGACCCGGCTCCGGGGAGCCACTCCTTCGCGGTGGGAACCTCCGTGATCATCCAGGCCGTTGCGGATTCGGGGTATGCCTTCACCGGCTGGACGGGAAGCGGCAGCGGGTCCTACTCCGACTGGCTCAACCCAGTCACCCTCACGATGAGCAACGACGTCACTCAGATTGCACACTTCGCCCCGATCGAGCTCGTTCCGCTGACGATGATCGCCGACCCGGGAGGATCCGTCTCCCCGGCATCGGGCAACTACTTCGTCGGAGCGCTGGTGAACATCGTCGCGACGCCGAACGCAGGGTGGGTGTTCAACGGCTGGCAAGGAACCGGCAGCGGGTCCTACACCGGTCCGGGTTTCACGCACACGATCCTGATCGGCGGACCCATCACCCAGACCGGGACCTTCACGTTCCCGGTGATGTGGCCGGTCACGATGAGCGCGGGTGCCGGCGGGACCGTCGCTCCCGCGTCGGCCACGTACCCGAATGGTGCGAGCGTGCAGATTGTGGCGACGCCGAGTCCCGGTTACGTCTTCAAGACCTGGATCGGAACAGGATCGGGCTCGTACAGTGGAACGTCGAATCCCGCGACCATCACGGTGAACGGAGCGATCACGGAGGGCGCTCTCTTCCTGAAGGCCGTGTCCATCGCCATCACCACTTCGCCGCCGGGCAAGCGGATCGGGGTCGACGGTGTGGACTACGTCTCGCCGCGGGTTTTCGACTGGATCGGATCGACGCTCCACACGGTGAACGTCGACACGGTCACCGTCGCAGGCCCCGGCGATCGAGACCGGTTCGTGCAGTGGAGCGACGGACCGGCGACTGTCAGTCGCACGATCTTCGTTCCTGCGGTGGCGAAGACCTACACCGCGACGTACGTGCACGAGTACGAGCTGGACTTCCAGGATCCGCCCGAGGGTACGTCTCAGCCGGGTGACGGATACCGGACGGCCGGAAGCGCGGTTCCGATCACGGCGGTTCCCGGCCCCGGCTTCGCCTTCGTGCAGTGGGCCGGCACCGGGAGCGGTTCGTACACCGGCACGGCGAATCCGGCGACGGTGACGATGAACGGTCCGATCACACAGACCCCGAGCTTCCGTCCTCTGGGGTACGAGTTCTCCATCAGCGCCAGCGCGACGGATCCCTTGATCAATGCGGACGTGCCGACGGGCGGGGTGCGGCTGCTGCATCTGTGGATGGTCTGCTCGGATGCAGGAATCTCGGCGCTGGAGGCGGACGTGACCGGGGATCTGCCGGTGCTGGGGTTCGCGCCGGCGGGCGGCGTGCTGAACATCGGGACGAATACGGCCCTGCTGCTGGCCATTCCGGGCTGCGCCACGACGGGGGCGATGCTCTTGGGTCAGCTGATCGTGACCGACACGGGCGGCACGCTGTGCCTCGGGACGTCGGCGGCGCACGGTGTGCTGGGTGCTGTGGACTGCGTCACGTTCGGCGTGTCGACGCCGCAGGTGACGGGGTTCTCGTCGAGCGGCGGGCAGCCGTGCGTGGTGACGGGCAACGCCTGCGGGACGGCGATCGTCCCGGAGACGGCGGGCGAGACCGCGCGGAGCGAATCGGCGGCGGCACCCCCCGCGGTACCGGCGCTGCCGATGCTCCCGACTGAGAACGCGTTCCTGGGTGCGCGTCCGAATCCCTTCGCCGGCCGGACGGATCTGCACTTCGCGGTGGCGGAGCCTTCGCGGGTGGCGCTCACGATCTACGACGTGACCGGCCGTCTGGTGCGGCGGCTGGCGGACGAGGACATGGCGGCAGGCGAGCACCTGCAGAGCTGGGATGGACGAGGGGAGAACGGTTCCCGCGCGGCCGGCGGCGTGTACTTCGTCCGCCTGGAGATCGGGTCGTTCCGGCAGACGGAGCGGATCGTGCTGACGAGGACGGGGGACTAGACGCGATGGTCATGCCCCGAGGGTTCGCGTGCTTCGCGGCGTTGCGGCGGATGGGGGTGCGGCTTCTCGGAGGCCTCGCCCTGGTCGCCACGACGGTGGCGGCGGCCGAGGGAGACCCGGCTGGCCGCACGCCGGAACCCGCGGCCGCTCCTGCCGCGCCGACGCACTACTACCTGAACGTGACGGCGGGACCGGGCGGAACGACGTCGCCCCCGAGCTCGTTCCGCCCCGCCGGCAGCACCGTCACGATTGGGGCTGCTCCCGACCCCGGATACCGCTTCCTCAGCTGGACCGGAACGGGCAGCGGCTCCTACACGGGGAACGGCAGCGCCGCGACGGTCACCATGAACGGCAACGTCACGCAGACCGCGAAGTTCGTGCGTTTGTACACGCTCACGATGTCCTCTCCGTCCGGCGGCCCCGTGGTTCCTTACCCTGGTACATACAGCTACATCGCAGGATGGTGGGTCACGATCTATGCAAGCGACGGTCCTCATCACACGTTCTCGTCGTGGATCGGCAGCGGAACGGGCTCTTACACGGGACCGAACCGCCGCGCGACTCTCGTCATGAACGGAGATATGGCGCAAACGGCAATCTTCACGACGAAGAGCTACGAGCTCTCGATGGTCGCTGGTGCGGGTGGTTCGGTCACACCGGCCTCGGGATCGTACCTGTACGGTTCGGCGGTCACGATCGAGGCGTTCCCCGATCCCGGGAACGCGTTCAAGAGCTGGTCGGGCGCAGGCGCAGGAGCCTATGCGGGGACCAGCAACCCGGTCACGATCACGATCGGGGGTCCGATCACGCAGACCGCGAACTTCGCGCCCGCGTACACACTCACCATGGCAGCGGACCCGGGGGGTACGGTCGCTCCGACGCCGGGTACTCACACGTTCGCATCTGGGAACACGGTGATGATCCAGGCCTTTCCGGACTCCGGCTACGCGTTCATGGGCTGGACCGGAACAGGCTCCGGTTCGCAGACCACGTGGAACAACCCGACGACTCTCACGATCTCGGGCGACATCTCCGAGACCGCGCACTTCGCCCTGCGCGAGCTGGTGCCCCTGACGATGATCGCGGGACCGGGCGGGTCCGTCACTCCGTCCTCGGGGAGCTACTACGTGGGGACGGTGCTGACCATCTTCGCCACGCCGAGTCTGGGTTGGGTGTTCAGCGACTGGGTGGGCTCCGGGATCGGATCGTACACAGGGACGGCCGCGGGACAGGCGATCTTGATCCAGGGACCGATCACACAAACGGCGAGCTTCGTGTTTCCACCGACCTGGCCGGTCACGATGAGCGCCGGCGTCGGGGGAACGGCCGCGCCCGCCTCGGGGCAGTATCCGAACGGCGGGACTCTACAGATCCTGGCGACGCCGAACCCCGGATACGTCTTCAAGACGTGGGGCGGGAGCGGCCCGGGCTCATACAGCGGCTCGTCCAACCCAGCAACAATCACCGTGAACGGACCGATCACCGAGGGTGCCCAGTTCACCCAGGCCGTCCCGATCACGATCGCCACGTCCCCTGCGGGCAAGCGGATCGGAGTCGACGGCGTGGATCACGTCTCGCCGCAGGTGTTCGAGTGGCTGGGTTCCACGCTGCACACGGTGAACGTGGACTCCCTCACGGTCGCGGCACCCGGTGATCGGGACCGATTCACGCAGTGGAGCGACGGGATCGGCACGGCTGCGCGTACGATCTTCGTTCCCGCGACGGCCCAGACTTACACGGCCGCGTACCTGCACGAGTACTTCCTCGACTTCCAGGACCCTCCGGAGGGCACGTCCCAGCCGGGAGACGGATGGCAAGCGGCGGGGGACAGCGTGGCGATCACCGCGGCTCCCGGCCCCGGCTTCGCCTTCGTGCAGTGGACCGGCACCGGGAGCGGTTCGTACACCGGCACGGCGAATCCGGCGACGGTGACGATGAACGGTCCGATCACACAGACCCCGAGCTTCCGTCCGCTGGGGTACGAGTTCTCCATCAGCGCCAGCGCGACCGACCCGCTCGTCACCATGGATGCGCCGACGGGCGGCGTGCGGCTGCTGCATCTGTGGATGGTCTGCTCGGATGCAGGCATCTCGGCTCTCGAGGCGGACGTGACCGGGGATCTGCCGGTGCTGGGGTTCGCGCCGGCGGGCGGCGTGCTGAACATCGGGACGAATGCGGCCCTGCTGCTGGCCATTCCGGGCTGCGCCACGACCGGGTCGATGCTGCTGGGCCAACTGATCGTGACCGACACGGGCGGCACGCTGTGCCTCGGGCCGTCGGCGGCGCACGGTGTGCTGGGTGCTGTGGACTGTGTCACGTTCGGCGTGTCGACCCCGCAGGTGACGGGGTTCTCCTCGAGCGGCGGGCCGCCGTGCGTGGTGACGGGCAACGCCTGCGGCACGTCGATCATCCCGGAGACGGCGGGCGAGACCGCGCGGAGCGAATCGGCGGCGGCACCCCCCGCGGTACCGGCGCAGCCGATGCTCCCGACCGAGAACGCGTTCCTCGGCGCGCGGCCGAATCCGTTCGCCGGGCGGACGGATCTTCACTTCGCGGTGGCGTCGGCCTCCCGGGTGGCGCTCACGATCTACGACGTGACCGGCCGGCTGGTGCGGCGGCTGGCGGACGAGGATATGGCGGCAGGCGAGCACTTGCAGAGCTGGGACGGGCGAGGGGAGGACGGGGCCCGCGCGGCCGGCGGCGTGTACTTCGTTCGCCTGGAGATCGGGTCGTTCCGACAGACCGGGCGAATCGTGCTGAGGTCGCTCGGCGAGTAACAGGAGGCGCGGCGCGTCCCGAATCCGTGAGGCGGCGCGCGGTTGTGAATTCCCGTCCGGGGCGTTATCCTCCGCGCCCATGCTGGACGTGCGCGCGATACGGGAGAATCCGGAACGGGTCCGCGAGGGCGCCCGAGCGAAGGGGCTCGACGTCGACCTCGAGTCGATCCTCGCGCTGGACGAGTCGCGGCGCTCCATCCTCGGCCAGCTCGAGGAGCTGCAGCGCCAGCGCAACGCACGCTCCAAGGAGATCGGACTGCGGCGACAGCGGGGCGAAGATCCGCGCGACGAGCAGGCCGAGGTGAAGCGGATCGGGGACCGCATCCCGGAGCTCGAAGCGGAACGCAAGGCGGTCGAGGATCGCCTCGAGCAGGCCCTGCTCGCGGTTCCGAACACGCCGGATGATTCCGTCCCGCGCGGCCGGACCGCCGACGACAATCGGGTCGTCCGCGAGGGCGGCCCGGAGCACCGATTCGACTTCGCCGCGAAGCCGCACTGGGAGCTGGGGGAATCCCTCGGCATCCTGGACTTCGAGCGCGGCGTGAAGGTCACCGGCTCGGGGTTTCCGGTATACACGGGTCTCGGAGCGCGCCTGGAGCGCTCGCTCGTGTCGTTCTTCCTCGACCTGCACACGGAAGGGGGCGCCTACCGCGAGATCTTCCCGCCCATCCTCGTCAACGAGGCCAGCGCCACCGGTACCGGCCAGCTTCCCGACAAGGAAGCGCAGATGTACGTCGTACCGCGGGACGAGCTCTACCTCGTCCCCACCGCGGAAGTGCCCGTGACCAACCTGCACCGTGACGAGATTCTCCCCACCGATGCGCTTCCGCTCCGCTACGCAGCGTACACACCGAACTTCCGCCGCGAGGCCGGTTCCCACGGCCGCGACGTCCGCGGCCTGAACCGCGTGCACCAGTTCAACAAAGTCGAGCTCGTCAAGTTCGTGGAGCCCTCCACGTCGGACGACGAGCTCGAGACGCTGGTGGCGGACGCCGAGCGTGTGCTGCAGAAGCTGGAGCTGCGCTACCGCGTGAGCCTGCTCTGTTCGGGCGAGATGGGTTTCACCCAGGCGAAGACCTACGACCTGGAGGTCTGGGCGCCAGGTCAGGGCAAGTGGCTGGAGGTCAGCTCGTGCTCCAACTTCCGGGACTTCCAGGCCCGGCGGATGAAGATCCGCTACCGCGGCGAAGGCGGAAAGCCCTCCCTCGTGCACACACTCAACGGCTCGGGGCTGGCCACGCCGCGCACGTTCGTCGCCATCCTGGAGCAGAACCAGCGCGCCGACGGCACCGTCGACGTCCCGCACGCGCTTCGCCCCTATGTCGGAGTGGACGTCATTCAGCCGGCGGCGTCGCGGGTGGGCTCATGAGCGAAGCGAGGGACGCGGAAGAGCACGCCGGTCGCCTGCTCGCGGTGGCGCACCTGCTCGGTGAGATGGCCGTGCAGGCTCTCCGTCAGGGCGAGATGGACGCGGCGCGCGGCCTCGTGGACTGCGTGGAGACGCTCCGCGTGAAGACCGAGGGCAACACCGGACCGGACGAACAGCGCGTCCTGGACGAGGTGCTGCACCAGCTGCGGCTCGCCGTGCTGAAGGGCCCTCCGCCCGCGCCGCCGCAGCCGTCCGCCGCGCCGAGCGACGTCCCCCCGGGTGAGGCGGGCTGATCCCGGTGCGTCCGCTCGCCGCGGGAGTTCTCGTCGTCGCGGCGATGCTTCCCAGGTCTGCGCCGGCGCAGCTCGCCCAGGCCGGAGGCGAGGGTCTCTTCGACGTGCGTTCCGCCGCCGTTCCCGACAGCGGGTGGGCGGCACTCTGCGTCTCCGGACTCCGCTACACGGTCGAGACGAGCCGCGAGCCGGGCGCCACCGCGGACCGGGACGTGCTCGACGCGGCGGTGCAGCTCTCGGTCCGGTGGCGGGGACGCGTGGCTGCGTTCGGCCGATTCGGCGCGACACGCGCCTCGAACGACTCATCCTCGTTCGCCGCCTCCCGCGACGGTGTGGCCGGAGTCCAGCTCGAGATGTCCGCGTTGCCTCTCGGGATTCGATCGGGCGCGCTGGCCGCTGTGACGCTGCCCTGGGGTGACGGGGCCAGGGGTCTCTCCCAGGAGGCGCTCGATCCGAGCTTCGCCCTGCTCGTCACCGTACCGCTCGGCGAGTCGGGAGCCGCGAGGTCCGTGCTCCACCTGAACGCCGGCCGGACCTGGCGTCGCGGTGGAGTGGGTCACGGGTACGAGGGAGCGCCGCTCTGGTACCTCGACCCGGTCCATCCGGCGGGCGAAGGCGACCGCTGGGATCTTCGCGCCGCGTTCGAGACCGGCTCGAGCCGCATCACGATGTTCGCCGAGGTGGTCCTCGACACGCTGGTCGACGAACGCATCCGCTGGAGCGAGGGGCCGATCTTCCTCACGCCAGGCTTCCGGCTGAACGTGGGCGGCGAGGCGTCGCTGCTCCTGGCCGCGAAGGTGTCCCTGGCCGCTGACCACACGGGGACGACCGACTTCCGGGTTCCGCGGGAACTCTTCCCGGAGTGGCAGTTCGGTTTCTGCCTGGGGTGGGCGCCGCATGGCACCTCGTGACCCCCTCGCGCTCGTCGACCGGACCCACTCGCGTGTCCTATAGTCCCCGCGTGACGCCGTTCCTGCTGCGAAGCGAGGTCGACCGATGAGGCGGCACACCCCGCTTGCGGCGTGCGCGTTGCTCCTCGTCCCGGCTTGCTCGCCCCGCGACGAGACCCCGCCTCCCGATCCCCACCAGCATCATCATCACGCGCCGCCCGAGGCCAAGGAGCCCGTCGACGCGAAGCACGCGGAGCTCCTGGAGATCGCGCGGGGGCTCCGCGAGTCGCGGGACCCGTATTACGGGGAGCTGTCCTATCGGGAACTGCAGGGCGAGGACACCATCACGATGCCTCCGCCCCAGCGCGCGGGGCACGACTTCGCCCTGGCGTTCGAGCATTTCAAGTTCGGGAAGACCGCGGAGGCCGAGCAGCTGGCCATGCAGAGCTTCGAGGAGGGCGGAGACCCCATGTCGCTCTACCTTGCCGGGATCGCAGCGCTGCGCCTGGGTGAGGAAAGCAACTGTCTCGCCGGCCACAACGGGGAGAGCTGCATTCTCCCGCTGGCGGGGGGCGGCATCCACCGGGATCCGGAGGGCGCGCGCCGCGCGATCACCGCGCTGACCGAGGCCGTCGCCCTGCTTCCGTCGCAATTCAAGGGGTCTGCGCGCTTCCTGCTCAACCTCGCCCACATGGCGAACGGCGACTGGCCCGATGGAGTCCCGGAGCGACACCGTCTCGGCCCCGAGGTCTACACCAGCCCGGGTGCGGTCCGTCGCCTTCGCGATCGCGCGCCCGAGGCGGGCATGAACGCGATGAACCACGCGGGCGGCTCCGCGATGGACGACTTCGACGGGGACGGATTCCTCGACGTCGTCACGTCGACGTCGCTCCCGACGGGCCCCATGCACTACTACCGGAACCGCGGCGACGGAACGTTCGAGGACCGCACCGAGGCCGTCGGGCTCTCCGGGCAGGTCGGCGGACTGAACCTCGTTCACGCGGACTACGACGGGGACGGCCGTCTGGACGTGCTCGTGCTTCGCGGCGGATGGCTCCTGGAGCACGGCTGCCAGCCGCGGTCGCTGCTTCGCAACCTGGGCGATCGCTTCGTGGACGTGACCGTCGAGGCGGGCCTGGACGGCGGGCGCTATCCCAGCCAGACGGCGGCGTTCGCCGACTACGACCTGGACGGGGACCTCGACGTCTTCATCGGGAACGAAGCGGTCATCCGTTCGGAGTGGAAGTACGAGGCCGTGGGGTTCGAGCTCCCGGTGGGAGGAGACCTCCCGTACGCCTCTCAGCTCTACCGCAACGAAGGCGGCGGGAAGTTCGTCGACGTGGCCGCGGAGGCCGGAGTCACCAACCTCCGCTTCGCGAAGGGCTGCGCCTGGGGCGACTACGACGGGGACCGCGACCCGGATCTGTACGTCTCCAATCAATGGGGCGAGAACCGGTTGTACCGGAACGACGGCGGGCGATTCGTCGACGTCGCGCCCGAGCTCGGAGTGACCGAGCCGCTCTACAGCTTTCCGACGTGGTTCTGGGACTACGACAACGACGGGCGGCTCGACCTCTTCTGCGCGAGCTACCGCGCCACGCCCAGCCAGACGTTCCGCAGCTACCTGAGGGTCGAAGGTGCGCCCGTGCTGGACGCGCTCTACCGGAACGAGGGCGGCTCGTTCCGCGACGTTTCGGCGGAGGCCGGACTGACCCGTTCGGCCGCGACGATGGGTGCCAACTTCGGGGACGTCGACGGGGACGGATGGTTGGACTTCTACCTCGGGACCGGGAGTCCGCGATTCGACTCGCTGGTGCCGAACGTGCTCTACCGAAGCGACGGCAAGGGGCGCTTCGTCGACGAGACGTTCTCGTCCGGACTGGGTCAGCTCCAGAAGGGACACGGGATCTCCTTCGGGGACGTGGACAACGATGGGGACGAGGACATCCTGCTCGAGTCGGGGGGCTTCTACGTCTACGACTCGTTCTTCAACAGTCTCTTCGAGAACCCCGGCCACGGAAACCGCTGGATCACCCTTGTGCTGGAGGGCGTGGACTCGAACCGGTTCGGGTTCGGCACGCGCATCCGCGTCACCGTGGAAGAGCAGGGCAGGTCCCGCGACATCTACCGCTGGGTCGGCGCGGCGGGCAGTTTCGGCTCCTCCAGCGTGCAGCAGGAGATCGGACTGGGGAGGGCCGAGCGGATCGCCCGCGTGGAGGTGTGGTGGCCCAAGACCGATACGGTGCAGGTGTTCGAGGATCTCCCGATGGAACGCGTGTATCGAGTGCGGGAGCATGCGACCGAGGCGGAGCCCATCTCGCGCAAGACGTTCGCCTGGCCGTAGGATGCGCTAGCCCTGCCGCTTCGCCCGCTCCCACACCGCGTCCATCTCCTCGAGCGTCATCGGGCGGCCCTCGGCGTCGAGAGCCTTCTCGACCTCGCGGAAGCGTCGCTCGAACTTGCGGATCGCGGTTCCCAGCACTTCCTCGGGATTCCGGTTGAGGAAGCGCAGCAGGTTCACCACCGCGAAGAGGACATCGCCGAGCTCCTCGACCGCGTGATCCCGATCGCCGGATGGCCAGATCGCTCGCACCTCCGCGACCTCCTCCTCGACCTTGGCGAGCACGTCATCGGGGTGCTTCCAGTCGAAGCCGAGCGCGGCGGCGCGCTCCTGCACCCGCCGGGCGCGGAGCAGCGCGGGGAGCGCCGCCGGGATCCCATCGAGGACCGACTCGCGGTCCGTCCGTCCCTCGCGCTTCTTGGCCCGCTCCCAGACGCGCTTCGCGTCCTCCGCGCTCTTCGCCTCCTCGTCGCCGAAGACGTGAGGGTGGCGGCTCTTGATCTTGTCGTGGGCCCCCTGGATGACGTCACGGAGCGTGAAGAGACCCTGCTCCTCCGCCACCACGGCGACGAAGACGAGCACGTAGAGGAGGTCGCCGAGCTCCTCGCGGAGGGCGGCGGGGTCTCCCTTGGAGTGGGCTTCCAGTACCTCGTGCGTCTCCTCCAGCAGGTTCGGCTGCAACGTCTCGAGGGTTTGATCGGCGTCCCACGGACATCCGCCGGGGCCGCGCAGCGTACGCTGCAGCTCGAGCAGCTGGCGAAAGGCGTCGACGGGCAAGGAAGCCTCCGAGGCTCGCGGGGCGGATCGGAGGAGGGTATCATGCTTCGGGACACCGGTGCGGGGGAGGGGAGCGCCGTGAACGAGATGAGCGCGTGGGTGGAGGTGGATCTGGATGCTCTCGCGGGGAACCTCCGGCGAATCCGCCGGCTGGTCGGCCCGGACGTACGCATCCATCTGGTCGTGAAGGCAGACGCGTACGGACACGGTGCGAGCCGCATTGCCGCCGTGGCCGAGGAAGAGCGGGTTCATTCGCTCGGTGTCGCGACCGTGGACGAGGGCGCCGAGCTTCGGGCCGGCGGCGTCGTCCTGCCGGTGATCCTGCTGTCTCCGACGCTGCCCACGGAGGCAGAGAAGATCGTCGCCCACCGGCTCTCGCCCACGATCGGCAACACCGAGGCGGCGAGCGCGGTGAGTGCGGCCTCCGTCGCGGCGGGACGGAACACGGCGGTGCACGTCGAGATCGATACCGGGATGGGCAGGTCCGGCGTGGCGCCGGGCAAGGCGGTCGAGTTCCTGCGCGCGGTCGTGGCGCTCCCGGGCATCGAACTCGGCAGCATCTTCACGCACTTCCCACGCGCCGACGCTCCCGAGGGCCGCGCCATGGTCGAGCGACAGGTGGAGGACTTCCGGCAGGTCGCCGAGACCCTACGTGCCGCCGGAGTCGATCCGGGGATCCTGCACGCCGCTAACAGCGCCGCCCTCGTGAACCACCCCGGGTCGCGCCTCGACATGGTGCGCCCCGGCATCCTCGCCTACGGGCTGGTGCCCTCGAAGGCGGTGCCGGAGCCCGACGGAATCGTGCCGGTGATGCGCTTCGTGGCTCGCCTGGTGCACGTGCGGGAGCTGCCTCCCGGGCACTCGGTCAGCTACGGGGCGGACTTCGTGACGCCGGAGAGGATGCGCGTCGGAACCGCGGCGGTGGGCTACGGACACGGCTATCCCTTCGCACTTTCCGGCCGCGGGTACGCCCTGCTTCGTGGGCGCCGCGTCCCCATCCTCGGGCGCGTCACGATGGATACGACCGTGTTCGATCTTCGCGGGGTGGAAGAGGCGCGGCTCGGCGACGAGGTCGTCCTCTTCGGGCGCCAGGGCGACGAGATCATCCGAGCGTCGGATCTGGCCGCGCTCGCCTCGACGATTCCCTGGGAGCTGCTCTGCGGGATCGGCCGCCGCGTGCCGCGCGTGTACACGCGCGTCGGGCGCCGCGTGGGCGTCCGCACGCTGCTCGGGTCGGAGGTGACCGCGCCGGAGCCGGGCAGGGAGACGTGAGGTTCCGCCGCGCCGCGATCCTCGTGCTCGACGGCGTCGGCGTGGGCGGCGCCCCCGATGCGGCCGCGTTCGGGGACCAGGGCTCGGACACTCTGGGGAACACGGCGCGCGCGGTCGGCGGACTCGACCTCCCGAACTTCGCCCGCCTGGGCCTCGGCAACCTGGCGAGCGTGGCCGGCGTTGCGCCGGCGCCGCGGCCGTCCGCCTCCTGGGGGCGAATGCGCGAGGCGGCCGCGGGCAAGGACACCACCACCGGGCACTGGGAGATGGCCGGTGTCGTACTGACGCAACCGCTCCCGACCTACCCGCGCGGCTTTCCGGCCGAGGTCATGGCGCGGTTCGAGAAGATCGCCGGCCTGCCGGCACTGGGCAACGAGGTGGCGTCGGGCACGGAGATCATCGCCCGGCTCGGGGAAGAGCATCAGCGGACCGGGCGCCCCATCGTGTACACCTCCGCGGATTCCGTCTTCCAGATCGCCGCGCACGAGGAGACGTACGGACTGACCGCACTGTACTCGCTCTGCGAGCGCTCCCGCGCCATGCTGTCCGGTGAGCACGCAGTGGGCCGGGTCATCGCGCGGCCGTTCCTCGGCGCTCCGGGACGATACGCGCGCACGCGAAACAGGCGGGACTTCTCGCTCCCGCCCGCGGGCACGACGCTGCTCGACCTCGTCGCGGCTTCGGGACGCGACGTCGTCGCCGTCGGCAAGATCGACGACATCTTCGCCCGCCGCGGCGTCACCCGCTCCGAGCACGTGCTCCCGCACGCGGCGTGCGTGGACGCGACGGCGCGCGCCCTGCGCGAGATGGCCTCCGGACTCGTGTTCACGAACCTGATCGAGTTCGACATGGACTACGGACACCGCAACGATCCGGCCGGGATGGCACGCTGCCTGGTGGATCTCGATGCACGCGTGCCCGAGCTGCTCGACGCGGCGGGCGACGACACGCTGCTCGTCTTCACCGCCGACCACGGCAACGACCCCACCACGTCGAGCACGGACCACTCCCGGGAGGAAGTGCCCTTGCTGGTCTGGACCGGTGGTCGGGGCGGGCCGCTCGGCACCCGGGAGACCTTCGCCGACCTGGGGGCGACAATCGCGGAGGCGTTCGGCCTGACCGGCCTCGCGCGGGGAGACTCCTTCCTGGCGGACTTGCCCGCCTGATCGGAAACGGCGAAACTGCCCGCCATGGACCAGGGGAAGCTCCGCGAGCTGGTGCAGGCGGCGCGGCAGGCGGCGTCGGCGGCCTACGCTCCCTATTCGGAGTACCGCGTGGGGGCGGCCCTGCTGACCGAGTCCGGTCAGATCGTGTCCGCTTGCAACGTGGAGAGCTCCTCGTACGGGCTGTCCATCTGCGCCGAGCGGGCCGCGGTGTTCGCCGCGCGCGCCCGGGGTCTGGTGGATCCCGAGAGTGCGAAGCTGGTGGCGGTCGCGGTGCACTCGCCCGGACCGTCCGTTCCCTGGCCCTGCGGGGCCTGCCGCCACGTGCTGCGGGAGTTCTCCGCGGAGAGTCTCCCGGTGATCGTCGATGGGCCGGGAGGCACGGTGGAGAAGTCCCTCGGCGAGCTCCTCCCGCACGCGTTCTTCCTGGAGCGTTCATGAAGGACGATGTCGTCGGCGAGGTGGTTCGCCGGGTGGTGGAAGCGCTCGATCGGCAGGAGGCGTCCGACAGCGCGGCGTGCGCCTGCTCGACCCCGCGGAGCGCGCTCGCCGTGCCCGCGCCGTGGCCGCCGAAGCGGATCGCGGTGGGGTCCGACCACGGGGGATTCGAGCTGAAGGAGAGCCTCGCGCGCCATCTGCGCGCGCGGCGCTACGACGTCGTGGACTGCGGGACACGCGGTAACGAAGCGGTCGACTATCCCGACTTCGCCGCGGCCGTGGCGCGCCAAGTGGCGGACGGCTCCTGCCAGGCGGGGATCGTCGTGGACGCGGCGGGGATCGGCTCGGCCATGGCGGCCAACAAGATCCCGGGTATCCGCTGCGCGAGCTGCCACGACGTCGCCACGGTGCGCAACAGCCGCGAGCACAACGACGCGAACGTGCTCTCGCTCGGGTCGAAGGTGGTGCCTTTCGCCCTGGCGCTGCGCATGGTGCAGGTCTGGCTCGCCACCGAGCACGGCGGCGGTCGGCACCTGCGCCGCGTGCAGAAGATCGTGGAGCTGGAGTCGTGAGCCGGGAAGAGCTGATCGAGCGCGTCACCCGCGAGGTACTGCGGGCGCTGGAGGAGGAGCGGCGGACCGGCTCGCGGCCGGCGCGGGGGCCGCGCTCGGACGTGCCCGCCGACGGCATGGTGGACCTGTGCCGCGACCTGGGCATCTGCCGCGTGGGCGGTACGCCGGGGGAGAAGCCCGCGCCGGGAGTCGGCCGCATGATCGATCACACGATTCTCCGTCCCGACGCCGACCGCGCGACGATCGAGCGCCTGTGCATCGAGGCGCGCGAGAACACCTTCGCCTCTGTGTGCGTGCAGCCCTGGTGGGTGCCGGTCTGCGCGGATCTGCTGGCGGGTTCTCCGGTGGCGGTGTGCACCGTGATCGGGTTCCCCCACGGGATGAACAAGCCGGAGACGAAGGCCTTCGAGGCGCGCCGCGCCATCCTCGACGGCGCGACGGAGCTGGACATGGTCATCAACATCGGGGCGCTCAAGTCCAAGGACTACGGAACGGTGGAGCGCGACATCCGCGGCGTCGTCGCCGAGTCGCACCCGGCTGCTCTCGTCAAGGTGATCCTGGAGAACTCGTTCCTCACTGACGAGGAGAAGGCCGAGGGCTGCGCGCTGGCGAAGGCCGCGGAGGCGGACTACGTCAAGACGTCGACGGGGTTCGCGGCCGGCGGCGCGACGGTCGAGGACGTGGCTCTGATGCGCCGCGTCGTCGGTCCGGAGATGGGAGTGAAAGCCGCGGGCGGGATCCGCGACGCCGAGGCGGCGCGCAAGATGATCGAGGCCGGCGCCACGCGCATCGGGGCGAGCGCTTCGCTGGAGATCGTGCGCGGGTCCGGCCGGTCGGGATGAGCGCCCGGCGGGTCCCCGTGCCGGAGATCATCGAGCGCAAGCGCGACGGGCTCGAGACGTCTCCCGAGGAGCTCGCCGAGCTCCTCCGCGGGCTGCTGGACGGTTCGGTGCCGTCGTATCAGGTCGCGGCGTGGCTCATGGCGGTCGTGTTCCGCGGCATGTCCGAGCGGGAGACAGCTTCGCTCACCCGGCTCATGATGGAGTCCGGAGAGGTGCTGGATCTCTCCGACCTGCCCGGCATCAAGGTCGACAAGCACTCGACCGGGGGCGTGGGCGACAAGATCTCCATCCCGCTCGCACCGGCGGCCGCCGCGGCCGGCGTGACCGTGCCCATGATCTCGGGTCGCGGTCTCGGACACACCGGCGGCACGCTCGACAAGCTCGAGTCCATTCCCGGCCTTCGCACCAACCTCGGTCCGCCCGAGTTCCGCCGCGTCGTCGGCGATGTCGGGTTCTCCATCGTGGGCGCCGGCTCGAGTCTCGCGCCGGCGGACCGAGAGCTCTACGCGCTCCGCGACGTGACCGGCACGGTCCCGAGCATCCCGCTCATCACCGCCAGCATCCTCTCCAAGAAGTATGCGGCTGGCGTCCAGGGGCTCGTCCTCGACGTGAAGGCCGGATCCGGCGCGTTCCTCCGAGAGCGCGCGCAGGCCGAGGAGCTCGCGCGGGTGCTCGTCGCGGTCTCCTCGGAGATGGAGAAGAAGGCCGTGGCTCTGGTCACGTCCATGGACCAGCCGCTCGGTCGCGCCGTCGGCAACGCGCTCGAGATCGCCGAATCGATCGACGTGCTGCGTGGCGAGGGGCCCGAGGACGTCCGCGAGCTCGTGCTCGTGCTGGGCGCGGAGATGCTGCTCCTCGCCGGCGTCCGGGCCGATCGGGAGACGGCCCGCGAGGCTCTGGCGAAGGCGATCGCCTCCGGAGCGGCGCTCGATCGATTCCGGCGGTTCGTGGCCGCCCAGGGTGGCGACGAGCGAGTCTGCGATGACGCGGGGCGGCTCCCGCAGGCACCCATTCAGGTCGAGGTTCGCGTTGCGCGGACGGGTTGGATCGGCGCACTCGACACGCGCGAGATCGGACTCGCGGCGAACGAGCTGGGAGCGGGGCGCGCGCGCGTCGGCGATCCCGTGGATCCGGCGGTGGGCTTCGTCTTCCGGGCCAAGCTCGGGGACGCGGTCGACGGCGGCGACTCCTGGGCGACGGTGCATGCCCGCACGCAGGACGCGGCAGATCGGGCCGCAGCTCGGCTCGAACGCGCCGTGCGGATCGACGACGCCGCGCCCGAGCTTCGCCCACTGGTGCTCTCCGGACCGGGCACGTAGATGTCGCGGGGGAAAGCGCTCGTCTTCACGGTCGCCGCCGTGCTCCTTCCGGCGGCGTTTCTCGCTCTGGTCGAGGTTGCTCTGCGGCTCGCCGGTGTGGGCTACGAGCCTGGCTTCTTCATCGAGCGCCGGGTCGCCGGGTCCCGCGTGCTGACCGACAATCCACGCTTCGGCTGGCGCTTCTTCAACCGCGACGTGGCCCGCGCGCCGGAACCGTTCTCGATTCCCGCCGTGGAGCCCGCGGACAACCTTCGAGTGTGCATTCTCGGTGAGTCCGCGGCAATGGGCGATCCGGACCCGGACGCGGGCATCCCGCGGATCGTCCAGGCAATGCTGGAAGTCTGCCGGCCGGATCTGCGCATCGAGGTCGTCAACGCCGCGATGACCGCGATCAACTCGCACGTCATGCTGCCCATCGCCGAGGACTGTCTCGAGCAGGGGGCGGACGCACTACTCGTGTACGCCGGCAACAACGAGGTGGTGGGCCCCTTCGGCGCGGGCTCGGTGTTCGGAACCCCCGGCGCCGGGCTTCGCCTGGTGCGAACCCACGTGCTCGTGAAATCGACCCGGCTCGGGCAGGTGCTCGAAGGCGCGCTCTCCGGCTTGACGCGAGGCGGGGAGGAGCCGCGGTCGTGGGGCGGCCTGGAGCTCTTCCTGGGCACGCGGCTGGAGAGCGACGACCCGAGGCTCGCGGTCGTTCATGGGAGCTTCCGCGCCAACCTCGAGGACATCTGCGACGCCGCCGCGCGTAGAGGCGTTCCCGTGGTCCTGTCCACGGTCGGGGTCAACGTGCGCAGCTGCGCGCCGTTCGCCTCGTCCGATCATGCGGATCCGTCACGGCGGGCGGAGGTGCGCTGGCGGGAGGGAGAGCGGCTGCTGGCCACGGGCGACTCGAGCGGCGCCCGGCGCGAGCTCCTGGCCGCCTTGGACCTCGACCTGCTGCGCTTCCGTGCGGACTCCGGGGTCCAGCGCGCCCTGCGCGAGGTCGCCGATCGACGGCGTGGACGAGGGGTCGTCCTCGCGGACGCAACGGCTCGGCTCGACGCAGCGAGTCCCGCGGGGATCCCCGGAGCGGAGCTCTTCGACGACCACGTGCACCCGAACCTGGCGGGGAACTGGGTGATCGCGCGGGCGCTCGTCGAAGCGCTGTTGGCGGCACTGCCCGCGCCGGCCGACGGGGACCGCGGCCTCGGGCGCATTCCCGAAGCCGAGGCCTGCGCGTCGCGGATCGGCTACGCGTCCTGGAAGCGGCTCGAGACGGTGCGCACCATGCGCGCGCGACGGGAGCGTCCACCCTTCGCCCAGGCCGCCGACGCGGACGCGTGGCGGGCTCGAATCGACGCGGAGGAGGCCGCGCTGGAGCCGCTGTCGGCGCCGCATCACCTCCGCAAGGCGTTGGCCGAGGTGCGCGCGATGCGCGCGGAACACCCGGACGACTGGAGGCTCGCGGACGACGAGGCCGATCTGCTTCTTCGCCTGGGCGATGCGGCGGGGGCCGCCCGCGAGCGGGAGGCGCTCGCGGCCCGCTTCGGGCACTCGGCCGAGGCGCACTTCCGGCTCGGTGAGGTCCTGGTCCGCGCGAACCGTCGCGACGAGGCCCTCGAATCGTACCGCCGGGCGATCGCCCTCGATCAGAACCACTTTCTCGCGCGAAACCGCCTCGG
This sequence comes from Candidatus Eiseniibacteriota bacterium, assembly GCA_052390515.1. Lineage (GTDB taxonomy): Bacteria > ARS69 > ARS69 > ARS69 > ARS69 > JBQTGV01. The sequence continues at coordinate 6,050 of JBQTGV010000179.1, read as the reverse complement.
TGAGGAGCTCGTGGAAGACGGGAGGGCCGAGGAGGCTCTCCCCGAGTTCCGTGCGGCGGTCCGCGCGCACCCTCGGTTCGCGGTGGCCTGGAAGAACCTCGGCGACGCGCAGCTGCGAATCGGTCGCGCGGCGGAGGCTGCGGCATCGCTCGGGGAGGCGGTGCGCGTGAATCCCGACCTGGCTTCGGCGCACAAGAAGCTCGGCGATGCGCTGGCCGAACTCGGGCGCACGGACGAGGCCGAGGCGGCCTACCTGTCGGCGTTGCGCCTGAATCCGGGGTACGAAGCGGCGGCGGAGAAGCTGGAGGAGCTGCGCGCTCTCGGGTCGGTCAGACCTTGATGCCGCGCCTGCGAAGATCCCGCACGACGGCGGCGAGGCCGCGCTTGTCGATGACCTTCATGCCCTTGACCGAGAGGCGGAGGGAGATCCAGCGAGCCTCTTCCTCGAGGTAGTAGCGTTTGGTCACCAGGTTCGGCTTCCACTGGCGCTTGGTCTTGTTGTTGGCATGGCTGACGCTATTCCCGGTCCGGGTATGGATTCCCGTGACCTGACACACCCTGCTCATGACGCCTCCTGGACTACCTCGGGCTACTTCATCTTCTGTTCGACGAACTCCACGTGCTTCCGGACCTTCGGGTCGTACTTCATGCACTTGACCTTGTCCGGATGCGTTCGGCGGTTCTTCGTCGTCGTGTAGAAGTACCCGGTGCCGGCGCTCGAAACGAGCCGGATCTTTTCGCGGACGGCCTTGGCCACGTTCCCCTCCCGGGTGGCGGATCGGCCGGCGAATATACCGGCTCCGGCTCCGCCGTGCAAGGGCGGCGGTGGTCGGGTAGTGGGCCTCCCTCTCGGCTCAGCGCCGTCGTTTCCGCCCGGCGTCCTCCCGGGCCCGGCGGTCGAGCTCCTCGAAAGAGCTCTCGTCCCTCAGGTCGAGCTGCGCGCCCTCCCCGTGCACGGGACAGGCCTCCAGGGGCTCGTGATTCTCCAGGAACATCTCCCGATAGGGCTGCGGGCATCGCGCCACCGCGAGGACGCCCGAGTCCGGACAGACCTCCCTCCAGATGATGCCGGGGGGTAGCTCGAAGGGCTCCAGCTCGAGGTCGGCGAGCGCCTCCTTCATCACGTCGATCCAGACGGGAAGCGCCACCGCCGTCCCCGTCATGTCCAACCCGAGCGTCTGCCTCACGTCGAACCCGACCCACACGCCCATCGTGTAAGCCGGCGTGAAACCGACGAACATCGCGTCCATGTAGTCGTCCATCGTGCCTGTCTTGCCACCCGCTGGCGCGGTCACGCCCTTCCATCGGGCCGACGCGCCCGTTCCCGTGGTCATCACGTCCTCGAGCAGGTTCGTCATGATCGCCGCGACCGGGGACGAGAGCGCCTCTTCGCTGACCGGGACGGCGCGCTCCAGGACCGCTCCGTTCCGATCGCGGACGGAGAGAATCGAGTACGGGCGATGGAGGATCCCCTGATTCGGGAACACCGTGTACGCGGCAGTCAGATCGAGGAGGGTGACCTCAGAAGCACCCAGCGCGCTCGACGGGTAGGGGAGGACTCCCTCGAGCCCGCATCGGCGTCCCACGTCCACCGCGGCTTCCGGACCGACTTCGAGGATCATTCGGACGGCTGGGACGTTGACCGACTTGGACAACGCGTACCGCAGTGTCATCGGACCCTGGAAGTCCCGCTTCGTGTTCTCCGGCTTGTACGGAGGTCCGCTCGGCATGGAAACCACTAGCGGCTCGTCGATGAGCACGTGCGACGGCCCGAACCCCTTCTCGATCGCGGCCGTGTAGACGAATGGCTTGAATGCGCTGCCGGGCTGCCGCTTCGCCTGGACTGCCCGGTTGAACTTGCTCTCCCAGTAATTGCGTCCCCCGACGAGCGCCCGGATCTCGCCCGTTCTCGTGTCCAGAATGACGGCCGCCCCCTGCAGGTACGGCGAATTGACGAAGGGCGTATCCGGCGGAATCCACGTCGTGTCCCGCACGACGGAGTATCGGTTCAGGCGCTCGAGGTGGCGCAGCTGGCGCTCCAGGGCGACCTCGGTGAGGCTCTGGAGGCGCCAGTCCAGGGTCGTCGAGACCTGCAGCCCGTCACGGTAGAGGCGATCCGCACCATACCGCTCGATGAGCTGCTGGCGGACGAACTCGACGAAGTAGGGGGCGCGCATGGATCGCTCCGTCCGCTCCGCGACGCCGAGATCCTCCGCCTTCGCCGCTTCGGCCTCGTCCCGGCTGATCTTGTCGAAGTCGGCCATCGCGTCGAGCACGACGTCGCGCCGCCCACGGGCGTTCTCCGGTCGACGCCGCGGGTCGAACAGCGTCGGGTTGGCCGGAATCCCCGCGAGTAGCGCGCACTCCGCCAGCGACAGCTCCTCGAGACCCTTCGCGAAGTACTCGCGCGCGGCGGACTTCGCACCGTGTGCGCCGTGGCCGTAGTAGATCTGGTTGAAGTACATCGCCAGGATCTCGTCCTTGGAGTAGATGCGCTCGAGGCGGACGGTGAGAAGGGCTTCCTTGATCTTGCGGGTGAACGTGCGCTCGTGCGTGAGGAACAGGTTCCTGGCGAGTTGCTGAGTGATCGTGCTGCCTCCCTGGGAGGTACGCCCGGAACGCAGGTTGGCCGCCACGGCTCGCAGCAGCGCGGTCGGTTGGATGCCCCAGTGGTCGTAGAAGCTCCGGTCCTCGGTCGCCAATACGGCGTCGATCAGGTGAGCAGGCACTTCCTCGAGCGGCACGATGAGGCGGTCTTCGGCGAAGAGGTCGCCGAGCGATTCGCCTCCGCGGTCGAAGATGCGCGTGTTGGAGGGCGGCTCGATGCGCTCCAGGTGCGCGGTGGAGGGCAGCTCGCGCTGGAATCGCAGGAGGGCCGCGACGAAGGCGCCGCCGCCGAGGAACAGGAGCAGCAGCGTCAGGAACGCCCAGGTGCGCACGAAGGACGGCGCGAACCTCTTCGGAGGGGGCGGCGCGGGAGCGCCCCCGGCCGGAGCGGTCGGCTGCGTGTTCCCTGCGTCCACGGCCTCCCGAGGAGGCGCTGTTCCGAGTTCGGTCACGGCCCTTCCCCCTGCCTGTCCGCCCTTCCCTCGCCGGACGTCCGTGCCCGGCGGGCCGCGCTCTCTAGCGGAGCACGGTCGCGCGCTCGACGCGGTCGCCTGCCGGCGAGCTCAGGCGGTAGACGTAAACCCCGGACGCGACGGGGTTCCCCCGGTCGTCGCGCCCGTCCCAGCGGACCGTGTGCGTGCCGGCGCGGGCGATCCCGGAGGAGAGCACCCGGACGCGCCGGCCCGCGATGTCATGAACGATCAGCGTGTGCTCGGTGGAGCCGGCGAGGCCGAAGCGAACCATCGTGGAACCTCCTGACGGATTGGGGACCGGCTTGCCGAGGAAGAACACGGACTGGCTCGCGAGCGGTGCTCCGGTCGACAGGTGCACGACGACCGGTTCGTCCGCGGACCGGTAACCCCAATCCCCCTCGGCGTCCACCCCGCGGACCGAATAGTAGTAGGTGCCTTCGCCTCTGCCGAAGATCGGGTAGGTCGTTCCACTGATTCCGGAAGAGACCACCGAGACCGTCGCCCAGGTCTGGACCGGCCAGACGTCGTCTACGTAGATGCCCTCGGGCGCGACTCCTGCGTCCGTGTAGTAGCGGACGCCGAGCCACACGGGGAGCCCGACATACGCCGCCAGGCTGTACGAGTGCAGCGACCACGCGGAGCTCGAGCCGGTGATCCCATTGTCCGCGTTGTTTCCGTTCGGATCGGACATGGTCGTCGCCGTTCCGGCCAGGTTCGTGAACGTGCGGCCGCCATCCGTCGAGACAACGGCATAGGCGTAATCCCAATTGACCTCGATGTTGTACCACGCCCGGAATGAGAAGGAGTCTCCCGGTTGCACGATGTACGGCTCGCGCGCCAGGCAGATGCGGTTCAGGTTGTTCGCCGCGCCGGAGTAGAGGCTCTTGCTTCCAGAGAAAGCGCGGTTCGTGGACTCCGTCCATCCTCCGAGGTCGAAGGGGAGCGCCGCCGAATCCACGTCGTCGGTGACGACGCCGGGGCCTGTCTTCTCGGTGAGCTCGTAGGAAACCACCTCGGTGTCCGCGACGACCGGAGCCGACCAGGTGACGTCGAACGATCCGTCGGAGCTGGTCGGCAGGGGGTCCATCGTCGGCTGCCCGGGGGGTGCGAGCCGGCCGGGGCGGTCGGCGTGTTCCAGCGCTACGAAGCTCGGGTCGAGACCCTCGATGACCAGAGTGGGGATCCGGCTCGCGGGCGGATTGAAGTAGTCGGAGGACGATCCCACTTCGGGCGTGAAGGCGAAGATCTTCGCGTGCGAACCGGCGAGGTACAACCAGTCGTCAGCGTCGCCGTTCGTGATGTAGATCGCGCCGGACGCGGGGTTCCCCGGCAGGTACAGGTTCGACTGCGTCGCGAGCTCGCCGAATCCCACGAAGATGTCCTGGTCCTCCGGCAGCCCCGGCTTGTACCCCGGCCCCCACAGCACGAGGTTCGAGAAGCTGTGGTACGAGATGCTGAAGACGAACTCACGCGAGTCCACGAACGCCTGGATCGCCGCGACCTCCGGCTCCGACGCAGCCGCCGTTCCCCGATAGGTTTCGGACGAACCACTCCCGCTCGATCCGTTGCTGTCGTGGCCCCACTCGTACGCGTAGTTGCGATTGGGGTCGACGCCGACGCTGCCACCGGCGTTCAGACGCCGGTTCTTTCGCCAGAAGAGGTCCGTCGACTCGACATACACCAGACCGTCCGGGTTCACGACGGGTACGATCCACGTCTCACGCTCGTCCACCCATTGCGTGAACGTCGCGTCGCTGCCGTAATTCGTCAGCAGGCTGTCGGCGAGAGCCATGGGGATGATGACGGAGATGACTTCGCGCGCGTGGTGATTCCCCATCACCAGGACCTCGGGCTCGTCCTCGTCGACCAGTGGGTTGTCGGAGATCTTCAGAGCCCAAAGCGATCTTCCCTGGATGCTCGTACCAATCGCCGAGAGAGACGTGAGAGACGGGTAGGTCGAGGTCAGGCTGTTCAGGGCAGCCACCGCCTCCGAGTACGACATGTACTCGGAGAGCCAGCTACCGCCTCGGAGCGGCGTGCTGGCGTACACGTCCTCATTGACGACTTGCGACGAGTTTCCGCGGGCCTCGATCTCGGCGAGCTGCTCCGGAGTGACCAGAAGGTCCACGTGGCCCCCGTGGATCTCGGTGACGTCCATGTCCGAGCTCACGATATCCCGAAACGCGGCCTTGTCCCGCGGCGTCACCAGCACTCGGATGGACGCCCGCCCGCTGCCGGTGGCGGGATACGGGGCGAGGTCGACTGCGAGCACGGTGCCGGCGAGAGCCAGGAGGACGAACAGCGTCGGGGCGGTGAGGCGCGAGGTCATCATGGGACTCCGGGAGCTGGACGAGGATCCGACGACGGGTCGAAGGAGCGAGACGTTCCGCTCAATGGTAAGAGCGGGAGTGGCAGGCGGTCAAACCGGTCAGGAATGGGCTCGTCGCGGCCCGGGCGAGTCGCTACCATGGCGCATCGCACTCGATCCTCGGAGAGGGTCCCATTGGGCTTCGCCCCCGCAGAGAGGCAGCTGGCGGTCGTCCGGGAGGGCCTCGAGCAGATCCTCACCGAGGATGAGCTGCGTCAGAAGCTGGAGCGGTCCCGGAGCGAGGGCAGGCCCCTGCGGGTCAAGCAGGGCTTCGACCCCACCGCACCCGACATCCACCTCGGGCACTCTGTCGGACTGCGGGTCTTGGAGCGCTTCCAGTCCCTCGGGCACCACGTGGTGCTCATCGTCGGAGACTACACCGCGATGGTCGGCGACCCGAGCGGACGGAACGAGACGCGGCCGCGCCTCACCCGCGAGGAGATCCTGGAGAACGCGAAGACCTACCAAACGCAGTTCTTCAAGATCCTGGATGCAGGGCGCTGCGAGCTTCGCTTCAACGGCGAGTGGTTCGCGGGGATGGACCTCGAGAAGCTGCTCGAGCTCACGTCCCGGTTCACAGTGGCCCGGATGCTGGAGCGGGA
>JBQTGV010000178.1:0-5558 GCA_052390515.1 Candidatus Eiseniibacteriota bacterium | reverse complement strand
GTGGTCACTGGCCCGGGCCGGCCGCCGCCGACTGCGCGGTCCCCGAGCGCCACGACGGGCGCGACCTGGATCGTCGTGCCGGACACGAAAACCTCGTCGGCCGCCTCGAGCCGCGCGCGCGAGAACGTCTCCTCGATGACCGGGATGCCGCGAGCCCGGGCCACCTCCAGCGCCACCTCGCGGGTGACGCCGCCGAGGATGCCCGAATCGAGCGGCGGCGTGACGACGCGCCCCCGCTCCACGATGCTGACGTTCGCCGCCGCGGCCTCCACGATGTCCCCGGTCTCGTTGGCCAGCAGCACCTCGTCCGCGCCGGCCTCGCGCGCCTCGTTGCGGGCGAACAGCGAGACCTGGTAGTTCGTCGACTTGATGCCGGCGAGCGGATGCTGCGAGAAGCGCCGGTAGCGCGAGTACACGACGCGGATCCCGCGTGCACGGCGCGCGTCGTCGGCCGGATCGACCGGGTCGACGGTCACGAGCACCGAGGGCGCGCCCGCCGACGAAAGGTCCAGCCGCCGCGCGAGCCGGCCCCGCGTGATGGTGAGGCGCACGGCGGCGTCCGCCACCTCGTTCGCCGCGACCGCCTGCTCGATGGCGCGGCGAAGGTCCGCGTCCGGCGGAACCTGCAGCGCCACCCCCGCGGCGGAGCGGTGGAGCCGCGCGAAGTGCCGGCCCAGGGCGAACACCCGCCCACCGTACGCGCGCATCGTCTCGTAGATGCCGTCGCCATAGAGGAACCCGGCGTCGAGCGGGGACACCCGCGCCTCGTCCGCCGGGACCACGCGGCCGTTGCAGTGCACGAATCGCCCGCTCATCGCACCGTCTTCTCCATCCCCGCCGGCTCCTCCGCTCCCAGCGCCGCTCGCATGGCCCGTGCCTTGAGCAGCAGCTCGTCCCATTCCGCATCCGGATCCGAGTCGGCGACGATCCCGCCGCCCGACCCGAAGGAGAGTACCCCGTCCCGTAGCCAGCCGGTGCGGATCGCCACGCTGAAATCCGCGCTGCGGTCGAAGCCGACCCAGCCGACCGTGCCGGTGTACGGGCCCCGGGCCGCGGGCTCGAGCTCCCGGAGGAGCTGCATCGCGCGGCGCTTCGGGGCGCCGGTGATGGAGCCGCAGGGGAAGACCGCGGCGAGCGCGTCCAGCGCGTCGAGACCTGGTCGAAGACGTCCGGCGATCGTGGACACGAGGTGGTGCAGGTGCGGGAACGACTCCACCTCGCGCAGGCGGGGAACACGGACGCTCGCGTACTCGCAGACCTTGCCGAGGTCGTTGCGCAGCAGGTCCGTGATCATGAGCAGCTCGGCCCGGTCCTTCTCCGAGTGCAGCAGCGCGTCGGCGCGCGCCCGGTCGAGTGCGGGGTCGGGGTCCCGCGCCGTCGTGCCCTTGATCGGCCTGGACTCCACGCGACGGCCGTCCACCGCGAGCATCCGCTCGGGCGAAGCCGAGATCACCGTGGCGCCTTCGCCCTCGACGAACGCCGCGAACGGCGCGGGGTTCTCCCGCAGCAGGGTCTCGAAGAGCGGCACGCCGCTGCCCGGGAGGCCCGCGTCGAAGCGCACCGTGAGGTTCGCCTGGTAGACGTCCCCGCGCGCGATCGCTTCGAGGATGCTCTCGACCGCGCGGCCGTGCGCTCCCCGGTCCAGGCTCGCGCGAAGAGCGCCGGCCACGGGATTCGTCTCGGGCGGAACCGCCGGCCCGCGCAGCCGTTCCTCCAGCTCGCCCGCGCGCCGGAGCGCCAGCCGCCCGTCGAAAACGCCCTGTTCGAGTCCCCACGACACGATCTCCACTTCGCCCTCCCGCCACACCGCGAACGTGTCGACGACGGCGAAGGCGATGTCCGGCGGATCGCCGGGCCCCTCGGCTCGGGGCGGCAGGCCCTCGACGGCGTCGCCGGCCTCGTAGCCGATCCAGCCGACGGCGCCGCCCGGGAAGAGGCCGTCGGACCGAGCACCGGGCACCCGCGGGAGGAAGTCGCGAAGGCGCGAGAGGACGCGGGGAAGCGGCTCGTTGCGGCCGGCGGCGACGAAGGCCACGGGCTCATCGCCCATCACCTGGGGCCCGCCGGCTGGGGCGAAGCGGAAGCGCCGCCCGGGCGCGAGCCTGCGGAAGAGCGCGTCGGCGGTCTCGTCGGTGCGGAAGCGGTGCACACGGGGAACGCGCATGAGCTCCTCAGCGCGCGCCGGCGCGCAGCTCCTCGAGGCGCTGCCTCGACGCGGTGTCCGACGGATCCAGCCGCACCGCCGCCTCCAGATCCTCGAGCGTCCCGGTGAGGTCGCCGGTCGTCCACCGGGCGAGCGCGCGGAGCCGGCGCAGCGCAGCGTCTTCGGGCAAGCGAAGAACGGCCTCGCTCAGGACGCGCAGCGCGTCCGCCGGGCGGCGCTCGGAGAGATGATAGCGCGCGAGGGCCTCCCACGCCGGCACGCGCGTCTCGTCGTGCTTCGTGGCGCGGCCGAGGAGGGACGACCCCTCCTCTTCGCGGCGGAGCGCGAGCGCCGTCTGACCCGCATTGAGCAGGAGATACGGATCGGCCGCGTCGGCTGCTCCTTCGTCGGCCAGCATCGCGGCATAGTGCTCCCAGGCCTCGCCGTACGCGCCGCTCATGCCGAGCGCGTTCGCCAGCGCGAGCCGATCCTGTGCCGCGCCGCCCGAGAGCGCGAGCGTTTCCCGGCGCACGGCCAGCGCCTCGGGAAGCGCGCCCGCCGCCTCCAGCGCCTCGGCCAACGAGCGCCGCGCACGGAAGGACGCGGGCATGTCCCGCGCCGCCTCGCGAAGCAGCGGGAGAGCCTCCTGGACGCGGCCGGCCTCCAGCAGCAGTGCGCCGAGATGATGCTTCGCCTCGGCGAAGGCCGGCTGAATGGCCAGCGCACGGCGGAACTCGCCCTCGGCCTCGGCGAAGTTCCCGGCGCGCGCGTGGATGTTCGCCGTCTGGAAGTGAGTCTGGGATTGGTCGGGATGACGGATGCCCAGGAAGTCGATGCGCGCGAGGAGGACGAGCGCGAGGAGCAGCGCCGCGCGGCCGGCCAGCACGCGCGCGCCGGCGCCTCGATCGGCCAGCGCGGCCGCACCGGCTCCGGCGAGCGGCAGAAGCGCCGGCCAAGCGACGAGGCGGTAGCGTGCGCACACGAAGAAGAGGATCACGCCGGCGGCGGCGGCGGCGCCGTAAGCGAGAAGGGGCAGCAGATCCCGGATCCGCCGGCGGTGCACGAAGACGCCGACTCCCGCGAGCGGCAGGATCCAGCCGAAGTCGGGGAGCGGCAGCCGGAGCAGCGCCTGGCGCTCGCGGACCGCGTAGAGGTCGCGGTTGTTGCGGATCTCGTACCCCTGCAGGAAGAAGTACGTCTTCTTGGCCAGGAGGCGAAACGCGTCCGCGGGCCGCTCGGCGAAGAACCCCCGCGCGAGCTTCATGAAGTGCGCATCCTGCTCGGCCGGTCCGACCGCGCGCCCCTGCTCCCGCGCGAACCACGCGTCCACGTCCTCGTTCCGCCACGAGGAGAATCCGGGGAGGCTCGCGCTCATGCCGTCCGCCTCGGGGTTGTTGCCGATCCATAGATTCAGGCCGCCCTGGTACGAGAGCAGCACCCAGTCACCGGAGACGGCGCGGTTGCGCACCGTCACGGGCAGCACGCAGAGCGCCGTGCCGGTGACGAGAGCGAGCGTTCGCCGCACGCGCGGACCGGCCGGCACCGCGGCGAAGAGCCACACCGCCGGTGCGATCAAGAGGAAGTTCGCGCGGGCGACGGCGGCGAGGCCGATGGCGGCGCCGAGCGCGAACCAGCCGCGCAGGCGGTCGTGGCGGAGCGCGGCGTCGAGCGCGACGAGGATGAGCGCGCCGAGGAGCGGCACGATGGACTCGATGAGCAGCTCGCGGCCGAAGTAGAGGAGCGGCCACGCCGTTGCCGAGAGCGCCCCGGTGGCGATTCCCGCGGCGCGCCCGAAGCGCCGCCCGGCCACCTGTGCGAGCATCACGCACGTGGCGGCGCCGAGCAGGGCCTGGAGCAGGCGGGCCGTGGTCAGATCCGGCCCGGGGAGGAGGAACGCGCCCGCCAGGAACCACGTGTACAGCGGCGTGCGGAAGTATGCCGTGCCTTCGGGGCTGCCGAGCAGGTCCCCCGCGGCGGCACGGCGCGCCCACTCCACCGAGTACTCGGCGTCCAGCATGGGTATCTCGAAGATCGGATCGCCCGCGGTCGTGGCGATCAGCGCGAAGCGCAACGCTGCCGCCACGCCGAGCAGGACGAGGAGATCGGACCTCGAGATGGGAGATTCCTCCACGAAGCCCGAGGATAGGCGCGCCCACCCGCTCTGCCAAGCGGATCGGTTGCCGGGGCCGAAGGCCCTTGCTATAGTCGCCCGGATTCGCGCCACGTTTCTCTCCCGGAGGGTGCATGGTCCGGCGGGTTCTCCTCCTCGGCGCCGCGCTCTGCGCGGTCGTCTCCGCCTCGGCGGATGCCGGGACATGGAAGGTCGGTCGCCTGGCCGGCGACTGCGACGGTCCCTGCGACTTCTGCGACGACTGCACGCCTGGGAGCCAGTTCGGTGGCGGCATCGACGCGGCGCTGAGCTCCGTGTCGGTGGTCTCGGGAGATACCCTGCTGGTCTGGCCTGGCTCGGTGACGGGATCGAACGCAGGCTACCTGCTTCGGCTCACCATGAAGTCGGGCGTGACGATGATCGCCAAGGGATACCCGGACAGCGTGGTGACCATCCGTGGCACCGCCGGCGCGGAGCCCGCGCTTCGCTGGACCGCCTGCAACGAGTTGACCGGGGTCCATGGCTTTCACTTCACGTGGGACTCCCAGTTCACGGGCGTCGGCGGAGCGATCGCCGTCTATGTCTCCTCGGGGACGATCCGGGACAACGTCTTCGACACGTGCAAGGCCGGGATCGGCGCCGGCGTCTACCTTCAGAGCAGCGACGTCCACGTCGTCAACAACCTGTTCGTGAACAGCACGATCATCGCCGCCGGCGGAGGCGGGGGAGTCATCGCGGTTTCCGGAGGTGCGCCGCTCATCGAGAACAACACGATCATGACGAGCATCTCGGGGTTCGGCAACGAGGCTGCCGCGCTGTACAGCACGGGCTCGGACCTCACCTTCCGCAAGAACATCATCGTCGACAGCCGCGGCTCCGCGGCCGTCTACTGCGGCGGCGGGAACCACCCGACGATCGAATGCAACCTGTTCTTCGATAACGAGCTGTCGAGTTTCGGGGGGCAGTGCCCGGACTCGACGGGAACGTCGAACAACTTCTCGGCAGATCCGCTCTTCTGCGACCTCAGCCAGTTCGGACTTTGCATCTTCTCGCCGGCGATCAACCATCCCACCTGCGGCCGGATCGGCTACGTTTCGCCCTTCGGAGACTGCGGTTCCTGCACCGTCCCGACGTCGGTGAGCGCGGGCCTCGAGGCGGCGAGCTGGGGCCGCGTGAAGGTGCTGTACCGCTGATGATCCGTTGCTCACCGGCGGCGCCCGGGATCGCCATCCTTCTCGCCGTCATGCTCGCGTCCTGCGCCGGCGCTCCCGCCGCCGAATCGCCGCAGGCCGAGGGTCCCTCCGA
>JBQTGV010000177.1:0-14299 GCA_052390515.1 Candidatus Eiseniibacteriota bacterium | reverse complement strand
GGACGCCGGCGGCGCGCTCGGTGTCGCGCTGCACATCTCCCCCCGTCTCCACGGCCATCCACGCCCGGTCCAGCGCGGCCTGCAGGACGCGCAGTCCGGGAGCTACCTCGGACCGGCATTCGAGCGGGACGAGATCAAGGCGTTCCTGGACACGACGGGTGCCGTGTACCAGGAGCTGGTCGAGGACGACGTCCCGCGGACCGCGGCGCAGCTGCTCGCCGAGGGCCACGTGGTCGGCTGGTTCCAGGGCCGCATGGAGTTCGGGCCGCGCGCACTCGGAGCGCGCTCCATCATCGGGGATCCACGGGATCCCGACATGCAGAGCCGCATGAACTTGAAGATCAAGTACCGGGAGTCGTTCCGGCCGTTCGCCCCGAGCGTGCTGGCCAAGCACGCCGGCGAGATCTTCGAGGAGGGCGTCGAGAGCCCGTACATGCTGCTCGTGACCCACGTCCGCAACGAGCACCGCATCGCGGTGACCGACGGCGACCTGGGCAAGACGGGGATCGACCTGCTGAAGGTGCGGCGAAGCCGCGTTCCGGCGATCACCCACGTGGACTTCTCGGCCCGCGTGCAGACGGTCCACGCCGAGACGAATCCGACGTACCATCGCATGATCTCGGCCTTCCGGGACCTGACCGGCTGCCCGCTGGTGATCAACACGTCGTTCAACGTGCGCGGCGAGCCGATCGTCTGTGCGCCGGAGCACGCCTTCCAGTGTTTCCTGGGAACGGAGATGGACGTTCTGCTGGCCGGCCCTTTCCTGCTCCGCAAGTCGGACCAGGATCCCGCGCTCATCGAACGGGTGCGCGCCGACCGGAAGTTCGAAGCGGACTGAGAGGAGGCGGACTTGAGCGCGAAGCCGGATCGGAAAGAGCTGAGGACCTTCGGGCTCTCCCTCGGCGTCGTCTGTCTCCTCTGGGCGGGCATCCTGTGGTGGCGCGGGCACAAGGCACCGCTTCCCTGGCTGCTCGGCGCCGCACCGGTCCTCGCCCTGCTGGCGCTCACCGTCCCGGCGGCGCTGGGTCCCATCCACCGCGTGTGGATGCCGGCCGCGAAGGGGATCGCGCGCGCGCTGACCTGGCTCATGCTCACCCTCGCGTTCTACCTCGTGTTCACGCCGTACGGGATCGTGCTCCGGATGCTGGGCAAGGACCCGCTGGACCGCGGTTTCGAGAAGGGCAGGGCTTCCTACTGGATCCGGCGCTCGGATGGACCGTTCGACCCCGAGCGCCTCCGCAAGCAATACTGAGAGGCGAATCCATGACGTCCAGAATCGGGATCATCAAGGAGTTCCTCGACTTCCTGAAGGTGCGCAAGAAGCTGTGGCTGACGCCGATCGTGGTCGTCCTGGTGGTGCTCGGCGCGCTCATCCTGTTCACGTCGACGTCCGTCGCGCCGTTCATCTACACGCTCTTCTGAGTCCCGTGAAGGGAACTCTCGGTCGACTCCGGCGCTCTAACCGGTCGATGATTCGACTCCATACCCTCTTGATCCTCGGGGCGGCGGGGGGCGCGCTCGCGCTGCCCCCGGCCGGGTCCGATGAGTCGTCCCCCGGCTCTCACGAGGGGACGGTCACCGCGCGCCTCGTCGCCGAGGTCGGCACGATCGCGGCCGGCCGCCCCTTCCAGGTGGCCGTGGACATCCGCATGGCCGAAGGCTGGCACACGTACTGGGAGAACGGCGGGGACGCGGGCCTCCCCACCACGATCGAGTGGACCCTTCCCCAGGGCTTCGAGGCCGGACCGATCCTGTGGCCGGTCCCCCACCGGTATGAAGAGGCGGGCGATCTCGTCACCTTCGGCTACGCCGACCGCGTGCTGCTTCTCACCGAGATCACTCCGCCGTCCCCGCTCGACGCGGAGACGGTGACGCTCGCGGCGCGGGTCGACTGGCTGCAGTGCAAGGACATCTGCATCCCCGGCGGCACCGATCTCTCGCTCGTGTTGAACGTCGCCGCGGAGGCCGTCCCCGCCGGCGAGTCCGTCGTCCGCGACTTCGCCGCCGTGCAGGCGGAACTGCCGCGGCCCGCGACCGCCGTCCCGGGCGTCGCGGTGCAGGTGTTCCAGAGCGTCGACGCCATCCCTCCCGGGGCGAAGGCGGAGATCGCGGTCGTATTCGGGGGCCTCGGCGGCGCCGACCCCGCCGCGTGCGTGTTCTTCCCGCGGCCGTCCACGGAACTGTGGACTCGTGACGGATCCTTCCGCGACGACGGCACGAGCCTCGCCGTGGTCGTTCCCGTCGAAGTGGACACCTCCGTGGCGCCGGGAACCGTGTCGACGCTCGCCGGCGTGATCCGCGTTCCTCGCGGGGGCGAAGACCTTCTCCTCTCCTTCGAGGTGCCGGTGAACGTGGCCGAGGCCGGACACACCGCCCGCGCGACCGGTGCAGCCGTCTTCTCCGGCAAGGGGCCCTTCCTCGCCGAGCATCCCGTCGCGGCGGCGCCCGCGCCGACTGCGCGCGGCGCGAACCTCCTCCGCTTCCTGGTCCTCGCGTTCCTCGGCGGGATCATCCTCAACGTGATGCCGTGCGTCCTTCCGGTCGTCTCGCTGAAGATCCTCGGATTCGTCTCCAAGGCCGAGGAGCATCCCGGCAAGATCGCGAAGCTCGGCTGGACGTTCGGGGCCGGCGTCGTCGTCTCCTTCCTGGCGCTCGCGCTCGTCGTCGTCGCGCTCAAGTCCGCGGGCGAGCACATCGGCTGGGGCTTCCAGTTCCAGAACCCTGCGTTCGTGGCAGCGCTCGCGTCCGTCGTCTTCGTCTTCGCCCTGAGCCTCCTCGGCGTCTTCGAGGTCGGCGCCATGACCGCGATCGTCGGGCTGGGGCTCGCCGCCAAGGACCGCAAGGACTACGCCGACGCCTTCTTCCACGGCGTGCTGACCACCATCCTGGCGACTCCCTGCACCGCCCCGATGCTCGGCGCCGCGGTGGCCTTCGCGTTCTCGCAGCCGGCGCCGGTCATCATCGCCATCTTCCTCTCCACGTCGCTCGGGCTGGCGTTCCCGTACGTGCTGCTCTCCATGCATCCCGCCTGGCTGCGCTACGTGCCGAAGCCGGGGCTGTGGATGGAGCGGTTCAAGCAGGGCATGGGGTTCCTGCTGCTGGCGACGCTCGTGTGGCTCGTGGCCGTGTTCGGCGCGCAGACCGGTGCGGACGGCGCCGCCTGGCTGCTCGCCTTCCTGCTCGTGTTGGCCTTCTTCGCGTGGATGCACGGCACGTTCCTGGACCTCACCTCGTCGATGCGGCGGGTGATGCTGATCTGGGCGCTGACGCTGGCCGGCGTCGGAGCGGGCTACGGCGCGTTCCTGCACAATCGGCTCTTCGCAGCGCCGCCTCCCGGAGGCGGGGAGACCGCCCGGCTCGGCCCCCGCGTCGAGGTGACCCGCGGCGGCGTCCGCTGGGAGCCGTTCTCGACCGAGTACCTGGACACCTCGGTCCGCGAAGGCCGCACGGTCTTCCTGGACTTCACCGCCGACTGGTGCTGGACTTGCAAGGTCAACGAGCGCACCGTGCTCGCCGACGCGGAGGTGGAGCGCATGTTCCACGAGAACGGCGTCCTCGCGCTCAAGGGCGACTGGACCCGCCAGGACCCGGAGATCTCCGAGGTCCTGCGGCGCCACGACCGGGCCGGCGTCCCGTTCTACGCCGTGTATCCTGCGGGGCGTCCCGAGGACGTGATCGTGCTGCCCGAGATCATCAACAAGAAGCTCGTGCTGGAGTCCCTCGAGCAGGCCGGTCCGAGCACCCGGACCGGGGGCGTTGGACCCGCTCCGGGTTCGCGGCGGCCGCCGCGCTCCTCTTCGCGCTGCCGAGCGTGCCGCTCGCCGAGAGCGCCGTCAGCGAGCGCCACCGCCGCGACGCGGAGCGGCTCATCACCGCGGCGCTGGCTTCCGACGAGGGCTGGCGCAAGCTCACCGAGCTCTGTGACGGCATCGGCCACCGCCTCTCCGGTTCGCCGTCCCTCGCCCGCGCCGTGGACTGGGCGGTCGAGCGGATGGAGCTGGACGGTCTCGCCAACGTGCGGCGCCAGCGCGTGATGGTTCCAGTGTGGGTCCGCGGCGAAGAGCGAGCCACGCTCGTCGCGCCGCGACACGCGGAGCTCGCCATGCTCGGGCTCGGCCGCAGCATCGGCACGCCCGCCGGCGGCATCGAAGCACGCGTCGTCGCCGTCTCCAGCTTCGCCGAGTTCGAGGCACTTCCGGACTCGGCCGTGGCCGGGCGCATCGTGCTCTGGAACGCGCCCTTCACGACGTACTCGGAGACGGTGAAGTACCGCTCCGAGGGTGCCGAGTGCGCCGCCGCGAAGGGGGCGGTGGCGTCCCTGGTCCGCACCGTGGGGCGTGGCTCGCTGCGCAACCCGCACACCGGAAGCATGAAGGAGTACGGCAAGGAGCTTCGCCGGATCCCGGGGGCGGCGCTGTCCATCGAGGACGCATCGATGGTCGCGCGGATGCTGGAGGCGGGCGAAGAGGCACGCATCCGGCTGGAGATGGGAGCGCGCACGCTCCCCGACGCCGAGTCGTTCAACGTGATCGCCGAGGTGCCGGGCGCGGTGAGTCCCGAGGAAGTGGTCGTGATCGGTGGGCACCTCGACTCCTGGGACGTGGGGCAGGGTGCGCACGACGACGGCGGCGGATGCGTCGTGGCCATGGAGGCGGCGCGTCTCATCTCCGAGCTGGGCCTTCGCCCCCGCCGCACGATCCGCGTCGTGCTGTGGACCAACGAGGAGAACGGCACGCGCGGTGCGGACGCCTACCGTGACTCCGTTCGCGGGGACCTGCATCGCCATCACGCCGCCATCGAGGCCGACCTCGGCGTCGAGGAGCCTTGGGGGTTCGGCGTGAGCGTCTGGAAGGGCGAAGACGATACGGTGGACGAGGCACGGCAGCAGCGCGTCTTGGACGTGGTGCAGGAGATCGGCCAGCTCCTGCGTCCGGTGCAGGCCGACTCGGCGAAGATCGGAGGCGGCGGTGCGGACATCGCACCGCTGATGAAGGGCCGCGTGCCGGGCCTCGCCCTACGCACCTCGATGGAGACGTACTGGGACATTCACCACAGCGAGGCCGACACCGTCGACAAGGTCGACCCCGAGGCCCTGCAGCGGAACGTCGCCGCGATGGCGGTCATGGCCTACGTCCTGGCGGACATGCCCGGCCGGCTGGACTGAGGGGAGCGGACGGACGGACCGACGCCGGCTACTGGCGCCAACCCCACCCGCTGGACAGCACCACGCCGGCGGGCCGCGCGGGCTTCCCGGGCTGGACCCTGGCCTCCCTCTGGCCCAGATTCAACTGCGGAGGCTGGGCGGCCGATTCCAGGGCAATCCTGAGCCTCGCCGGGGACCCCATGTCCGAGACGCCGCGGGAAAGCGACGAGCCCGATTTCTCGACGTTCGAGCACTCCTCCTCGGAGCTCGGCGGTCGTGCGTCGTCGAAGGAGGACTCCGACGACCTCCCCATCCTCCGCGACCTGACTTCCGAGCTCCTGATGGCGCAGGAGATGCAGCGGAAGGCTCCGCCGAAGCCGAAGCGCGAGCCGCCGAAGCCGCCGCCCGTGAGCCTCGAGGAACCGGAGCCGGAGCCAGCACCCGAGACGCCGCCCGCGGAGAGCGAGGCGGCGGTCGAGGTCGACGAGCGGCCCAACTGGTTCGAGGCGCGCGTCGAGGGTCCGCGGTCGCCGTCGGGTGCGCGAGCCGCTTCGATGCCGCGGGCCCCCGAGCCGCCGTTCGCGGCGCTCATCGTCACCATTTCCGCCGGCGCCCTGTGGGCCGCGGCGACGTTCTTCTCGGTGATGCACGTCGAGCCGGTGCACACCTGGTACTACCTCTTCGCATGGTACCCGTTCCTGCTCGCCGTCAATCTCGTCACGTCGTCGCGCACGCTCGGCTACTCGATCTTCTACGGGCGCTGGCGCACGGTAATGCACCTCATGGCGTGGTCCGTGCCGATGTGGCTCGTCTTCGAGGCGATCAACTTCCGGGTCGAGAACTGGTACTACGTCGGCGTGCCGGCGAACATCGTCCTGCGGCGCATCGGGGTGGCGCTCTCCTTCGCTACCGTGCTGCCCGGCGTGCTGCTGCTGGAGGAGTGCCTGCGCGTGCGCCGCGTGTTCCAGAGCGTGAGGATGCCGGGGATCCGATGGACGGCGGCGCTGGACCGCAACCTCATGATCGCCGGCGGCGTGGCCACGGCGCTCGTCCTCGCGTTGCCGACGTTCTTCTTCCCGCTGGTCTGGGCCATCCCGGTGCTCTTTCTGGAGCCGTGGCTGCGCCGGAGCGGTGGCGCGTCCCTGGCTCGGGATCTGGCCGACGGCCGGCCTGGCCGCGTTCTCCGGCTGCTCGTAGCCGGGATGATCTGCGGTCTCGTGTGGGAAGCGGCGAACGCCGTCTCCGGCGGCCGCTGGATCTACACCGTCCCGGGCTTCGCCGCACTGCGGCCGTTCGAGATGCCGCTGCTCGGCTTCCTCGGCTTCGCGCCGTTCGCGCTGTGCCTGTGGTCGATGGCCCGCGCCCTCGTCCGCCTCGGGCTGCTGCCCGACTGGGAGCGGCCCGGTGCCGAGCATGCGCACGAGGCGGAGGGGATCGTGCCGCCGGCTTGGCGGAACAGGGCGAAGATCGGCGTCGCCATTCTCTCGCTCGGCGTGCTGCAGGCCATGGACTGGCTCACCGTGGACTCCTTCGCCGCCCGTGCACGGGACATTCCTGGCGTCCCGGACGGTGTCCCCGAGTACGCGCGGCACCGGCACAAGGACAGCGCCTGGGGCGTCCTGCGGCTCATCGAGGCCGGCGATCTCTACGTTCCGGGCGGCAGCACCGAGGCCCTGATGGGCGCGCTCGGCGAGAAGTGCCGGCTCCTGCTGCTGCACGGGATCGGCCCGGCGAACGTCCGGCGGCTCGAGGCCGTCGGCGTGACCACGATCGAGCAGCTCGCCTTCCGCGAGCCGGACGAGCTCGTCGCCGCCCTGTCCGCGCTGGACGAGCCGGGCTGGTGGCCGCGGGAGCGGCGCGTGCGGGGCTGGATCGACGCGGCGCGGCGGGATGTCGCCGGTGGCGGCGGGAGCCGTTAGACTCTGCCGCATGGTTCGCCTCCTCTCCGGCGCGGCCGTCACCCTCGGCACGCTGCTCCTCCTCGTGCCGGTCGCCGAGCTGATCGTGCGCGTGGCCGCGCCCCAGACCCTCCCCTCCCAGGCCGAGGTCCGGCAGTTCATGAGCCGGGGGATGTTCCTGCCGTCGGAGCGGCCCACGTACCGGCCCGCGCCGAGCTTCACCGGCAAGGTGCAGATCAGCGGCCACGAGACCGAGTTCACGAGCAACTCGCTCGGGCTGCGGGACGACGAGGTCGGGGCGAAGACCGTGACGCGCGTGCTCGCCTTCGGGGATTCGTTCACCTGGGGATGGGGCGTTCCACAGGGCGAGGAGTGGGTCAGCGTCGTCGAGCGCGAAATGGATCGGGCGGCCGGGGGCGACGCCGTCGAGACGATCAACTGCGGCGTGCTCGGCTACGGCCCGGAGAACGCGCTCGCCTTTCTGGAAGAGCTGGCACCGCAGCTCGATCCCGACGTGATCCTCTTCGGGTTCTTCGACAACGACTTCCTGGACGAGTTCATCGGCGCGCCGAACCTGTACACCGTCCGGGACGGACACCTCTTCGACGAGCACACTCACCGCGTCTGGCAGGAGAGCTTCCTGCAGCGCTCGAGTCACTTGTGGCGGCTGCTCTCCGTGGCTCGGGAGACGGCGGCCGTGCGCTGGTTCGGGGCGATGCCGGCTGCCCGGCCGGTGCGCAACTTCTCGGAGGATGACTTCCGAGTGGGAATGGAGCGCGCCGCCGAGCACATCATAGCCATGGACCGTGCGGCGAAGGCCGCGGGAGCGCGTTTCGCCGTGATCTTCTTTCCGGCCGACGTGTACGTGCTGCCGCAGGGGGAGCCGCAGGTGGAACTGCACGACGAGCTCGTCGCGCGGGTGGCGGCGGCGGGGATCCCGCACCTCGACCTGCTCGGACCGCTGCGGGCCGAGCGCCAGCCAGCCGGGCTCTACCTCCCGCGGGACGGGCACTTCACCGTCCGCGGGAATCTCGTCGCGGGGCGGGCCATCGCGCGGTGGCTGAGCGACGCAGTCCTGGCGGACTCGACCAGGTTGTGATTCCCGCGGCGAGAACCCAGTGCCGGTTCCTCCGAGCCGATGTAGCCGTAGCCGGTCCACGTCGAGCCGATCAGGTCCAGGCGGATTCCGTACCAGCCGTTCGTCGCCGTCGTATCCGCGGAGCGGAACTCGATCGGATCAGTCGCCGTGCCGTCAGCAAGCAACGTGCCCTGCACGATCAGCTCGATCAGGTTCGGGTCCTTCCCTCCGGCCAGCCGGTCGGTGCTGTCCGCGCGGCGTGGCGGGTCGT
Organism: Candidatus Eiseniibacteriota bacterium; assembly: GCA_052390515.1. GTDB lineage: Bacteria > ARS69 > ARS69 > ARS69 > ARS69 > JBQTGV01. Next base: position 5,909 of record JBQTGV010000177.1, on the reverse strand, counting down.
GCCGGACATCATCGCGATTCCCGGGGGGTTCATCGCCGCGTTCGTGGAGATGACCGCGCGGGGTGCTGCCTCGCCTACCGGCGGGTCTGGATCGGGCCGGGGCGCCGGCGCGGTGAGGCTGGCGTGGCACACACCGGCCGCCGGCCCGCCTACCTCGGCCGCGGCCTCGGCGGCGTGGTCCGGTAGTTGATCTCCACGGCTCCAGACGCGAGGTTCGAGAAGCGCGAGACATCTGCGGCCTGCAGGCCCAGCGCGTCCGGCGCAGCCGCGGTCAGCACGAAGCCGTTCGTCGCGACGCCGCCCTCCAGCATCTCCTTCACGACGAGAGTCACATCCAAGCTCACCGTCCCGCCGCGGTTCAGGTCCACCTCCGTGCGTCCGTACACCGATTCGTCGAAGGCCGTGGACCAAGTAACCGCACCGGGACTCCACGCCGTCTGCACCGGATGCACGGCGAGATCCAGGCTTCCCGCCCTCGTCGTCCCGGCGAGTTCGAACTGCACGCTGGCACTGGACACGGCCACGTCCCCCAGGCTTCCGGGGTCCGTCAGGTGGAAGAAGACCCGGGAATTGCCGAGGCCGTCCTGAACCGTGGTCATGTCCTTCACCGCCAAGCGGAGCGTCTCGGCCAAGGCTGGCGCGGCGGCGACCATCGCCGCGCCGGCGACCAGCGCGGGGAATGCGTGCAAGGTTCTCATCGGTAACCCTCCTTGATCCGACCCCAGGACCTGGTCTCCACTGCGACCGAACCGCAGCCTTGCGCTCGAGCTCCGATCTGCCCGCAGCCGGCCGAGTTCGCCGGCAGGCAGGGCGATGTCTCATGGACCGTGAAGTCTCCGTTCGTGGGGTCACAGTAGAGCGGATCGACCACCCGGTCCGTGGCCGACAGGCTGAAGCCGAAGGCATCGCCGCCGGCATTGTTCCAGTAGACGTTGCAGCTCGAGTTGACCACCCCGCTCAGCTCGTACACCGCGGGAGCGCCGATCGAGCCGGAGACGACGTTGTTCTTGAACTGGATGGAGCCCACCTGGAAGGCCGCAGCCGGACCGGCGCCGAAGGCCGTGTTGGCGTGGAAGGTGTTGCCGATCACGGTCCCGGACCCGCCCGTCGCCAGCGCTCCGCCCCCTCCTCCCCCGAACGAAGTACGGTTGTTCCAGAAGACGCAGTTCCGGACTGAGTAGGCAACCGTCACAGCCGCGTTGATTCCCACCGCTCCCCCACCCGACGCCGCCGAGTTGTTCTCGAAGTAGCAGTCCGTGATCGTCACACCATCCTGATAGCCCCCGATCGCAATCGCCCCGCCGCCTCCCGAGTTCGCCTCCGAGTTCCCGATGAACGAGCTGTTGGTGATCACGGCCTGCTCGTGGATCAGGTTGTCGAAGGCAAGTGCGGCGATGGCGCGCTCCATGCAGTTGGTGAACAGGCAGCCGTCCACGAATAGGTCGGCCTCGTTGGACATGAAGATGCCGGCGCCATTGGACGTGCTACGGAGATTCCGAAACTCACATCCGCTGACGACCAAGTCGCACCAGGACACGATCCCCGCGGACCCCGAGGAGCCGCCGTCCATGTCCCGGAACACACAATGGCGGAATGTCATGACCCCGGGTCCAACCACGAACGCCCCTGACCGGCCGACGGGGACCCCCGTGATCGTGAATCCTTCCACCAGCGTGGAAGTCGAACTGATCTGATCGGAAAAGAGCACGTCGACAGAGCCGACACCAGAACCTTGCATGTCGATCGTTGTCGCGCTCGGTCCAGACTCCGACCGCAGGGCCACACCGTCGCGCAAGAAGACGCAAGCCGACCGCAGGCCCCGCGTCTCCCAATCGACGTAGGTCCCGGGCGCGACCAGCACCGTATCCCCAGGTGCGCTAGCGTCCACGCCTGCCTGAATGGTCGCATACTCGGTTGGTACCCTCTGGGTGGCCGCCCACCCTGGAGAGAGGGTGAGGATGGAGCAGCACCCTGCGGTGACCATGAGTCCTCGATGCCTCTTCATGGCTGTGCAACCTCCTTACCTCACCAGCGTAACCTTTTGTGTCTTCAGGAATCCAGGACCCTCCGCACGCATGAAGTACGTCCCTGCGGTGACTCGTTCGCCAGATGAGTTCGTTCCGTTCCAGGGAATGCGGTACGTTCCAGCATGAAGGGTCTCTCGAAGCAGAGTAGCGACGCGCCGCCCCGCCACGTCGAAGACCTCGACCTTGTAGAGGCCCTGGTTCTCCGACGCCACTCCCAGCACCACTTCCGTCGCTGTCCGAATCGGATTCTCCAGCGGCGGACTCAGGAACGTACTCAGGGGCGCCGACCCAGCTTCCGAAGGTTCTCCGGCTTCCTTGTACAGTCCTAAAGCACTCGCCATCACTCGACCGACGGATGGGGGGCTCGACATCCGGAAGTATGTGGCAGGCGAATCACTCGTCTTCACCGGCCAGACGTCGTACTCGGTCGAGTCAGGGTCTAGACGAGGTCGGATCTTGAATGACCACTCTTGCAGCGTGTTGAGGAAGACCTCCGATCCGTTCGCGTCAAGATACCAGTAGTTCTCCTCTGCCTTTAGAGTGTCCACAGCCGTGTCGTTCTCGCGCATAAAGACAGCCATGCTGTCGGCAACGAGGAACCCATTGTCGCCGAGTAGCGTGGAACTCGGACCGAACTTCGTCCGAAGCTTGTTGTTCGTGCGAATGAGCTCAATTGCGGCGCGCGTGTCGTACTCGAACCAATTCGCCCTCCAGTTTGCCACGGGCCCGGTCAGCGCCGCGTTGGAGTCCCGGCTGATGTCCACGGCTCGAAGGCTCTGCACCACGTTGTTGCTGTCCGCCTGGATGTGCTGGGTCTGGGTCAGCGCCAGCCCCGCCAGATTGAAGTCCTCCACGTAGTTCCGGACGTAGTCGACCCTGCGGTTGGTCTGCGCACAGATCCACGTGGACCGGATGCCGGAGTGCGTCCCGAGGAGGGCCCCGGTGCCTGGCCCCACGACCCAGTTACCCTGGACAACCAGCCGCTCACCACCCGGGGGATTCGCGTTGCACCACGAGCTTCCCCACATCACGTCGATGGCGGCGGAAGTGCCTCCGGTGAGCACGAGCCCCGACAGATCCACCTTGTTGTCCTTCACCACCATCTGGTCGGCGCCGTCCAGCAAGATGCCCGTTCGCCCAAGGCTCAGGAGAACGTTCGTGCCACGCTCGACGGTGTTCGACTCGATGATCCCCCCGAAACCCACCGCCTCGTCCACCCAGATGCCCACGTCCGCGAAGTCGTGGATCCGGCAGTGGCGAAGCGCCGTCGACGAGTCCGCATAGAAGAGGAACACGGGATTGGCCGCGTAGCCGATGTCCAGATATTCGATCACGCTCCCCGCGGCATCAAAATCCAGGAGCAGGCCGCCCCAGTTGTTCCCCGCGCTGGTCGGGCTCTCCGGGCGGAAGTAGGTCGAGTCACCGTTCGCGGAGCTGCCGCTGGTGAACAGCTTCCCCTGGACGATCAAATCCACCTGGCTCGCCGCTCCGTACGGTGCATCCTGCGACGCAGCGTTGGCGGCGATGACGTTCACCCGAGCAAGGTCCCAGGTGCCGGGCACCCTCTTGACCGTGTCGGGGTTGGCCGTCCGGTCCCACACCCCGTACGGCAGCACCACGTCGGTGCTGTCGAGATAGATGTGCTTGGCCGGACTGCCCCCGATGTTCGTGAACTGCACGTCCGCCAGGTTCGGCGCGATCAGGTTCTCGATGGAGATGCCCTTAGCCGCGTCCCGGATCGTGGCGTGGGCGATCGAAGACAGCGGTTCCTCCGAGCCGATGTAGCCGTAGCCGGTCCACGTCGAGCCGATCAGGTCCAGGCGGATTCCGTACCAGCCATTCGTCGCCGTCGTATCCGCGGAGCGGAACTCGATCGGCTCGGCCGCCGTCCCGTCGGCCAACAGCGTGCCTTGCACGATCAGTTCGACCAAGTTCGGGTCCACTCCACCCGCGAGCCGGTCGGTGCTGTCCGCCGCCACCACCATGGTCCCGGGCTTGATCTCCAGCGTGCAGTTCGGAGCCACGTAGAAGTCCGCGTCCAGAGAGACGAGGCCGTCCCAGACCTGCTTGCCCGCCAGCACGCTGTCCGACCCGATCGGGTAACCCTTCCGGAACCACACCTCGTCCGTCGTGTCCGCGCCCGCAGCCTCAGCCGCGAACGTGATCCACACCGTGTCGCCGTTGGCCACGTACCACGCTTGCTTGCCGTCCCTGATCCCGCTTCCGAAGTCGGCCGCCACCATGGACGGAGTCGACCAGCCGCCCGGCGTGTCCGGAACTTCTGACGTGGCGTCGAAGGGATCCTCTTCCGTTGTCACGTACTTGTGCCAGATCTGGGGCTCCGCGCTGGGGTCAGGTCTCGCTCGCCAGGTGAGGTGCCAGACCCCATCCGCGGCCCGCCGCAGCTTCAAGTGCTCCACTGCCACTCCGGACGCGGTGAGTTGCCGAGTGTTGGATGAGTTGAGGCCGGTCGTGTCCGGATACGGCCCGCCGACCGGCACCCGATGAATGATCCCGGGTCCCTGGCGCCGCTTCCAGAGGAAGTACAGCGAGCTGTCCGTCGCTACCGCATTGTTCAAAGGCGCCGGCTCGCCGCCGGACTCGGCAAAGCCCAGCGGTGGATCGTCCTTCAGAAGCACTCGGCTGGTGGTGTCCTGCCAGGCCGTCTCGGGCTCACCCGGTGTGCCCCAAAAGTGCCGCCACAGAAGCGTGTCCGCCCCAGTCGTAGCCTCGAGCTTTTGTATTCCCCACATGTGCAAGGTCCCGGTCGAATCGCGCAGCAGCGAGAAGATCCCCGCTCCCAGCATCTGGATCCCGCCTCCACCATTGATGGTCACTTTGTTATGTTTCGCATACTCCTGGGTCGCGAAGGTCTCGTTCGGCCACGCGCCTCCCGTATCGGGAGTAGTGGGAGCCACATCCTTCTTCAGGTAGATCATGGCGTGATGCATCGGCGGCGTGGGCCGCGCGCAATTCACCGTGTCCGTGTTGTCGTAAGGGATGGCCACGTGAATCGTGTCCTCGTCTCCGCCCGGCTCCAGGAAGAGCTTGGGACCGTGGCCGCGGCGGGTGCACTCGATCGTGCCGGCGGTCAGCGTGTCCTCCAGCACCACGGCGGTGTCGGGATCCCAGCTCCTTCTACCTTTCATCTTGTACGCGATGACCGGGATCTGCCCCACGCCGTAGGCCGGGTGATGGAAGACCTCGTGGACCACGTGCACCACGTCGTTGCGGTCCACCACCATGTCGAAGTCCGACGCCCCCATGCCGTTGCTGTTCAGCGTGTCCCTGGCGCTCCACGCCGAGTTCCAAGCCGAGGCGTCCAACCCTGGCCCGACTTCCAGGTACAACCCCATGCCGCTGTCGCCGTCACAGTCGCCGGCTGCGTTCACGCATTCCTTGAACACGTGATGAATTCGGCGAGAGCCGGTCTTGCTCCACGATGGATCGACGTTCGGCACACACCGATACGGCGTGTTGCTCACCTGAACAGCCGGCTCCCACATGTAGCTGGAGCGCGTACTTTCGGCGCGAATCAGGATCAGGATGAGAGCGAGGACGCAGGCGGCGGCGAGTGAGCTTCTAGACATGACGTTCCCCCCCGGCTCGAGTGCCGAACCTCAGGCAGCATCCCGCCGCGGGACACGAGCACGCGGGACGCGCCCACGTCAGTCAGCAGGACCTCCGACGGGGGATTGCCGGAGAGAGAAATAGTCGCCTGCTGAACGAGACCAATGTACCGAGTCCCGGGGGGGGGTACGTCAAGGGGGGTGGCCTCGTGGTAGTGGGGGATTTTGTAAAAATTGCCCACGACCGGCCACGGCGCGGGGGAGGTCGGGCACAACACCCCCCCCACTGCGGCCGTGCCCCACCGGCGCCCGC